>CAMFGH010000037.1 GCA_945949875.1 uncultured bacterium
GTCATCAGTGTGATAACCTGATACTGAATCATCTGAACACCACGGTTGATTTCTTCTTTTACCCGCATCTCTGCGATCTTATTGATCTTTTCTTCCTCTACCTCTATACCGGATGCTTCAAACTCTTCACGTACCATCTTTCGGAATTTATCACGACTGACCTGAACAAATGGTGCCAGATGGGAAAGAGATACGCTCTGTCCGCCATACTGTGAGCTTGCAATCTGTGCAATTGCCTGTGTGGCGATATTACACGCTGTGGAAAAGCTCTTTGGCTTATCAATCATAGTCTCGCTGATCACAGTACCGTTCTGCAGCATGTCTTCCAGATTAACAAGGCAGCAGTTATGCATATGCTGTGCAAAATAGTCTGCATCGTGGAAATGAATGATTCCTTTTTCATGTGCTTCTACGATATCTGCCGGGAGCAGAAATCTCTTGGTGATATCCTTACTTACTTCACCGGCCATGTAATCTCTCTGCACACTGTTTACCGTTGGATTCTTATTGGAGTTTTCCTGCTTTACCTCTTCATTATTACACTCCAGCAGACTTAAGATCTGCTCGTCTGTGGAATTGGATTTACGAACAAGTGCTCTTTTATAACGATAGGTAATATAACTTCTGGCAACTGTGAAAGCTCTCTGATTCATGATCTCATTTTCTACCATATCCTGAATCTCTTCCACAGAAAGAGAACGATTGATCCTCTCACACTGACGAAGCATATTATCTGCGATAACGTCGATCTGTCTGTCTGTCATCTTATCGCTGTCCGGAACACTGTCATTTGCCTTTCTAACCGCTGATATGATTTTTGATATATCATAGGTTACTTCCTGGCCACTACGTTTAATAATTTTCATGTTATCCCCTCTGTTTCCTTTTGTTGCTTTCTACCTGTATCATATCTATAATAACAATATATAGTGTATGAATTATCTGGCGCGTACACTATATATTGTATCATCGGCATTTTCCTTGTCAATATAAAGAGGCATTTTTGATTTATTTTGGGAAAAACATAAAAAATACACCCGCCATAGTTAGTGATATTGCCTAACGACGACCGGTGTATTTTTAAAATAATTTTTTCCAGTTAACGCTTCTATGGGAAAACAGCTTTCTTATTTCTGTCCGTAATATGCGTTTGCACCGTGTTTTCTGTAATAGTGTTTATCCTGCAGTTCCTGAGGAGCAGGAGCAACCTTCGGCTGAATCAGTTCGCATCTGTAAGCCATCTTTGCGCACTCTTCCAGAACAACTGCGTTATGAACTGCATCCATAGCGTTTTTGCCCCATGCAAATGGTCCATGATTTTTGCAGAGAACAGCCGGTACTGCTTCTACATCCTTACCCATTCTCTTGAATTCATCTACAATCAGAAGACCGGTATTCTTTTCATAAGCTTCTTCAATTTCTTCTTTTGTTAAGCATCTCAGGCAAGGTACATCACCGTAAATGTAATCTGCATGTGTTGTGCCATAGCATGGAATATCTCTTCCTGCCTGAGCCCAGCTGGTTGCATAAGAAGAATGGGTATGAACAATACCACCGATCTGTGGAAATGCCTTATACAGTTCAACATGTGTAGCAGTATCGGAAGATGGATTGTATTTTCCTTCAATCTTGTTTCCTTCCAGATCTACAATTACCATATCTTCCGGTTTTAATTTGTCATATTCCACACCACTTGGTTTGATTGCAAAATATCCGGTCTCTCGGTCAATTTCACTGACATTACCCCAGGTAAAAGTTACCAGGCCATGTGCCGGAAGCTGCATATTCGCCTCATATACTCTTTGTTTTAATTCTTCTAACATGTGTTTCTCCTTTCCTTTATCATGGCAATAGCAAGCCACATCATAGATATGGCTTGCTATATTATTTTTTACTGCATGGAATCAACAGCTGCTCTTTCAATTGCAAGTCCTGCTGTATATACTTCCATAAATTTCTCGAAACCTTCTACATCTGCCGGATCCGGATCCATCACATATGCTTCCTGTCCAGCAAATACTTTTTCTTCCAAATATTCTGCAAGGCCTTCGCCATCTGCTTTCTGAATCATGTAAGAAGCCAGAAGTGCAATACCCCATGCTCCTCCTTCACCGGCTGTTGTCATAACAGAGATTGGTGTATTGGTAGCTGCTGCCAGATAACTCTGTGCAACACCTTTTGTCTTAAAGATACCACCATGTCCCTGTAATTTATCCAGTTCTACACCTTCCTGTTTAAACAGGATATCAAAACCAGTTTTCAGAACCGCCATTGTGGTATACAGGTTAGCACGCATGAAGTTCGCTAAGGTGAATTTGCTGTCCGGTTTACGTACAAACATTGGACGACCTTCTTCAAAGCCTGTTACATGTTCTCCGGAGAAATAGTTGTATGCCAAAAGTCCACCACAATCTTTATCGCCTTCCAGAGATTTATTATAAAGGGTACCAAACAGTTTGCCCATATCTACATCTGCACCAATAGCATCTGCAAATTCTTTGAAAATACCAACCCATGCATTCAGATCGGAAGTACAGTTGTTGCAGTGAATCATAGCAACACCGTCGCCTACCGGAGTGGTTACGATATCGATTTCCGGATAAGCTTTGGATAAGTCTTTTTCCAAGACTGCCATACCGAAGCAGGATGTACCGGCAGATACGTTACCTGTACGAACTGCAACCGCATTGGTTGCAACCATACCTGTACCGGCATCCCCTTCCGGAGGACACATAGGAACGCCTGCCTTTAAGTTACCAGAAACGTCAAGAAGTTTTGCACCTTCTTCTGTTAAAGTACCGGCGTTTTCACCAGCTACTAATACTTTTGGAAGGATTTCTTCCAATTTCCAGGCAAATCCCTTTGGAGCAACCAATTTATCGAATTTTTCAATCATGGTTTTGTCATAGTCTCTGCTTGTAACGTCGATTGGGAACATACCGGATGCTTCACCGATACCCATTACTTTCCGGCCTGACAGTTTCCAGTGAATATATCCTGCAAGTGTTGTAAAGAATGTGATATCACCAACATGATCTTCGCCGTTTAAGATAGCCTGATACAGATGGGCAATGCTCCATCTCTGTGGAATGTGGAATCCGAATAATTCGCTCAGCTCATCGCTGGCTGGTCCTGTGATGGTATTTCTCCAGGTACGGAAAGGTACCAACAGTTCATCATCCTTATTAAATGGCATATAACCATGCATCATACCGGAAAAGCCGATGGCTGCAAGAGATGTGATGGTTGTGTCATATTTTTCTTTTACATCTTTTAACAGGCTTGCATAGCAATCCTGAAGACCTGTCCAGATAGCATCCAGAGAGTATGTCCAGATTTTATTTTCCAGCTGGTTCTCCCATTCGTGATCACCACTGGCGATAACCTGATTTTTTTCATCAATCAGAATGGCTTTGATACGTGTAGAACCAAATTCTATACCAAGTACGGCTTTGCCGCTTTCGATTAATGCTTTCATCTTAACCTCCCAAAATCTTATTTTAATATTTCCTAAGTTTCAAAATCTTCTTATCTGTAGTAAATAGAATTCCAACGAAGTTCGTTCTTGAATGCAGGAATTGTAGTGCTGTCATTGATGACTACACTTTCGATTCCCATTGCGTCTGCCCAGTCAACCATCTGTTCAGATGTTAAATCATAGGAGAATGCTGTATGATGCGCACCACCTGCCAGGATCCATGCTTCTGCACCTGTGTACATATCCGGTTTTGGTGTCCAGAATGCTGTTGCTACAGGAAGTTTAGGCATCGGTTTTTCTACTTTCTTACAATCTACTTCATTGATGATCAGACGGAATCTGTTACCCATATCAATCAGGGATGTTGCAATACCCGGACCCTCTTTGGAGGTAAATACCAGTCTTGCCGGATCTTCTCTGTCACCCATGGAAAGCGGCTGGCACTTAATGCTGATCGGACCATCAGCGATAGATGGGCAGATCTCTAACATATGAGCCTGAAGAATACCTTCTTTTCCTTTTACCAGGTTATAGGTATAGTCTTCCAGCATGGATGTTCCTTTTGCATCTTTCTTTCCGGCTGTCATGATCTTCATCAGACGAACCATAGCCGCAACTTTCCAGTCACCTTCTGCACCAAAGCCATAGCCCTTTTCTTCCAGTCTCTGGATAGCCAGACCGGGAAGCTGTTTTAATGCACCCAGATCACCAAAGTGTGTAACGATTGCCTGGTAGTTCTTTTCTTCCAGGAATCTTTCAAAACCGATTTCAATCTGAGCCTGAACAGCAACATGTTTCTTGAATTCTTCAGGGTCTCTGCCTTCTAATAAGATATCGTATTTGTCATAATATTCATCTACTAATGCGTTGGTATCAGATTCGGATACAGCAGCAACACATTCAGCGATTTCATTTACCGGATAAGTATCCACTTCCCAACCGAATTTCAACTGAGCTTCTACTTTATCACCTTCTGTAACAGCTACGTTTCTCATATTATCTGCTACACGCATTACTCTTACATGGCTGCTTTCGATGACACCGATGGCTGTGCTCATCCAGGAAGCAATCTTTTCCTGAACTGCCACGTCAGACCAGTGTCCTACAACTACTTTTCTTTCAATGCCCATGCGTGTAACGATATGACCATATTCTCTGTCACCATGTGCAGACTGGTTTTCATTCATGAAATCCATATCAATGGAATCGTATGGAATTTCTTCATTAAACTGTGTATGTAAGTGAAGAAGCGGTTTTCTGTATTCCTGTAATCCAAGAATCCAGGATTTTGCAGGAGAGAATGTGTGCATCCATGTGATAACACCTGCGCATTCATCATCTACATTTGCTTCATTAAATGTCTGTCTGATCAGTGCATTTGTGATCAAGGTAGGTTTCCATACTACTTCGTATGGCAGAACGCCTGATTCATTCAATTTTTCAACAATGATTTTTGAGTGCTCTGCTACTTTTTTCAGACATGCATCTCCGTAAAGATCCTGAGATCCTGTACAAAACCAAAACTTGTATGCTTTTTTTGTTACCATAGTTTTTTCCTCCAATACGAAATTTACTTATATATACATCTTATAACTTGTACGGTCATGTTATCAAGTTGTTTCTTATCTTTCGAAAACAGGTCTTTCGCCTTTTTGAAATTTGTTTCTCTTTTTAGAAACTTGTTTCTCATCTTTCAAAAACATGTTTCACAAATTGTAAGGAATTCTTTGCGTCTTCGTCTAATTTTTCTTCTGATGTATCCGACACCATGTCTCTCCATATTTTAATATTAGATCCTACGGTTCCACCGGGTGTCACAAAAGGCTCCATAACTACCGTTCCATCGTAATGAATATCTCGAAGTGCCTTGCCGATTTCATCCCATGGCATAGTCCCTTTTCCGGGTACCTGACGGTTTCTCTCCCCAATATGGAGATGACCCAGTTTATCCCCTGCTTTTCGGATTGCCGCACCAATATTATCTTCTTCGATATTCATATGGAAGGTATCCAGCATGACTTTTACATGACTGCTGCCAACTGCATCCACATAGGCTATAGCCTCATCACAAGCTTCTGCCACTTTGGCTATCTCTTTCATATTCTTAATCGATCTTTCCAGATCTCCGGCCTTATCGATGGGCTTTGTATAGTCAACCGGCCAGTAAGAATACAAGCCGCCGCCAAAGGTCTTAATTCCCAACTTCTCCAAATCCTGAATCGTTTTTGTAAAAAAGGCAATGGCGTTTTTCTGAATCTCCGGATCTGCGGAACCCAGATTTTCCGTAAGGGCAGGCCCGTACCCTGCTGTCAGTATAATGTTTTTGTTCTCTGCATATTTCCGCAGCTCGGAAAGCTGCTGGTCTGTGGTATAAGTCTCTTTTAACGCCCCACAGGAGATTTCCAGGATGTCAAACCCCAGCTTTGCCATTTTATCAATGTACTTTTTATAATCGGCAAACCATTCCTTTTCCCAATACGCAAAATAAATACCCTATTTCATTTGTGCAATACCTCCTTTATTCTTCTAATTATATCACAGGAAGTATCTGCTTTCATTTTTTCTTATGAATAAACTATTGCTGGATGAACTTTTTTCCATTCTTTCTTGTGAACGATCTTCTTTCCATATATAATTTGGCTATGGATAAGAAATTAAAATATACCCAGTTAATGGATGATTTAAAAAATCAAATATTGTCAGGTCAGATCAAAGCCGGTGAAAAGCTGCCTTCAGAAAATGTTCTTTCCTCAAAATACGCAGTCAGCAGGCAGACCGTCCGTAAAGCCCTTCATATTTTGGAAAATGAGGACTACGTTTATGCTGAGCATGGGCGGGGAACCTTTTGTTCCGAGCGAATGCGCCATCTGCATCAGTCAAAAAACATCGCTGTCATTACCACCTATTTGTCGGACTATATTTTTCCACATGTCATACAGGGAATCGATCAGGTTTTGACGGATAATGGTTATAGTATTGTGCTGAAAAACACCAAAAATTCCCGTACCATAGAAGCCCGCATTTTGCAGGAGCTTTTGGAAAAGGATATTGACGGTCTCATCATTGAGCCCAGTAAAAGTCACATCTTTTGTAAGCATATGGGGCTCTATCATTTACTGGACCAGTACCGGATTCCTTACGTGTTTATTCAGGGAAGTTATTCTCAGATGTCGGATAAGCCTCATATTTTGATGGATGATCGGAAAGGTGGATATCTCATTACCAAGTATCTGCTCGATACCGGGCACAGACACCTGATTGGTGTATTCAAGTCTGATGATATGCAGGGCCAGGAGCGTCACCGTGGTTTTGTGGATGCCTTAAAAGAAGCAGGGATTCCTTATGATGCCGACAAGGTCATCTGGTTCTATACAGAAGACCGGCATATTCATCCCTATGAAAAAACTCTGGAGCTGGCATCAAACCGGGAGCAGGACTATTTTGATGGTGTTGTCTGTTACAATGATCAGACTGCCATTGAAGTCATGCGTGCATTAAAAGAGAAAAATCTTTCTGTGCCGGAAGACGTTTCTGTCACCGGGTATGATAATTCATATCTGGCAGAAACCTGTATGGTTCCACTAACAACAATTGCCCACCCTCAAGAGAGGCTGGGCAAAATGGCTGCTGAATTATTATTAAAGATCATTTCACAAAAAGAAGCTTCTGTTTCCGAGAAGCAGATTAAGATTGAACCGGAAATTATCATTCGGGATTCGGTTTCCTTAAAGTTTTCTTTAGCGGAAGATCAGATATGCTACTGTAATCATCAGACCAATACAGAATAACAAAAGTCCAAAGGACATACTTCTTCCGATGATGGTGATGTTTTCATTCAAATCTTCATACAGATTTGCAAGCTTATGTTCACATGTAGGGCCCTGCGGCATATCTTTATGGGCCAGCTTGTATTTCCACCCTCTCAAGGTATCCATAAAGGAACCAATCAGGTAAGTCAGTGGAGTTCCTTCCTCCAATTCATGCGGAAGAGGACTGTCTTTATAAATGGTTTTTCTAAGTAGCACAACGATTCCATCCACCAGACTGTCCAGGATTCTGCAAAAAACGCCAAAGACAAATGGCAATATGGTAAGCAGTAGAGGTCTGTAGACCAAATTTTCCAGATCCAGCCACTGTGGCCAGAAATCTACATAGGCTTTCTTTCCGGATTCTTTCTTTTTCATAAAGAGTGTTCGAATGACTCCAAAATACAGTACAATTCCTATCACAATGGAAACAAATCCACCCTTCAGATTCGCCAGCGAAAAATATTTCACATTTTCTATTTCTGTCATCAGACGGAAAATGTCCTGACCCAAATCCGCCATTTTATTCATGACGATTTGTGGGAAAAAGCCCATGATCGGGAGTATGATTCCGGAAAGGAGCATTGCTATCCGGCTTTGCAGCGTCATATAGGATTTTGACATTTCATCATATTTCTGCTGTTTCCCGGCATCCTCGTTTTTCTCTATGAAAATGCAGATATACAATTTCAGCATGTAAGCAATGGTCATTCCACCACTGATCAGAAATGCCCACTCCACCGCCTTCATAAATCCGGCAGAAAACCACGCTGTCTGAAGACTTCCTTCCTTTAAAAGCTCGATATATTCCAGAATACTTTCGTGTATCAGTGTCTTACTGACATAACCATTCCAAAGCGGAGCACCGCCGATTCCCAGCGCTCCCATCAGGAAAGAAAAATGCAAAAGCGGTTTTTTGCGTCCGAATCCTCTGATTTCATTTAAATCCAGAGCATGGATATTCATAAATACCACACCTGCTGCCATAAACAGCACCAGTTTAATCAAAGAATGGTTGACCATATGTAAAAGAGCGCCACGAACTGCCAGTACATTCTCTTCCCCCAGCAGAACACTCATCCCGATACCGGTCAGAATAAAACCAATCTGGGAAACAGAGGAACAGGCCAGGGTTCTCTTTAAATTCGTTGAAAAAACAGCCAGTACTGCACCAATCACCATAGTGAATACTGCAAGTATTACAAGCACGCTACCCCATGCAACATCTCCAAAAAAGATATTGCAGGAAATAACCAGAATTCCAAAAATACCGGCTTTTGTCAAGATACCGGAAAGAAGCGCAGATGCCGGTGCAGGTGCTACCGGATGAGCCTTTGGTAACCAGATATGTAATGGGAACATACCGGCTTTTGCACCAAATCCGAATAACATACAGAATCCCGCTGCATACAGCCTTATATGAAATTCCCTCATACTTGTTATACCGGATGCGATTTCCGACTCAGGTACAAAGCTGCTGCTGGCAATCAATTTCACCAGCTCCTCTCTGGTGCTGCAAACAGCCGGCCAGATTTCAGAAATCGTTAATGTTCCGATGGTATCGTATAACAGGAAAAGTCCCATTAGCATCACCAGACCGCCGATGACTGCCACTGCCAGATACGTGCTTCCTGCACGCAGGGATTCTTTCTTTTCATCATGCACAACCCATACATAAGAAGTAAAGGACATCATTTCGAAAAAGATAAAAGTGGTATATAGATCAGCGGAAAGAAATACCCCTTCTGTTGCTCCCAGCGTCAATAAGAAAAACAGATAATATCTGTTGCGATTGTGATAATGTCCAAAATACTGTTTCGAAAGCAGGCTGGTAAGCGCCCACATAAATGCTGCAATGGTGCCGTACAGTACACGGAATCCGTCCATTTTCAGATGAAGTCCCATTCCGCAAAAATCATTTAAGTGAAAAACCAGAGGTATCGGCTGATTCAGGTACTGAACCAGCATGCACAAAAATAAAACGCACTCACTGATGCAGATAAACTGCATGAAATAATCTCTTATGTTTTTATGATACCGGCCAATCACATATACGATGAGGCTTCCCAGCATAGGATAAAGTACTATGAAAAATAAACTAATGTTTCCACTCATTTGCCCGAAAACCTCCTTCCTAAATCAGTCCGTTCGCAATCCTGGTAAACAAATCCACGATAGGCTGGCTGTATAATCCGAAAACCACCATTCCAACTACAAACAGGGATAATGGCAGAAGCATCTTCCAGTTTGGATCCTTTACATCCTGAATCTTTGTATCGTTAAAATCCTTTTCCGGGAAAAATGCCCTGATTACAATCGTTAGCATATAAATGGCTGTCAAAAGCGCTGATACTAACAGACATCCGATCCCCACATAGGCCAGAATATTATCACTTTGCACTGCTGCCGATGCCAGATAAAATTTGCTGATAAATCCGCAAAGCCCCGGCACACCCATCAGGGCAAAGGCAGAACAGGTGAAAATACCAAATACCTTTGGCATCTTCCATCCCAGACCATCCAGTTCGTGTACATAATGTTTGTCTGTCATATACATTACCGATCCGGCACAGAAGAAGGAGCAGATCTTCATCGTCGCATGAAAGACCATATGACAAAGAGCACCAACAAATCCAAGGGGTGTCATAATTACCACACCAAATAATATATAAGAAAGATTACTGATGGTAGAGTATGCCAGACGACGTTTGATATGTGTCTCTTTTACTGCACGGCTGCATCCATATACAATAGTAAACAGCACAAAGATCATAACAAAATACTGTGCCCAGGTTCCTTTTAAGAAATCCGTTCCATAACAGTAATAGGTTAAACGCATGATGGCAAATGCGCCTGCTTTTACTACCGCAACCGCATGAAGCAGTGCTGTAACCGGAGTTGGTGCCACACCTGCATCCGGCAGCCAGGAGTTAAAAGGCCAAATTGCTGCTTTTACACCAAAGCCAAAGAAAGCAAATACATATACCAATAGCAGAACATCTGACCGGGCTCCGATTTTTGCCATATCTAAAGTTCCGCCCAGCATAAAGCCTTCACCGGTTCCATAACTGATCATAAAAATCATTCCGATAAATGCAAATGCTGCTCCACCCAGAGAATAATACATATATTTTCGGGAAGCCAATATGGCTTCTCTTGTAAGGGTATGCATCACAAGCGGTGTGGTCACAAGTGTCAGCATTTCGTAGAAGAAATACATGGTCAGAATATTTGCCGCCAGTGCGATTCCCAGCGTTACACCATAAGTTACCGTGTAGAACATGAAAAATACTCTTTCATGTTCCTCTTTTTTCATATATTCAAAGGCATACAATGTGGCAAGGGGCCACAAGGTTGCTACCAGTCCGGCAAAGACCATGGAAAGGCCATCTATCTGAAACTGAACCACCAGATTACCGGTGAAATAGGCCAAAGTAAATGTTCCCTCCGGTCTGTTCAGAAGAAGAAGCCAGACTAAAACAGAATTCATAATAATAAATGTTTCTAAAAAGATTTCTCTTTGGGAATTCTTTTTAAATGGAATAAGAAATGCACATACTCCTGTAAGAATCGGAAGCAGTATGACAATAAATAACATAATTTCAGGCATGATACTTCCTCCTTCCTACATCAATGTACTGGCAATCTCTGTCAGTATAGTACAGATTTTCGTTGGAAACATACCCCATACCAGTGCAAGTGCTGCCAGAATGATCATCGGAATCATCATCCATTTCATACCCGGCTGTTTCTCCAGATTTTCGGAATTTTCATAATCATAATCCTCTCCCGGGAAAAATCCTTTTACTGTTATCGGTAATAAATATCCGGCTGTGAGAAGTGCGCTGACCAGAAGGACGATCGGCCCTGCAACTGAAAATACCGGGATACCGCTTTCCAGTGCTCCAATGGCCAGATACCATTTACTTAAAAATCCCCCCGTTGGCGGAATACCGATCAGAGCCAGAGAAACAATCGTAAAGCACCAGATTATAACAGGCATCTTCTTACCAATACCGGTCATCTCAGAAGCCCGATGTTTTCCGGTTTTATAAATGATCGCACCTACACCAAGGAACAGGGCCGTTTTTACAAAGGCATGAATTACCACATGTAGCAGGGCACCTGTCATTCCGGTTATATTTAATAAAGACAAACCAAATAAAATATAAGACAACTGACTCACTGTAGAATATGCCAGTCTTTTCTTTAGTACATCTTCCCTATATGCTAACATAGATCCCATAAATACTGTGATCAGGGCAAGTATCATCCAGACATTCTGAACCCATGTGCCACGAATAAAGTCTGCTCCAAACAAATAAAATACCGTTCTGATAATTCCAAATGCACCGATTTTTACAATAATACCGGACAAAACAGCCGATGCCGGTGCCGGTGCTACGGGATGGGCAGTTGGTAACCAGGCATGCATCGGAAACATACCTGCTTTTACAGAAAAACCGAGAATCATAAACATGGCACACACAAGGAGCAGGGTTTCATGTCCCTGCATCATAGCCGGATCCAGTGTCCCCCCGGGTGTAAAGGTTAATGTATTGGTATACCGGCATAAAAAGAAAAGTCCGAATAATACCATATATGCTCCGCAGAAGGAATAGAACATATATTTCAGACCTGCCATAACAGCCTCTCTAGTCAGGGTATGTAAAACAAGGGGCATGGAAAGTAAGGTCATCATTTCAAAGAACATATAAAATGTAACCATATTTCCGGCAAAACTTAATCCCATCAGTACGCCGTATACCATCAGATAAAAAGCAAAATATCTTCTGTTATGCTCTTCGTGCTTCATATATTCTACTGCAAATACTGCAGACAAAAGCCAGACGATGGAAATTACCACTGCAAATACTTTTCCAAGGGTATCTATTTTAAAATAAATCGGTAAATTCAGTGCCAGATCAAACAAGTGTAACTCTTCTGCACTTTGTGTAATGGCATGAATCATACAGCCTATACTGATGATTAATGCCAGAAGAGTATATCCGACCAGAATACTTCGTTTTCCCAAAAGGATATTCCCCTTTTTTTCTGAAGGGGCCATCCTTGAATCTGATATCTCTCCCTGTTTTCCCTGTGGCAATAGAAATAATACAATACCTGCCAAAATTGGAAGTATTATTGGTATTAGAATAGACATCTAACTACCTCCTGTTAACATCTCTTATATATTTTTCTTTTACGAGAACATACTAAGTCCACTTTGAATCAGTTCCACGATTCCCTGTGAACATGTGCCAAGAATAATATTTAAGATAATAAAGCAAATACATGTAAAGGTATAAAGCTTCTGATCTTTCATCTTTACTATGCTGCAGCCTGTTTCTTCGTATGTCTTTTCATCAATAGGTGTATAAATACGAATCACTGTCTTCATAAAGTAAATGGCATTTAGAATCGTACTGATTCCAAGACAGATCAGTGCCGGAAGCATTTTTACATGGTTTAAAATGGCAGCCTGTGAAAATAACAGTTTGCTGACAAATCCGGAAAAAAGCGGAACACCCACCATGGAAAGAGAACCCACCGCAAAGGTGATTCCTGCCACTTTATTCCGATAGCCGGAACCGGTCAATGTAATAAACTTCCTGCTGCCATTGGAAACATCCGTCAGACCAATTGCTGCAATAAACAATAAAGACTTGGTTGCTGCATGAGATAAAATATGGAAAACACTGGCTTCCATACCGGCATAGGTTCCAAAACCGATACCCATATAAATATAACCAATCTGTGCAACGGAAGAAAATGCTATCATTCTTCGAATATCATTTTCCCGAATCGCGCTGACCGATCCGAATATCATTCCCATAATACCAAACAGGAATAGCACATCTATAATTTTTGAATTCCAGAATACATCAAATCCAACCACTCTGTATATGATCTTAATCAGCAGGAAAATATATCCTTTGGAAACCAGAGAGGATAAAATCGCTGCAGACGAAACCGTGGAATAACCATAAGCATCCGGCAGCCATGCATGGAATGGGAACAACGCACTCTTAATGGCAAGACCTACACTCATAAATGCAATCGCCATCATAAGTGGTTCATGGTAGGTTCCGCTTGCCACGATCCGGCTGACCGTCTCTTTGATATTACTCATCAGAAGATGCCCTGTCAGATCATAAAGCATACAGATTCCCATTAATAATAAACCGGAACCCAAAAGACTCATGATCATATACCGGACTGCTGCCTCTATGGTTCGTCCGTTTTGCCGGATCATAATCAGACCACATGCAGAAATCGTATTGATCTCAACAAAAACATATGCTGTAAAAATATCATTTGTATATACCAGTGCAAGTAATGAACTGAGAAGTAAATTCACCAATATGTAATATAAATTGTGTTTTTCTATATCCACTTCATCCATCAGCTTTTTACGTCCACCGAATATGGAGAGCAGCATAATAACACAGAAAAACAATGCCATTCCGGCTTCCAGTACACCTGCACGGATTTCATTTCCCCATGGTGCCGGAAAATGTCCCATCATATAGGTATAGCTGGTTCCTGTCACACAGGTATATCCCAGTAAAATGAAGGATAAAAATCCTATTGTGATAATAACAATCGTATTGACCCATTTCGCTGCTTTTCCGGGTAAGATAGAGCTGATGATTCCGGAAAACATGGAAAGGATGATGGAAAAGAAAGGAAAATTTTGAACAAAATCCATTATAATCCCTCCTTCTTTAATCTGGTGGATATTTCATCCAGATCCAATGTATGATATCTCCGATATAAACGAATGGTAAGGGAAAGCATAAGCGCAGATACCGAAACAGACACTACGATACCGGTAAGAACAAGCCCTGCCGGAATCGGATTAATGTATGCTTCCACCTTCTGAACTCCATCTACTACAATGGGAACAGTCCTTCCGCTGATGTATCCTTTTTCTGCCAGGAACAAATACACAGCAGAATCCATGATATTCAGGCCAATGATTTTCTTTATCAGATTATTCTGTAATAATAAGTTGGCAAATCCTATTACAAAAAGTGTCATCGCAACAGCTTCACCATAATTGACAAATAAATTCGGACCCATTTAAAAATCTCCTTTACGAAACATTGCATAGAAAGTATACATGGTACATGCAACTACCAATCCGACACAAATATTCAGTGGCAGAATCAGACCACTGCTCAGGATAGCGCCGGGCGTCCCAAGGGGAATATGACTTTCCAGATGATTCGCTCCTGTAAAGAAAGAATAACTTTTTGCCAGACAATAAAACGTTAAGGCAACAAAGCATATAATTTTATATGTTTTTTCTGTAAAAAACTTCTCTGTTTTTACAAAGCCAAAAGCACTGACATGCAGGATCAGACCTGCCCCAATGATCGCCCCTCCGGAAAAACCACCACCCGGAGAAATATGACCATTTAAAATCACATAGATTCCAAATAAGATGATGATCGGCACTAAAATGGTAGCGCATACCTGCAGGATCGTATCGTTTTTCGGCTCAAAAGCTCTGTCATTTGCTTCTTCTTTCTTTGCTGCAGCATCTTTTTTTGTATAATGAAGCAGAATCAGCACAGTAACGGTAGCAATGAACAGAACGTTGGATTCTCCAAAGGTATCAAAGGCCCTGTAATCCAGGATCATACCCGTTACAATATTTACTGCTCCGGTTTCCTGCAGTCCCTTTTCGATATATCTTTCCGGTACTTCATTATTCACCGCTTTTTCAGGACTTCCTGTGGGTGGCAGATTAGAAACCGTATAAAGCAGAATAACCAGCAGCAAAAAACAGAAAATAATAGCCACTGCAACATATATTCCGTGAAACAGACGCTGCTTTTTATTTCTTCCCATATCATAAACCGCATCATGAATCATTTGTCGTTCATTCATGCGGTCCTGAATGGTCTGCTCTTCCTCTTTCCATTCCTTTTGCTCTTTCATTTCTACATGATCCAGATAAGGATCCTTTGTTCCAGAAAGCCATCTCCAGAAATGAAACGCTTTTGTTTTTTCATACTTCTCCTGAGGAACTAATTTACTCATGTAAGTCTTCCTCCTTCTTTTCCTGCTCCTGTTCAATCTTAATGGCATGTATCTTTTTCAGAGTCGTAAAGAACAGCAAACTGGTAACCCCGGCACCAACTGCCGCTTCTGTGATTGCCAGATCCGGAGATTCCAGACATACCCAGATGAGGGACATGATCAAACTAAAGGACATATAGATCAAAATAGAATTTAAAAGATTTTTTGAAAAACTGACGGAAATCGCACATACGATTAAAAACCCCATTAATATAAGCTGAAAAACTAACATTTTGCTTCCTCCTCCAGTTCTCTTTCCAATTCTGCCAGATCATCCCTTCTCTCACAGTGTTCTGTCAGATTCTCATTGGTTGTAACCTCCAGTTTTGACAGCATATGCGAACAAACCGGAGATGCAATCCAGAAAAACATAACGATCATAATGATTTTAAAAGTTTCAAAATTCAGTCCACAGAAAATCATAAGTCCCAGAAGAGAACATCCAATTCCCAGGGTATCTCCCATTGCTGCCATATGCATCCTGTTAAGAACATAGTCAAAACGGAAAATACCAAACACTTCTATGATAAAAATGCAAAGTCCAATCAAAATGAATATTGCTCCGATCATAAACCGAACCCATTCTAAGATTTCCATAAAGCGCCTCCTTTATTTATTCCTTTTCGTTTCCTGCTTTCTGTTCTGTTTCAGCCTCTTTTACAGCCACGTTTTCTACTTTTGTTTCTGTTACAGCCCTTTTATCTATTCCGGTTTCTGTTACAGTTTCTTTTTTTCTGACTTTCTCTTCATAAATCCCGATATAGACTTTCGACAGCATTACAACCGCCAGAAAACTTACCATGGCGTAGATCAGTCCGATATCCAGCAAATAGCTTTCCTTTAAAAGGAGCGCAAGGACTGTGATCATTACCATGACCATGGTTCCCATCATATTTACTGCTACCAGCCTGTCTGCAACACGGGGTCCCTTGATCGCTCTGATGAGGCACATAAATAACAGAACTGCCAGGACAATCAGAACAACCCAGAAAATACTTTGATATGCTTTATCCAAAACAGAAAGTGATTCCTTAACATTCATGATTATTTTATCTCCTCAAATTTTTTAAGCTGCTTTACAAAAATAGAACTGTCAAGCCCTGCTGCCAGCGACTTATCCAGACAGTGCACTTCATAGTAATCATCCATTAAGTTCACGGTAATGGTTCCCGGGGTTAGTGTGATGGAGTTTGCCAGAATCACCCTGGCAGCTCTGCTTTTTAAATCTGTATGAAAAGACACCAGCACCGGTTCTTTTTCGTATCTTACAGATAATAAAATCTTCAAAACACCTACATTGGCTTTTCCGATTTCTACGATCAGAATCAAAACATACTTTATCATCCATAAAGATTTTTTCACGATCCGGAAATCTTTTTCCAAACTATAATCCATGAATTTACACATGAACCATAAAATCGCTGCAGAAAGAACCAGTCCGAATACTGCGATTTCCACTGTAAATCTTCCGTTAAAAACTAACCAAAATAAAAATAACGCGATAAACATTTTTTCCCTCTCTATTTCTCAGCCTTTTATTATTTTGCTTTGTCTGCTTTTACTTCTTTGTCTGCTTCTACTTCTTTTGTTATATTCCCGACTCCCATTGTTTTCGCTGCATTATTTACATCTTCCAGAGGACTGATAATATATTTGTTTATTGGATTTCCTATGGAAGAGAATTTTTCTTCATACTCTGTCATAATATTTCCTATTATCATTTCCGGATCATTATGCAGATCATATGTAATCTGATCGATATGCCAGCCTGCCGGTTCTACTTCATTTACTGCAAAATCAAATAACTCTGTATTATCTGTTTTAAATTCCAGATTTCCTTTCTTCTGTAAAATCACCCTGTATCTGTTTAAAAATTCCCTGGAAGGAAGTCTCCTTTTTGCATGGCGGTCTTTGGGCCATGGATCCGAAAAATTCAGATAAATTTTGCTTACTTCTCCTTCTCCGAAAACCTGAAGGATATTTTCAGCTTCCATTCGTATAAACCTTACATTAGGAAGTGGATTTTCTTCCATTTTCTGAATAGCACGCAAAAGAACACTGGAATATTTTTCGATTCCCACATAATTAATATTCGGATGCAGGCCGGCAAGCTCCATAATGAATCTTCCCTTCCCCATTCCGATTTCGATATGGATCGGATTTTCATTTCCAAAAACCTCTGCCCATTTCCCTGCCATTTCTGTTTCATTATGTATGACATAATCACTGCTGCCAATCACTTCTCTGGAACCTGTAATATTTCTCAGTCTCAATTTGATCTCCTTTTTTAATCAAAGTTGTTTCGCCTGTTTATAAACGAATTGCGTTTCTTCCTATTAAAATGTGTTTCTATCTTTAAGCCCACCACATTTTACATCAATTTATATAAAAAATAAAGGTGAAATAGATTTTTTTCTATGGTATCATCATGATAGACATCTTTTTTAGTGTTTTACGCTGATTTTTAATTTTCAGATATACTTTTAAAAACAAAAATGGAAAGGAGGAAAATAAATGCATAAGAATATTTGTTATAAATTCATTTCTTTTTGTTTATTGATAGGTATCCTCTTTTCTTCTTTTCCTTCCACAGCTGCTACAGAGGATGAGCTTCTACAGCAGGCTGAAGAAAGAAAGTCTCTGAAGATTCAGTCAAACGAAATTCCGAATTGGCCAACCGGTCCTGAAATCGGAGCTGAAGCTGCCATCTTAATGGAAGCCGGAACCGGAACTATATTATATGCAAAGAATATAAATGAAAAACTTTATCCGGCCAGCACAACCAAAATGCTTACCTGTCTGGTTGCTGTGGAGAACAGCACTCTGGATGAAATGGTTGATTTCAGTTATGATGCTGTCCACTCCATTCCGGTAGATGGATCCAATATGGGTATTGATGCCGGCCAGTCCCTTCCTATGGAAGAATGTTTATACGGTATCATGGTCGCTTCTGCCAATGAAGTTGCCTCTGCTGTTGCAGAACATGTTGGCGGTACCATTGATAACTTTGTTGATATGATGAATCAAAAAGCTGCTGAACTGGGATGTACAGATTCACACTTTGTAAACAGCAATGGACTCTATGATGATGATCATTATACTTCTGCATACGATCTCGCTCTTATCGCAAAGGCATTTTTCAGCAATGATCTCCTTCGCAGAATCGGGAATACGGATAAATATCATTTTATTGCCACAGACACACAGCCGGATGATTTTTATAAGACCAATAAACATAAATTGATTACCGGTGAAATTCCATACGAGGGGGTCATCGGCGGAAAAACAGGATATACGGATGAAGCAAGGCAGACTCTGGTAACCGGATGTGAGCAAAATGGACTTCGCCTGATCTGTGTTGTATTAAAGGAAGAAGCTCCCGCACAGTTTGAGGATACGGTTGCTCTATTCAATTATGGTTTCCAGAACTTTTCCAAAGTAAATATAGAAGACAACGATACCAGTTATCTGATTGGCGGTTCCAGATTTTTCCAGACCGGAAATGATATCTTTGGTAACTCTTCACCTTTTTTGACCGTTGCTAAAAACGATTATGTTATTCTTCCAAATATGTCCTCTTTTGAGGATCTTACCTCTGATATTGATTATGAAGATCCTACTTTATCGGAAAATGAAATTGCAAAAGTTACTTACTATTACCAGGACGTACCGATAGGTACTACAAAAATATTATTGTCCGAAGATGCTGTAAAATCCTATGATTTCCATTCTGTCAATACAAGGGATGAGTTCATTTCCGGCAGACCGGATAACGTCATCTTCATCAATATTCGATTATTACTGATTTCCATTCTCGTTCTTGCCGGAATATGTATCCTTATTTTAATTATTCATTCCCTGTTTCATGACAGACGTCTTTCCAGGCAGGAAAGGGTACGACGGAAACGTCTTCGGAAAGAAGAAAAACGCAGAAATAGAGAACGCAGAAGATCAAGATCTTTTGAAAGGAAACGATTCCGTAAAAGAAAAAGAAGAGGCTGACGCTTCACGAATTCTCATTCGTTAAAGCATCCGCCTCTTCTTACTTTATTCCTTTCACAATAGGAATATTCTTTATCTTCATGATATGTGCTTTTTTCTTACGCTGCTTTTTCTGCTGCTTTGCTTTATCCATCTTGGATTTCAGCTCTTCCACTTCTTCCGGTGAAATAAACTTTTCCGTCTTAACAACATACACCGTATCTTCATCCGTTTTCCGGATCCGTATCTTCCCTTTCATATATCCATGTTTATCACAGTAGGATATTGCATAATAATGTTTCCCATTGGGGGAAAACCATTTGATTTTTCTTTTTATATTCTTATGGCAAAGATAGCATCTGCATCCCGTAACATCTTTGTCTTCCATGGCATGTTGTTTATCCGGAAATTCTCTTGAAATATACTTTGCATAGGTATCAAAAACAATGTGAATTTCTTCTTTTCTTGTTTTGGGCTTTATAAAGGTATCAAAGGAATAGTTGCATAAAACATTTTCATCTGTTATCTTTGCCAATACCTTAGCTGTATAGTATGCATCACTGAATGCCCTGTGAAAAGGAATATCCTTTTCAATATTCAGAAAATCAACTGCATATTCCAGTGTTCTTCTGGATTTCCTATCCTCGAATGCAATACTGAACAATTTCTGGACATCATAAAACTTCAGCGGCCTGTCAGAAAATGGCTCCACATCATAATACTTCATGTTTTTCTGAAGTTCTGTTAAATCCAAGGGCCCCCAGGTACAAAAAAGATAATCCTCTCCGCACCACTGCATAAAATCATCAAACACCTTTACAAATGGTCTGCCCTGCTCCAACTGTTCCATTTGTAAATGAATCAATTTTCTGGTAATATGATGCATTTCGTGATAAATCTGTGGTTTGATCAATTGATTAAACTCACCGATCATTTCTTTTTTGTCATTCAGTTTTATGGCACCGATTTCTACGATTTCAAAAGGGATTCCATATACTTCCGGTTCATGTGCCGGATTTCCCTGATTCCATTCCAAATCTAAAACAATATAATTCATTTCATACCTCACACTTTACTATATACACCGAAATGCCTGATTTGTCTATGGAATTTCGTCACCAGATCGCCATCTTCGCTACGTCACTTCACTCTTGTCTGCAGCTGGTGAAAGCAGTGACAATACTGTAGGATTTCCCGTTTTCTCTGCATAATCATCAACTCTCAACAGGAATCAATTTATCCACTTTCAAAATATGATTTACAAGCCAGCTGAGCAGAAAGTCTACCAATTCTATCAGGTACTCCTGCTGGTTTTCATCCAGGTCATCCAGATCGATTTCATTCAATTTGTCCACAAACGCCTGATGTGCATACTGCTGAGCCTCCAGTCCGGTATATTCGATACGCTGCATGTATTCCTCTTCATGCCCGAAATGGAAAATGGTATACTCTTTTAATTCCTCCAGTATCTTTATAATCTCATCATATTTATCATGAAGAAGTTCTTTTGAAATCAGATTATTGGTTTCCCGTATAATACGGAAAAGTGTTTCATGCTCCTCATCTACGAACATTATTCCAGTATGGTACTTTTCTGTAAATGCAAAAGGATCTTCTTTCGTATTCTGAATCGGATAAATCTTCCCTATCATAATATCGCTGCCCAGTATATGATGATACAGCCAACGGGATAAATATTCCAAAATATCCCTCAGTACCTGTTTCCCATCTGTTCCATCCAGTTTATCCAGGGAAATCTTTTCCAGTTTTTCCTTGAAATCCTGGTGCTCTTTTTTCTGTCTGGAAAGCTCCGGATCGTTTAGCTTTTCCATATATTTTTCTTCATGTTCAAAATGATTTTTTGCATACTCTTTTAATGCCAAAAGCAGACTTTTCGCTTCCGCAGAAACATTTCTTTCTTCACCAGACAGTACTAATGCCTGATTAATCATATCAAATAGCTGACGATGCTCTTCGTCAACTTCCAAAATACCTGTCAAACAATCTTCTGTAAATTGATACATCCTTTCCCTCCCATGTTTTGGATTTTATGTTCCTTTGCGCCCATTGTACCAAAAAAATATACTCGCAAACTCGCGGCTTTCGCTGCTCATCGTTCTGCTTCGCAGAACCGTTTGCTCGTTAATGGCGCAGGAAAAACAAATGCCTGCTTCTCAGTCACTTGTTTTTCCTTTGCGCCCATTATATCATATTCTCACTTCGTGCTTGACATAAAGTTAATAATTCTTTATCATTTTCTTGCAGACCGACAATCTGTCTATTTGTATATTTTTAATATCATTTGCCGGAGGGGAGAAGAAATGAATCAAAAAGCAGAGAAAAATTTGGGGGTGGAGCTATGTACTTGCAGCATACATAACATTTGTAGTCATGGTTTTGGAAATCTGTGGATGTGCCTCTATGGTCTTTCATGCCAGCCCGCTTGTTATGAGAATTTTATCTAACCTATGTGCATGGTCTCCTACGATTGTTTTATTTGTTGGATTTAAAAAATGGGGCCAGGGTAAAACGATAAAAGAATTTCTGATAGAAGTTTTTTCCGGAAAAATAAAGATGTGTCTTATTTTGACAAGTATTTTGTCTACAGGACTTGCCTTTTTACTTTCAGCCTATGTTTTTTCCTGTATCAAAGGATATTCTTTTGCATCTGTTTTCCAAAAAGGAAGCTATCCTATTATTGTAAGCATTCTCCTTTCTTTTTTGTCGGGACCGACCGGCGAAGAATGTGGCTGGAGAGGATTTCTACGCCCGGTTTTTGAAAAACAATATGGTTTCCTAAAAGGAAATGTTTTAACCGGTCTTGTATGGACATTCTGGCATACCATACTTTGGGTTGTTGACAATGATTATACTTCCGGTATAGAACTTTTTATTTATGTTCTTTCCAATGTTGTTGTAATCACTGCCATCCATATCATTATGGCTGTCATTATGGAAAAGGAAAACAACTTGATCTATGCGATTCTTGTCCATTTCTTTTTCAATTTACCATATTGTTTTCTTAAGGTGGACATTTTGTTTTATAGTATCATTATGGTTGTTTATACGTTGGAAGCAATTGGATTTCTGCTTTACAGAAAACATTCCACAACCGGTAAGCCTATGAATTAATTTTATTCATGGACCAAATATTGGGTTATAAAGGCTGTATAAGTCTTTCTATATTACCTTAAGTTTGCAGTTTTCTATTCCTTCTTTCCAGAAGTCTTTGAGTGCATACCCGCGCTTTTGACAGATAATGCTTGAATTCATGGCGCCATGTCCAATGATCAGCACATCTTTTCCCTCTGCAAGTAATGGATCAACCCTTTCTGCCAGGAAATTTCCCGTTCTTGCAAAAAGCTCTGCAAATCCTTCAGCGTTAGCTGGTGCAACATAGTGTTCCGGATCTTTGAAAAACTTATATATGGGATGCTCCGGTTTGTCAAAAACAAACTCTGTTCCCTCAAAATCACCAAAACAGATTTCCTTCAAACGATCATCATAGATGATAGGAAGATTTCTTCCTGCAAGGACAAGTTCTGCAGTTTCTTTGGCACGAACAAGAGGAGAACAAAACGCAACATCAAAATGGATATCCTTGTATTGTTCACAGGCTTTTCTTGCCATTTCTCTTCCCTCTTCAGCAAGCGGGATATCCGTACGTCCCTGTAATTTATGAATTATATTCCATTCTGTGATTCCATGACGGAGTAAATATAACATATTTCTTCTTTTCGTCCCTTTCTTTGACTCTTTTTATCCTGGTCCATATCTCGTTTTGAATGAATACCAATTCCTTTATATATATTTTACAATACTTTGATAACAAATTTTACAAGATTCTCTTATTTTTATTATAAAAACTATTTTCAGATAACTGGAGTAAAAATGTCAAATAGTCTTTTATCTATCAAAGAACAGCTGGATCAAATAAAAGCTGTTTCTGAATGTAGATCCCAATATTTTTAAGGTTGAACGTTTCAAAGCCGGAATGACTTTAAACTATATGACTCGCTACAACATTTCGCCTGACAATATTGTCTTTGAAGTGTGTGGGTTATTAACCAAACAATATATTGACGAATGTTTCAGCGGGATGTATGGCTATACCATGCACAGCAAACTTATGGTTAGTGAACTGCCGAATCAATACTTTTTGGAGGTAGACTATAGGTTTACCTCATGAGCTGGTATTTACTCTTATCAACCTTGCTGTATCTGCTTTTGCACTTACATCATTGGATTACGTAGCCCGTGTAGGACGCCTTTCATTCCAGGAATTCTTTATAGATGATGATACAGATGAGAAAAACATGAGCCCCTTCTTAAGGATAGTAACTAACAGCTATTTTTCAACAGCACTTACTTTGGTACTTTCCTATTTGCTTGCCAAAGTTGGCTATGCTGAAATCTGGCCACTTTTTGGATCAGCCAATCAGCTTCTGTCCGTA
>CAMFGH010000038.1 GCA_945949875.1 uncultured bacterium
CCCAGGCCCACGAGCGATGGTAAACAGGAAGCAAGAATTCGTTTTCGTGGGCCTGAGAAGTAAATAATTCGTCCCAGGCCCACGAAAAACTGACAACGTATAGGGAGAAAAAATGCGATTAACATGTAGTGAAGCAAAAGATATTATTCGGTGTAATGAACAGGAAATGAGACAGATTGAATCACTTATAAAAAAGATGCCCAAAGAGGATATGAGATGTGCGAAGAATGGAAAAAATTATAAGTGATTTTGCATGAAGGAGGGAGGTGCAACAACCTATATTCCCAAGAGCAACAGAAGATATGCGGAGAAACTTGCACAGAAAAAGTACTATGAGAATAGGTACGAGGAGCTGAGTCATCAGGTGAAAGCGTTAAAGTATTATGAACGTCAAATGAGGGAGGTCGAAGGTAAAGCAGAGAATTTGTTCAAGCATGAGGAATGGGGAAAATTGCTGGAGTCAATGCATTCTGTTAAGAGAGAGGATTTGAAAATGTGGATGGATGAAAAGTATGAAGGTGGGGCAGGACATCCCGAAAACCTGATACATAAGGGGAGTCAGGGGAAATATCTTCGTTCAAAATCAGAGGTTATTATTGATATGATGCTCTATAAATATGGTATTCCGTTTCGGTATGAGGATAAACTTCTTCTTGATAATGGAATATATATTTATCCTGATTTTACGGTAAGGCACCCGATTACCGGGAAAAGAATTTATTGGGAGCATTTCGGGATGATGGATGATCGGGAATATCGGAATGGTGCATGTAAAAAGATAAGACTCTATTGTGATAATGGCATAATACCTTCTATCAATTTAATTACAACATTTGAGACGGCGGACCATCCTTTGGATGTGGATAGAGTGGAGAAAATAATAAAAGAATTTTTTTGTAGTTGAAATCTTTTATTCATTTGGAGCAGTCTTGTGCAGGAAGTGGTTGTGAAAGCAAAGGACGATATTAGGTTTATATTCAAGGAAATGACAATATTAAAATAAGGTTCATATTCAAGGATGGATTTGAAAAGTGCAGGTCATATATTATAATAGGGTTATGTTTGGTGGAGTGTTGATTACGTCAAATCGGAATTTGTATGAGAAAATGTTGTAAGCAAGAGAGGAAATAAACGAATGAGTAAATTATCAAATTTGTTCGGACAAGAAGTATCTCGTCAAGCGAGCAAGGTTGCAACGGACCTTGTTTGGTCACAACAAAATGGGGCCAGTGCATATAATTTGGGTGGCAAGATTTTTGTTGGATGCGGTGTGGCATGGATAGTGTTTTCATTCATTCCAATTGCATGTAAAAATCCGATTGGCGATTGCATATGGATGTGGATTCTGGCCGCTATTCAAATTGTTCCAGGAATAGTCCTTGTTATTCTAAGTAAAAAGTCTAAAAGATTTCAGGAATGGGCGATTAGGGATTTTGAAAAAGATTTAAAAAAGAAGAAAAAATTAGAGGAGAAGATTACAATTGGAAAAGTGACTTTACCAATGACTTATGGAGATATCTTGGCACTTAAAATTCTTGGAATTATTGCTGTTATCCTAATTGTGATACTGGGAATTGGATATTGGCAAGGGTGGTAAAATTTATTGCATATTCCAGCGAATCATACTATACTTTCGTAGATAGTGCTCATGCTGACAGACAGCGTGTTTATGGATGGACTTGGCTGGACTTTTGAAGCGTGAAAGAACGTATGAGTGACCGAATCTGGAAGGATAGGACGAAATGAAAAAGGAAAGAACGTTGTCCATGACAGAAGGAAGTGTAACAAAGGCGCTAATTCTTTTTGCAATTCCTATTTTTATCGGAAATTTGTTTCAAAATTTATACAATATCGTTGACACTGCAATCATTGGAAATGTTTTAGGGGATACATCACTTGCGGCTATGGGAACGGTGGCTCCTCTTTATAGTATTGTAATTTCTTTCCTGATGGGCATTGCCAATGGATTTGCGATTATTTTGGCACAAAACTATGGTGCAGAGGACTGGAAAAGCTTTCGTAAAAACATGTCCCTGATTTATCTGCTGAGTGTGTTGATCGTAGGGGCACTTACGATTCTTAGTCAGTTTGCCTTGCATCCGATTCTGGTGATGCTTCATACACCGGATGAGATTATTGGTCAGGCAGAGAGCTATATGCGGATAATTATCTGCTTTTCTTTTGTTACTATGCTTTACAACATGTTTGCAGCAAGCTTACGTGCCATTGGGGACAGTAGAACACCGCTTTTTTTTCTGATGATATCTTCTGTATTGAATGGCATTCTGGATGTTGTTTTTATCAAAGGATGCCATATGGGAGTGGAAGGGGCAGCTTATGCAACGGTCATATCCCAGACTGTATCAGTCATTTTGTGTTTTGGATACGTCTGGAAAAAGGAAAGACTGATTCGCTTTTCCTATATGGATTTGGCATGGGACTGGGATCGGATCAGAGACCTTTTGGCATCAGGCCTTTCCATGAGCCTGATGACGGTAGTCTTTATCGGTTCAGTGGCTCTGCAAAGCGCAGTCAATTCCTTGGGAAATACCATTATAACAGCGCATACTGCAGCCAGAAAAATACACGATGTGATTGCCCTTCCTATTGGTACAGTGAGTACATCAGTGGCTACCTTTGTGGGCCAGAATATGGGGAAAAAAGATTATGAAAGAATCTATGAAGGGCTGAAGAAAGGTTTATTTCTTGTGACCTGCTGGTGCGCTTTTGCTGCTTTTCTTGCCTTTGAATTTGGAAGACAGGCCATTTGGTTATTGACTGGTACGGATAATGAAGAAGTTGTAAGAAATGCATATTTCTATTTAAGGGTGAATTCGCTGTTCTATTTTTCATTAGGTGGATTTATGACCATTCGAAGTACCATACAGGGGATGGGACGAAAACTGGTGCCGATTTTATCCAGTATGTCAGAGCTGGTGCTCAAATTTGCTGCAGTTCCCCTGATCGTAGGGGTGCTGGGATATTTCGGCGTGTGTATTCTGGAATCAATCACATGGACCGTGGGAATGACAATTGTTGCGGTGGATTTCCTTTTGCTGAAAAGAAGAATCCAAACGGGGTATTCTAAGTAGAGCAGGCCTGTTGGTATGGATGTGGAAAGATTCAATAGAAAGAGATGATTTGGAACATATGAAACAGGATAAGACTTACTTGTTTGAAGAAATGAGCATCCCCAGGGCAGTGATGGAGCTTTCCATCCCCACCGTTTTGGGAACCCTGGTTATGATGCTCTATAATCTGGCGGACACCTATTTTGTAGGAATGCTGAATCAGCCGGTGGAGAATGCTGCAGTGACTCTTGCGGCACCACTTTTGTTATCTTTTAATGCTGTAAGCAATCTGTTTGGGGTGGGTGCATCCAGCATGATGAGCCGGGCTCTTGGAAGGAAGGATTATGACACAGTTCGTGGAGCAGCATCCTTTAGTTTCTATTGCGCCATTGCATGTTCCGTTCTGCTGTCTTTGGCGTATACCACTTTTCAGAGTGGATTCTTGGCAGTACTGGGGGCAGATCCGGTTACGACAAAAGCTACCGCCAATTATCTTTTCTGGACTGTAACCTGCGGCGCATGCCCTGCTATTTTGAATGTGGTACTATCCAATATGGTCCGGTCGGAAGGATATTCCATGCATGCCAGTCTGGGAGTGATGAGCGGATGTCTCCTGAATATCGTGATGGATCCATTTTTCATTTTGCCTCAGTTTCTGGGCATGGGAGTAGCCGGTGCAGGTCTTGCCACATTTTTGTCCAATACCATGGCGTGCCTGTACTTCTTTGTTTTACTGTTTTTCCGTCGAAAATCTACCTATGTGTGCCTGAATCCAAAGCGGTTCTTTGTTCATAAAGCAGCGATACTCAGTATATTCGGGGTAGGTATTCCGGCATCCATACAAAATCTGCTAAACGTGACCGGTATGACCATACTCAACAATTTTACCTCAGCCTATGGAGCAGATGCAGTGGCAGCCATGGGTATTTCTTATAAGGTAAATATGCTGCCCATGTATGTATGCATGGGAATCGGCCAGGGAATCATGCCCTTGGTCAGCTACAATTATGCCAGCGGAAATCGAAAGAGAATGAAAGACAGCATTCTGTTTGTGACAAAGATTATGGCAGTTTTTGCAGTGACACTGATGGCAGTCTACTTTATCTGGTCCGGGGAAATCACAAGGCTGTTCATGGAAAATAAGTCCATTATCGCTTATGGAACCAGATTTTTACGCCTGATGAGTATCAGTATCCCGTTTCTGGCAACAGATTTTATGGCAGTGGGCATTTTCCAGGCCATTGGAAAAGGAAGCTATTCCCTGGTTTTTGCCATACTCAGAAAGGTGGTGCTGGAGATTCCGGCGCTATACATCTTAAATTATTTCTTCCCGTTATACGGTCTTGCTTTTGCGCAGAGCAGTGCAGAGATTGTATTGGCGGTGGCAGCAGTGGTGGTAATGAGCAGGATATTGAAGGAGGATACAGCTATGCATTCGTAAAGGATGCATAGCTGTTTTAGATGATTGGCAAAACTATCATGGGAAAGTGCTAAATATTAAGATTTCCCATTACAAATTTGTCTAAATGAACATAGCAAAAGTGTGCTATACTACAAGAAAGAATTCCGGTCAATTAATATGATAAAATAGAGAGCTGGTTTATGTATCAGGGAATCAGCTTCGTATCAGGAAATTTGTTTTTCATAAGGGAATCCGTTTTCACATAAAAAGAATGAGTAAGGGGTTAAATATGCAGAACTTTGATTATGGGATCGTCAAAAATCCGGAGATTTTTGAGCAGAATCGTCTCCCGGCACATTCGGATCACGTATGCTATGCATCACTTTCTGAATGGGAACAGGGGAAAAGCAGTTACCACATGAATTTAAATGGCATGTGGAAATTTTCCTATGCGAAAAATTATGAGCAGGCGATCAAAGGCTTTGAACAGGAAAGCTTTGATTGCATGTCATGGGATGACATTCCTGTGCCTGCCCATATCCAGATGGAAGGATATGGTGTACCTCATTATACGAATACCACATATCCCTGGGATGGCAGTGAAGCAATCACCCCCGGGGAAATCCCGGAAGCTTTTAATCCTGTGGCAAGCTATGTGAAGTATTTCACAGTGCCGGATCGGATGAAAGGAAAGAGACTTTGCATTTCTTTTCAGGGAGTTGAGAGTGGATTTGCATTGTGGTTGAATGGAAACTATGTGGGATACAGTGAAAACTCCTTTGAACCGGCAGAGTTTGAGTTGACCCCTTTTTTAAAGGATGGAGAAAATAAGCTGGCAGTCCGGGTGTTCCAGTGGGTTGCAGGAAGCTGGTGCGAGGATCAGGATTTCTTCCGATTTTCCGGCATTTTCCGGGATGTATATCTGTATGTGGTACCGGAGGCACATCTATGGGATCTTTCGGTTCTGGCGTTGCCGGACAGGTCTCTGGAGACTGCAGAGTTACAGATTTCCCTTCGCTGCCAGGGAAAGGCGAAAGCCAGAATCCTTCTTTATGAGGGAAAAATAAGGAAGTCGCTCAGCCGATATGAGGCGATAGCACAGCCTGTTTTATGGGAAGACAGTATTTCACTGGATGGAGACGGTGAGGACAGGATTTCATATGAACTACAGCATCCAAAGCTTTGGAGCGCGGAAGAACCCAATCTCTATCAGTTGATTGTTGTATTAACGGATGAAGCGGGTAACACCATCGAGGTGGTGGGGTGTCCTGTGGGCGTGCGGCGATTCGAAATGCTGGACGGTATCATGTGTCTCAATGGCAAGCGGATTGTGTTTAAGGGGGTAAATCGGCATGAGTTCAGTGTGGATCAGGGCCGGGTGCCCTGCCTGGAGGATGCGATCAAAGATGTTACCACGATGAAACGTAATAACATCAATGCCATCCGAACCAGCCACTATCCCAATGCATCCATTATTTATGAATTATGCGATGTATTTGGACTATATATGATCGCAGAAAATAATATGGAAAGCCACGGAACATGGGACGCCTATCTGCGTGGCAGAGTGGGGATGGATTTTGTTGTGCCCTGTGATAAGCCACAGTGGAAAGCTATGATGCTGGATCGTGTGAATACCTGTTATCAACGGGATAAAAATCATCCCTCCATTCTGATATGGTCGTGTGGAAATGAGTCCTTCGGTGGAGAAGTCATTTATGAAATGTCTCAGCTTTTCCGCAAGCTGGACCCACACAGACTGGTTCACTATGAGGGAGTATTTCACGATAGACGTTACAATGACACATCGGATATGGAAAGCCAGATGTATACGCCGGTGGAAGGTATCAAAAATTACCTGGCGGAGCACTGGGACAAACCCATGATCAGCTGTGAGTATGCCCATGCCATGGGCAATTCCTGCGGTGCCCTGTACAAGTATACAGACCTTACCGATACAGAGCCTTTGTATCAGGGCGGCTTTATCTGGGATTATATTGATCAGGCAATCAGAAAAAAAGACCGGTATGGAAACTGGTTCTTAGGATATGGCGGTGATTTCGGCGACAGACCCACAGACGGAGATTTCAGTGGAAATGGTATTGTTTACGCAGACAGCAGGGAAGCATCCCCTAAGATGGAAGAAGTCAAATTCAATTATCAGAATATTTCCGTTCAGATAACAGAGGATCGCTTTACCGTTATCAATAAAAATCTGTTTTTGAATACATCACAGTTTGACGGTAGGATCAGTCTGCAATGTGATGGAAAGAAAGTGATGGAGCAGAAATTGGAGATTAGTGTTGCACCGCTTTCCGATGAATCATATCCGATTCCGAAGCAGCTCCTGGAATATAAAAAGCATATAGAAGATGTTTGCTCCAAAAGGGGAAACGAGGTGCCGGAGTTTCATGTGATCCTATCCTTTGTGCTAAAGCAGGATACCATCTGGGCCGGTGCCGGACATGAGGTGGCATTTGGTCAGTTCGTTTATCCAAAGGAGAAAAGGCCTTATACCTGCCAGGAACCTCTGGAGGTTGTGGTTGGTGTCAATAATATTGGCGTGAAAGGTGCAAACTTCAAGGCGCTGTTTTCCCGTGTAGCAGTAGGCATGGTTTCTTATGTGTATGCCGGGGTGGAAATGCTGCCCAATACGATTCCGCTTCCGAATTTCTGGCGTGCACCAAACAACAATGATTATGGTAATATGATGCCCCAGCGATATGCACAGTGGAAAATTGCCAGCATGTATGTGACCACAAAGGACAATGACCGGTTTGAGGATACTTCACCAAGCATAGAGAGACTTTCGGACAGTGTGAAGATTACTTACAAATATCGGATGCCTACGGTACCGGCAAGCTGTTGTGATGTGACATACCGTGTGTTTGGAGATGGTACCATAGAAACTACACTGGGCTATGACCCGGTAAAAGAGCTTGGGGATATGCCGGAATTTGGAATGCTGTTTAAGCTGAGTGCTGATTATGACAGACTGGAATGGTATGGTCTGGGAAAAGAGGAGACCTATGCAGACCGTAGAAGTGGTGCCAAATTGGGTATTTACAAAAATAAGGTAAGTGACAATATGGCAGCCTATCTGGTGCCTCAGGAATGTGGAAATAAATGTGGGGTACGGTATGCAAAGGTAACGGATCATCAGGGTAGGGGAATGCTGTTCTTTGGTGAGGAGCTTTCCTTCAGTGCCCTTCCTTATACACCGCATGAGATAGAGAATGCTGCGCATAGCTATGAACTTCCACCAGTGCATTATACAGTAGTGCGGGTGGCACAGGCCCAGATGGGAGTGGGCGGCGATGACAGCTGGGGAGCAAAGACCCATCCGGAATTTCTGCTGGATGTGTCAGGACGAAAAGAGTTTACATTCTGCTTCCGGGGAATTTAAGAAAGAAAGCGGGAATCCACGGTAATTCAATTACCGATGTAGTTCACGATACCTGAAAAAGATATGTTGGGAGCAACTTGGGCAACGATATAAATGAGATATTGAATGAGCGATTTGCTAAAAAGCGACGAAAGGAAGTGAAAAATTTCACTTCCTTTCATTGTTATATTACCACAAATCGGGAAAAAAAGAAAGACTGTTTCTCCTCTTTTTATGGTGCTAGAATGACCTATCATTTGGTAAAGGGGGATGGAAAATGGACCAAAACTGGCTGGATTTGTTGCAGGAAACCAATCAGCTTTCGAAAGTGATAGAAACCAACAAGGACACGGAAAGGTATGGTCTGGTACTGTCAGAGCAGGATGCCCGGGCCATTGTGGAGAATCGGAAGAAATCACTTCAGGAACAGAAACGAGTGGAATTCGGAGAAGGAATTACGCCTAAAATCATCAGGGAATTCTGTGATTCTGAGTTTGTTCGTCAGGATAATTATGCAGATACGATCATGAGACTGCAGGAAATCTTTTTTCTTTATAAAAACGAAATGGATGATGAGATCACAGATGACGAGTTATTGCATCTGATGCGGGAACAGTATGATAAGCTTTGCTTTGGGAATCTGGATTACCTGGAAAGTACCTGCTTATATGATTTTGCGGAAGCTATCCGTGTCGGATACAGGGGATACCATAATACAGACGGGTATGGTGAATACGACAAATTTGATGTGCAGGAGCGCTGGAGTTATGAACTTTACAAGGAAGCTCTGCAGGAGCTCTTTTGGAGCTGATCATCATTTGGGGGAAAATAGGAATAGACAAATTGATTGAAACCATGAGAGCGAAAGTAAGAATGAACTAAGTGATTGAAACCATGAGGGTGAACAGAGTAGTCCAATGAATAGGTAGAACAGGGGGATGACTATGAATCGTGGAATTTCATATGAGGCAGAGGATTTGGTGCCAATCGTGGCGGAGCTGGCCAAGCGCTACACCTCTGGGGAGAGCTCTTCCATAACTTATGAAGCAGCCGGGCGGCTGATGGAGGCGGTGCTTTACTGCATCAGGGAGTTTGAGAAAGGAGAAGCCTTTTCTTTGACCACCGGGAAAAAATTGCCGGCAGGAAAATGCTATGAACGGGGACTTGAACTTGTGGAGAAAAAGGTACAGGATGCGTTGAAGCTTTATAATAGAATGATGCTTTACTTTTCCAGCTATGGAAATAGATGCTTGCAGGATACGGTGGGAAAGGGGATGCCGGAATTTTTCAAGTGGTATGATTATCGATTAAATCCCCAGGACACATTACTGACCTTGGATTATCCGATTCTCATGGACCTTTCTGCGGATACAGGAATTGATAGAATTTATGGGTACCTTTTGTGTATTTCGCTGGAACAGAAATTTTTAAGAAAGTTTCACAGGGATTTTGTAAGGGAGGCACTGGCTGAATATGACTCTCGTTATCAATGGATGATTGATAATCTTTGCGAGGTAGTGCTTTTTAAGGTGATTCGTTATATAGTATTGGATAAGAACCTTACGGAACCGGATTTTAGCCCGGAGGAGCTTTCCAGACTGCAGAAAATTATCCGGGAGAAATCCCTGGAAGAGCTTCGTGAAAAGCTGAAAGAAGCAGTGGATGATTTGGTAGATGATTACTTTGAGGAAGACGAAAATCTGAAAACCTACCTCTATGCAGCGATTCAAAATATTTCGGTACGTATGAAGGGGATGGAAGATGGTACTATGAAAGAAGGTTAGAAAAGGATGAAGATAGCGGTAAGTGCCTGTTTGCTGGGGGAAAATTGCAAATATGATGGGGGAAACAATGATAGTGAAAAGGTTCATCGCTTTATCCAAGGTCATGAAGTGATAGCAGTTTGCCCGGAAGTGGCGGGTGGACTGCCAACACCCAGAGTGCCGGCAGAGATTGTAAACGGAATCGTAACCATGAAAGATGGAAAAAATGTGGATGCAGAATTTCGAAGTGGGGCTCAGGCTGAGGTAAATAGGATATTGGAGCAGCAGGTGGAACTTTGCATTCTGCAGTCCAGAAGCCCCAGCTGTGGGGTAAAACAAATCTATGATGGAACTTTTACCGGGCAGAAAATTCCCGGCCAGGGCATCTTTGCAAAAATGCTCTGTGAGAAGGGGATAAAGGTCATGGATGTAGAGGATTTGCCCTGATGGAATGGGCTTTGTATTTGAACTATGGGATGCAGAGTATCGTGAGGCACAGTATGCTGCTTTGTAGTATTTGCAAAAACACCATAAACAGTTGCCAATTTAAACAGCAACGAATTTTTCATCAATAAGGCAATTGGATGGAGTCTTAGAGATTATAGTAAGGTGAATCCGGATTGGGTGAGAAGCTTTGTGGATCAGTATCAGGATAAAATGGCTCCTCTGAGCATAAAGGACGCACTGAAACTAATAAAGTAACCGGAGGTGACATGATGTGGAAAAAACTGCAGGTGGTAGGCCGGACCAAGAAACAGATGAAAGATAGGCAGATAAGATGTCTGTAAGTCCCGGAAAAAGTGTGGTATACTACAAAATAGATTTGACCTACAAAGAAATGGGAAGGAGGCAGGTATGCAAAGACTTATCGCAGACATCAAATCAGGACAAATTAAACCGGCATATTTGTTATATGGCGAAGAGTCATATTTGATTCGTCAGTATAAAGATAAGCTGAAAGATGCAGCACTTGCTGGTGGAGATCCCATGAATTTGAACCGATTCGAGGGAAAAGGAGTGTCCATTCCAAATATCATCGATATGGCGGAAACCCTTCCTTTCTTTGCGGAGCGAAGAGTGATATTACTGGAACATACAGAATTATTGAAATCCGGTGGGGAACAGCTGGCTGAATATCTGGAAAATCCGTCCCCATCAAGCTGCTTCATTTTTGCAGAAAGTACAGTAGATAAGAGAAGTAAGTTGTACAAAGCAGTTGCAAAGCTTGGAACTGTTGTGGAATTTGCAAGGCAGGATGAGCAGACTTTAAAAAAATGGATATTAAGTATTTTGAAAAAGGAAAATAAGCAGATTACAGCCCAAACTATGGAGCTCTTTTTGGAAAAAACGGGAGATGACATGGAGAATATCCGCAAGGAGCTGGAAAAACTGATTTGCTATTGTCTGGATCGGGATGTTATCACCTCCGAGGATGTAGAGGCAATCTGTATTCATCAGATTCAAAATCAGATTTTTGATATGATCAGTGCAATCTCTGCAGGCAACCAACAGAAAGCTTTACAGTTGTATTATGATTTGCTGGCTCTTCGGGAACCACCTATGAGAATACTTGCTTTAATCACCAGACAGTTTCATATGTTATTGCAGATAAAGGAACTGGCGAGAAAAGGGAACACTCAAAGAATGATTGCCGAAAAGATGACTTTGAAGCCTTTTATTGCAGGTAAGTACATGACACAAGCGTCAGGATTTGACATGGAATATTTGAAACAGGCATTGAAGGATTGTGCCGATGCAGATTATTCTTTTAAGTCGGGTAAGATGACAGATCAAATGAGTGTGGAGCTGTTGATTGTGAATTATAGTAAGAAATATAAAAGGGCAAAATAAGAAAAGAAAAAATTAGAAAAGAGAAGAAATAGGAAAAACAGAAAAGAAAAAATAGTAAAGAAAAAATAGGAAAAAGGAAAAATAGAAAAGAGGGCAAAAAATGAGTATGATTGACAAGATCAGAGAAGAAATGTTCACAGCAATGAAGAACAAAGACAAAGACCGGAAGGAAACCTTATCCATGCTGCTTGCTGCATTGAAAAATAAGGCAATTGATAAACGTGCAGATTTAACAGAAGCAGAAGAAGCAGAAGTTATCAAAAAAGAAATCAAGCAGACCAAGGAAACCATGGAGCTGGCTCCTGCTGACAGAGATGATATTAAAGAGCAGTGTGCAGCAAGATTGGCAGTGTTACAGGAATTTGCACCGGAAGAAATGAGTGAAGACGCAATTCGTCAGACCATTCAGGAAGTCATTGCTTCCTTAGGATTGGAAGCACCGTCTATGAAAGACAAAGGAAAAGTGATGAAAGAACTGATGCCTAAGGTAAAAGGAAAAGCAGATGGTGGTCTTGTAAACAAAATTGTTGGAGAAATGCTGCAGAGCTAGACGCTGAGGCTTTTTGAATTTGTGCTATGGAAGAAATAGACACGTATTTTGGCCCGGTTAATTAAAAAACGATGTACTAGGTGACGTGAGATGACAAAAACCGTCTTAAGCCTTTACAAAATACTGGGCTTAAGACGGTTTTATCTTTTCCGAAAGTCAAGTATCACAGCCGAAATCTATCGATTTACTGAACTGGCCATACGATGATACGTATGTCTGACACCGCGTATTGCAATACTGTATGCCATGATATTTTCCGGAAGAGAGATACCGGCATAGCCGGCATCGCCTAAATGATGCATATCTGTACCTGTCATTTTGCACATGAGAGCAAGTTGTTTTATGGTTGCCGTATCTGCCCCTTCCTGAGAAGTGCCGATAGCAGTAATGGTAAGTGCACCAAGGCAGTGGGCATAGGAAACCAGTTCTTTCACATATTCTGTTGTGATTCCCGGAACCGTGCCCGGAGCAGGAAGCAGAATAATGTCTGCACCGGCATTCCGGAAGGCCAGGATATCGTCCTTGGTAATGATGTTTTCTGCAGCTTCGGTAAGAATACCTGAGGCATGCATTTTGCCTGCAGCAAGAATTAACTGATCTCCAAAATTATCATGATAGAGCTGTAAGGTTTCTGTGATTGCTTCATTTGTCACACCAATCCCTGGGTTCCCAGTCAGTAGTATCATATCTACACCCATATCGCAGGCGAGTTTTCCATTTTCTAATGTGGCACGGCGCCCCTCCGTCATGGCCCATAATGCATCCGTTTCTCCTTCTTTGCCGGCGGCCACAGGTTCTAAGTTGATGCCGATTGGTCTTCCGGTAAGCTTTTTTATCATTTGAATCGTGTTTTCAGGCGGACAGTCCGGCAAGCCCTGAATCACCGGTTTTTTTACGTCAAACATATTGAGCAGAAGCAGATCAGCCCCCATAGATGCCGCAAATTCTGCATTGGTTACATTACCAAGCATGGGCTGAATGTAACCGATGGTTTCACAGGCAAGGACACGTCCTTCGCTTTTCTGAATGGATTCCAACAAGTCTTTTTTGGTAAATGCTGCAAAATCAGAAGCAAAACAGTCTAATATTCTCTTTGCCATAATGATAATCCCCTTCCATAATCTTTATTTTCTGTGTTAAAAATATCATGTATTATAGTATTGTCAAATTCAGTGATATAGTATCATAATAACATGATATTTCGTTGTTGTCTTTCTTAATATGGGGAAGAGATGACAATAGAGAATCATTCTGTTGTGTGAAATGGAAAAGAGGAAAACAAATGCTTACCAGTCTGGCTATCATTTTTTTAATGGGATTATTTTTAGGGACTATATTTCAGAAATGTAAGCTTCCGGGATTGTTGGGAATGATCATAACCGGTATTTTGATAAGTCCTTATGCTTTTGACTTGATCGATCAATCGATTTTACATATTGCTCCCGATCTGCGTCAGATTGCCCTTGTAATCATATTAACGAGAGCAGGGTTGTCACTTGATATCAGCGACCTGAAGCGAGTAGGAAGACCAGCGGTGCTGATGTGTTTTTTACCGGCTGTGTTTGAAATTGCGGGAACTATGCTACTTGCACCAAAACTGTTACACGTGTCAGTTTTGGACGCTGCAGTGATCGGTAGTGTTATTGCAGCAGTGTCACCAGCAGTCATTGTTCCACGTATGATCCGTATGATGGAGGAAGGCTATGGAAAGAAGCATAGTATTCCGCAGATGATACTGGCAGGTGCGTCAGTGGATGATGTGTTTGTAATCGTGGTGTTCACAGCAGTGACAGCACTTGCTTCGACTGGAATAGTCAATCCACTTAGCTTCTTAAAAATTCCGGTATCCATAGTACTTGGTATTGCTTTAGGTATTTTGGTGGGAAGTATTTTGATCTGGTTCTTCAAAAAGTTTCATATGCGGGATTCTGCCAAGGTGCTTATTTTGTTCAGCGTGTCTTTTCTGCTGTTGGAACTGCAAAATAGATTGGAAAATATCGTTCCGGTATCCGCGCTGTTGGCAATCATGAGTATGGGAATTCTAATCAAAAGAAAGTATCAGATTTTAGCCACCAGATTATCTACCAAATACAATAAGCTGTGGGTGGCAGCAGAGATTATTCTGTTTGTGCTAGTGGGGGCAACGGTAGATCTCCAATATGTGTATTCGGCAGGTGTTTTTGCAGTGATGCTGCTTTGCGGAGCTTTGCTGTTTCGCATGGCAGGGGTGTGGCTTTGCCTGCTTGGTTCAGAACTGACCAGAAGGGAAAAAATATTTTGCATGCTGGCATACACCCCAAAAGCAACGGTACAGGCAGCCATAGGTGCTGTACCACTTGCTATGGGACTTGCATGCGGACAAACTGTATTGACTGTTGCAGTCTTGTCGATTTTGATCACAGCACCTTTTGGCGCAATTTGCGTGGACAATTTGTATCGTAAAATAGATGTATCATAAAACAGATGTATCATAGTCCAAACTCTTCACGCAACTGATTTTCCATCACGTCCAGTGGAGCTTCTACGCCGGTCCATAATGTAAAATTCAGGGCGCCCTGGCAGGCTAACATACCCAGACCGTTAACCGGTTTTGCGCCCTGTTTTGCTGCTTCCTGTAAAAACAGGGTATCAGCAGGATTGAAGACAACATCGGTAACAACCATACCTGAAGTGATGGTCTGGTAATTGATATCCGGTTTCTGGCCGGACTGTGGTGCAAGACCGATAGAGGTTGCATTGATCAGGATGTCTGTTCCTTCAGGAACACTTTGATTTGGTTCCCAGGCTAACGCAGATGCTTTTGCAGAAGTAGAATCATTTACCACTTTTGCCAGTTCTTCAGCACGGGCTAAAGTACGGTTAATGATGGTGATAGTGGCAGCACCTGCAAGTGCACATTCTACAGCAATTGCCTTAGCAGCACCACCGGCACCGAGAATGGTTACATTTTTACTATCCAGTGTTTCACCTGCATTCTGTAAAGCCTGAACGAATCCCTTTCCATCAGTGTTTTCACCAAAAAGAGTTCCATCTTCTTTTACCAAAACTGTGTTTACTGCGCCAATAATACGCGCAGCTTCTGAAAGCTTGTTTAAAAACGGAATGACATTGATTTTATGTGGCATGGTCAGGTTCACCCCTTTCATATGCAGGGCGCGAACTGCCTTCATGGCATCTGTGAAATCATCCTTTGTGACTTTCATGGTAATATAGCGGTAATTTAATCCCTTTGCTGCAAAGGCAGCTTCTTCCATGACACCGGTTGGATTTCCATCCACAGGATCTCCGAACACGCCGGTCAGTTCAGCACGATAATTCTTTTCCATATCTTGTTCCTTCCTTTCGTATTAAGTGAAAAATCCGTAACATGAATTGCCTATAGAATTAGTGATAGGAAATTCCATGAAAATATCATAGCAAGTTTTTGGTGGAAGGAAAAGGAAGAATTCAATCATTTCGTAAGAATGTTTTTTCAACTTATCTGCAAATATTTATAATATTCTTAGAAGGTAAAACAGAACAGTGAAAACGGATTGGAAAGAGTGTAAATCCGAACAAAATGTGTGAGAAAGAGAAGGGTTTTCAAAGCAGTGAGATACTCCAAAAATGTGACCATCATCCGGAATGCATTTCGGAAAAATAAGGCCGCCTTTATGGTGGTGAGCTGGCTGGCTATAGGATATGTGCTGGTGGCAGCTCTTCTTATTTTCAATCTGGAACCGGAAACCTTTGATACCTTTTTGATGCCATATACTGGGCCTGCGTATCCCGGACCACTATGGTTATATGGAAGAAATAAAGAATATGACAGAAGAATAAATTGCATGAAAGGAAAGCGGGCCCTACTATTGAGTAAGTGTCCTTTTTTCATTTGAAATTTTTCATAAGCTTCTCCATGAGTCTGTATATTTTGAGTACTATTTATTGGACATCCGCCTGTTGCATAATGGAAACAACAAAAGAGGGGACACTTCATCCAATTAAAAAATGTCCCGCATAAATCACAGGCAGGGAGGAAAAAGCATGAGAAGCAAAACAAAGAGAATGCAGAAACGACTGGTAAAACTGATCCTTGGAATCACGATGTTATTTTTGGTTGCAGGGGGAGCGCTCCGTGTACGAAGCCAGAGCAGTGATGAAATAACCGTAGATGATGCTTCTTATCGCCGGATGGAAAAAGAATATCTGGGAGAAGTAAAGCGGCTACTGGGTGAGGAAGGGTTTGAAAACAGCGGCGTTACATTGACAAAGGAGTATAAAGAAGATGGAACAAGAGACTATCAGCTCCTCATCCATCACAAAGGAATCCGCCGGCTGTCTGAGCCGGAAAGGCAGGCATTACAGGAGGAACTGTCCGGAATTTCCTTTCCCGTACCGGGGTGCAGGTTTTTCCATAAATTTCTTATAGAGGGAAATGCTTAGGAAACCCACGTGTTTTCCAAATATTTGTCTGCAAAAAGGGGACGCAGGCAGAAACGATACATGACAAGCACAGGTTTTGGGAGTATACTGTTATTGTGAAATAACAGTATGATTTTTAGGAGAAAATGTATGAGAGATCTTCCAAGACCAAATGAGATATACAGGCACTTTAAGGGAAACTGCTATCGTATCATGACTCTCGCCACGGAGACGGAGACCAGACAGACACTGGTAGTCTATCAGGCATTGTATGGTGACTATCAGATGTATGCCAGAGAATTATCCATGTTTATGAGTCCGGTGGATAAAGAGAAATATCCGGATGTGAAACAGCAGTGGAGATTTGAACTGGTTACCTTTGAGGCTTCGCAGCAAAGCCCAACACCTTATATGGGACAAACACAGCAGGTCACCACATCTCAGGCAGACCAGGCAAAGGAATATACCATATCCGCAGCAGAGCAGAAGCAGGAAAGCAGTGCGCAGGAGTCTTTACAGGTTGATCCTATGGTAATGAAATATCTGGATGCAGATACTTATGAAGATAAATTACAGATTTTAGTAGCCATGAGAGAACGATTGACGGATGAGATGATTAATACCATGTCCATCGCTGTCGATGTGGAAATTCCCCCCGGGGAAATAAACGATCGTTATGAGCAACTGAAATACTGTCTGGTCACCAGAGAAAGGTTCGAATGTAACAGACTCCGTTAAAAAGGAGGATGAGTATGGCATTTGATTTAGATAAAAGACTGGTAATCGGTGTTTCTTCCAGAGCACTATTTGATTTAACAAAGGAAAACGAGATTTTTGAGAGAGAAGGCGTAAACGCTTACTGCGCATACCAGCTGGAGCATGAAAATGATATCCTTAAGCCCGGCCCCGGATTTGCTTTGGTAAAAGCACTTCTTGATATCAACAAAATGCCCGGGCAGGAAGGCAGAGTAGAAGTCATCATTATGTCCAGAAACAGTCCGGACACTTCCCTTCGCGTATTTAACACGATCAAAGAGTATGGTCTGGATATCAGCAGGGCAGTTCTGGCAAGCGGAGCATCCCTGGCTCCCTACCTTACTGCGTTTAAGACGGATTTGTTTTTGTCGGCCTATGAGGATGATGTCCAGGGAGCTATTGATTCCGGCATCGCAGCCGGCATTATCTGCAGTGATGGCATTCATACATATGACTGTGAGGGCGCGATTTCACAGATCCGAATCGCATTTGACGGGGATGCAGTTCTGTTTTCCGATGAATCTGAAAAAATATTCCAGAGCGAGGGTCTGGAAGCATTTTCGGAAAATGAAAAGAAAAATGCAAGGAATCCCCTTCCGGCGGGACCCTTTGCAAAATTTCTTAAGACCATTTCCGATCTTCAAAAAGAGTTCAGTACGGATCAGGTACCGATTCGCACCGCTCTCGTAACTGCAAGAAATGCACCTGCCCATGAACGGGTGATCCGCACGCTTCGTGCATGGGGAGTGAGGATAGACGAAGCTTTTTTCCTGGGAGGTATCCAGAAAAAAGAGGTATTAAAAGCATTCGGAGCACATATTTTCTTCGACGATCAGGCTCTGCATACCGGGCCGGCATCGGAAGTAGTGCCGGCGGCACGTGTTCCGTACAAACATGAAAAGGTTCCAATAGATGAAATATCAGAACATTAAAACAGGCAGATTTTTATCACGTCCCAATCGGTTCATCGCCTATGTGGACGTGGATGGCATAGTAGAAAAAGTGCATGTAAAAAACACCGGGAGATGCAAGGAACTTCTGGTGGAAAATGCAGTGGTTTATCTGGAAAAAGCCAGAGAAGAAAGTGACGTAAAAGATATAAAGAAAAATACAGGTGAAGATTCGGAGAAGAGTACAGGGGATAATTCGGAGAAAAGCCAAAAAAGTCCGGCTAAGAAACGAAGCACCGGTTATGATCTGGTAGCAGTGGAAAAGGATGGGCGCATCGTTAACATGGATTCCCAGGCACCCAATGCTGCAGTGAAGGAGTGGCTGGAGAAAGGCGGGCTTAATTCCATGCTTGTTAAACCCGAGACGACTTTCGGGGATTCCAGATTTGATTTTTACATAGAAACAGAAGATGGTAAAAAGGGCTTTGTGGAAGTGAAAGGTGTTACTTTGGAGGAAGATGGCGTGGCCTGTTTCCCGGATGCACCTTCCGACAGAGCTGTAAAGCATTTGCATGAGCTGATAAAAGCCAGGGAGGCAGGATTTAGTGCTTTCCTGCTTTTTGTCGTTCAAATGGACAAAGTCCATTATGTGATTCCAAATCATAAAACCCAGCCGGAGTTCGCAGAGGCGCTGGAAAAGGCAAGATACGCCGGCGTGCAGGTTCTGGCATATGACTGTGAAGTCACCGCCGATGAAATGAAACTACGAAATCTCCTGCCGGTATATACCAGTCCGATGGAACAGATAGCAGAGCCGCTTCTTTCCTGGTATGATGGGGGCAGAAGGATTCTTCCGTGGCGGGAAGATCCTACACCATATCATGTCTGGCTGTCGGAAATCATGCTGCAGCAGACCAGGGTAGAAGCAGTGAAGCCTTATTATGACAGGTTTCTGTCGGAACTTCCGGATGTAAAAAGTCTTTCCCAGGCAGAAGAAGAAAAACTGTTGAAGCTTTGGGAGGGTCTGGGGTATTATAATAGGGTTCGAAATATGCAAAAGGCGGCTACCGTGATCATGGATGTTTATCAGGGCAGTATCCCTTCAGAATACGAAGAGTTATGTAAACTTCCTGGTATAGGAAGCTATACCGCCGGAGCCATATCCTCCATTGCTTTTGGCAGAAAAGTACCTGCTGTAGATGGGAATGTGCTCCGTGTTTTGACCAGAATCCTGATGTGTGATCAAAATGTTCTGGATGCTAAGGTGAAAAAGGATTTTGAACAGCGCCTGCAGCGTGTAATGCCGGAGAACAGAGCCGGTGATTTTAATCAGGCAATGATGGAGCTGGGAGCTACGGTCTGTCTGCCAAACGGAAAGCCCAGATGTGATGTGTGTCCTCTCGGCAAAATCTGTAGAGCCAGACAGGCTGACAGAATGATGGAATATCCATATAAAACAGCTAAAAAGGCAAGAACGATTGAAAAAAAGACTGTACTTATTTTACAGGATGATCAAAAAGCAGCACTGCAGAAAAGACCGGATAAGGGGCTGCTTGCCGGTATGTATGAATTCCCATGGGTAGAAGGGGAAAAATCGCAGAAAAGCATACTGGAATATTTGAAGAAAGCCGGTTTCCCTGCACCGGTCCGAATCAGGAAACTGGAAAATGCGAAACACATTTTCAGCCATAAAGAATGGCATATGTGGGGGTACAGCATCTGGATGGATCAGCTGTCATCTTATGAGGAAGCTGCCGAAAAGGCCGGGATGATCTTTGTGGACAAGAGGGAAATGGAGCAGCAGTATCCCATACCTTCTGCTTATGCGGCATACACCAGATATTTAAATGTTTTACAAGGGGCAGATAAATACAAAAAAGATAGGAGTTAAACTGGAATGAAATTATTGTCTTTTACCGTACCATGCTATAATTCTGCGGCCTATATGAGAAGATGTATTGATTCCATTTTGATCGGTGGAGAGGAAATAGAGATCATTATTGTAAATGATGGCTCAAAGGACGAGACTGCCCGGATCGCAGAAGAATATGCTGAAGCATATCCTTCTATTGTAAAAGTGATTCATCAGGAAAACGGAGGTCATGGTTCTGCGGTAAATACCGGGATAGAGGCAGCTACCGGGCTCTATTTTAAAGTAGTAGACAGTGATGACAGAGTAGATGCAGAGTCTTATCAGAAGATCCTGGAAGTGCTCAGAAAATATCAGAATCCGGGAGAAGAGCTGGATATGATGATCAGTGATTTTGAATATGACAAAGAAGGGGAAAGCCACCATAAGGTGATGCAGTATAAGCATATTTTCCCGGAAGACAGAGTCTTTAGCTGGGAAGATGTTCACCATATCTGGAAGGGCCACTATATTTTAATGCATTCGGTAATCTATAAAACCGCTCTTCTAAAGAACTGCGGAATGAAACTTCCGAAGCATACCTTTTATGTGGACAATATTTATGTGTTTGAACCGATGGCACAGGTGGAAAGAATGTATTATCTGGATGTGAATTTCTACCGTTATTATATTGGACGTGCAGACCAGTCCGTTCAGGAATCGGTCATGATTTCCAGAATCGATCAACAGATTAAGGTTAATAAGCTGATGTATGATTTTTACTGCAGCCATTATGAAGAACTTTCCAGGGAAAAAAGAAAGTGTCAGGTCCTTTTTAATTACCTGGAGATCATTACTGTAATATCTACCATATTATTGGCTGTATCGGGGACAGAGGAAAGTCTGAAAAAGAGAAAAGAATTGTGGGACTACCTGAAAGAGAAAGATCCGGAGTGCTTCAAAAAGCTTCGTTACGGTATCATGTGTGGCTATACCAATCTTCCTGGAAAAATCGGAAGAAAGGTATCCATTGGAGGATATAAGATCAGCCAGAAAATCTTCAAATTTAATTAAGGGGCTGCCTCTTTTATGAATCAAATTTCGTAAAGTGAGTTTCATTGAAGGGGCCCGGAACCATAGAATGTTTTTTCGGCTCGCAAAATATATCCCAGGAGCTTCTTTATCAGGTAGTATGTTTTTCCACGGATGAACAGCCGGGAGGACTTGTTCATTTTTACACAGACACTGAGGAAAAAATCCTAAGATTGCGCACTGCAAAAAACAAATTCGTGATAAAAGCCGGCATTCCAAACGCGACTAACGTCTTGAACGGGTGGAATGCCGGCTTACGTTTTGTTTTCTGCAGTGTGCAATCTTTATACGGATTTTTGCCGACAGTGTCTGATGCAAAAAGAACAAGTCCTCCTGGCTGTACAGCTTTGGAAAAATATATTTAATCGCAAATAAAGAAACTCTTGGGATATAAAATATTTTGCCGCCGAAAAAACATTCTATGGTTCCGGGGCCCTTAAAAAAGTAAAGCTGCCACTTTACGAAATTTGATTCGTGAAGGCGGCAGCTCCCAGTATACCTTTTTAGTAGCCCAGATTTTCTGCTACCATAAACACTTTGATACGACCCTTATGAGAGGAACGTCTGGTGATGACAGTGTGGCTGCATACACTGTCATCTGCAAAACAGTGTGCACATTTGCCCAGAACACTGCAAGGTGTTTCTTTCCCCAATCGCTGGATATTCGCCGGAGCGGCAATATTTTCAATTCGATGAATACCATCTTCTACGGATCCTACGAATTTGTTCATACCCACAATGATAAACACTTCTTTTGGACCCTGTGCCAGGCAGGCGATGCGGTTACCGTTACCGTCGATGTTGATCAGCTCGCCATCGTATGTGATCGCATTACTGCTCATCAGAAACACATCTGCCATGACAGCTTTTCCATAAAATGCTCTTCTTTCTTCCGGTGTTTTCGCAATACTTCTGTCTAAAAGAATATAATCTTTATTCTGTATCGCATCCATTAATCCACTTTCGATAACAGATTCGCTGCCACCCCATGTGATGGAGCTTCCGGCAGGAATCTTGGAAAGAATATCCTCTACCATGGATTTACAATCTTTATAGAAATACCCTTCCATGTTACGACGCTGCAGATTCATGATGATGCCCGGTGCAGCAGCAGCAAAAGCTTTTTGTAGATTGTTCATAAAAAAGTCCTCCTAAGTTTCTACATATTTTTTTGATGATATTCCAGTATTGTTTCTGCTTACTGTATCATTTCTGTTGTGACATGCTCCCACCACTTAAATCTAAGATTTTGAAGTGGGGGCTTCCTGTTCAATGGCTCTTCTGAGCCAAGTATCCACAG
>CAMFGH010000039.1 GCA_945949875.1 uncultured bacterium
AATTGGTGGTAAAAGATGTGGTAAGCCACAGACCAAAGGACCATGCCGGAGGCAGTGCCGGTTTCCCGGTCAGTTCACAGTATTTCGAAATGGTTCCTTTTGGGGAACCTCCTGCGATCACATAATATCCCAGCTGTTCGCCCAACGTAGAAAACTGTACATTCTCTACTTTTTCGCTGGCTACCTCAAATTCCAGATCACCGTACAGATCCACTAAAATACCATAACCCTTGCTGGTAATGTAAAACGGAATATTTTTATAGGTCTGTTCACTGGCTGTTCCGCCATCTTCATTCCATATTTCTACCGTCTGACCATTTTTTACAAAAGGTGTAAAACGTTCTCCCATCCCATATACCAGTTCCCCGATATCCAGGGAAAGCTGTTCTACGGTATAGTTCTTACCGGTATCTGAATTCTTCATATAGGCCTGATTACGATATCCGGTGGATGTAAGCTTTTTTTCTCCGTCAAAATAGGTGATATTCCAGCTGTTTGGACGTTTGTCTACCACCGCCTTCAGGCTTCCTGACTGATAACAGACAAAATCTTCGTTTTCTGTTATGAAAACCTGAGGATCTGTATCGGCAGTAGCCACTGTAATGTTTTGTCTGGCATCCCCTTCAAAATGTGACAGATTCACATGAATCACATTCTCCATGGGGCTGGTCAGACGAATGGTCAGCATACCCACATTTAAGCAGTCACCCCGATTCGTAATGTGCTTCCCCACCGCATATATTTTCAGGTCTTTTCCTTCCACTTCATGCCCGGCATATTCTACTGCATAAAGAGGAGTAATTTCTTTTTTCATTAACCAAAATCCGTTTGTAAATTTCATGTTATATCCAGCCTTTCTTATGCTAAGAATATATTTCTTTTATCCACACCGACATCTCACCCATACCACGGTTATTCCAATATGCATAAGGTACAGCTGTCAGCTCGGTTTCTTCCCATTGTATCGGATGCTCTGCATACAGCTCATTTTCCTTCCACTCTGTATCCCCTATACGCTTTCCACGGAAATGTAGAAGAATGCTTCCTCCGAATAGTTCGGATTTTTCTTCCCTTATATCGGTTTTTGCATCTACATATAATGCAGATAGATTTGCACCATTGTCAATTTCCTCCAGACAATACACCAGAGGTCCCCGCATAAGGGCAATTTTTCCACTGTCTGCTCTTACCAGAGGATTTGCCCGTACAAATCTTGCCGGAGCTTCAAAAAAGATCTGAATATCGCTGTCTTCTTTCAGTTCCAGGTATACATACCCTTTCAGCACCTCAATCTCTGCTTTTCTTCCGTCTACCGCTACCTGATAGTTTCTCGCATAATCCGGTTTTCGGATAGCTATTTTGATACCATCCTCCGGAACGTTTGAGACACTTACCTTGCATACATTCTCATAAGGGAATTTTGTTTCTACCGATATTTTTATTTCTTTCTCGCCTGCGTTTATTACCGTATCATTGGATATGAACAGATTCAAATAAATACATTCTTCATCCCTGCCATAGATATACTGCCCCATGGAAGCCAGGGTTCTGGCAATATTAGGCGGACAGCATGCCACACCAAACCATTTCTGCCGAACCGGTTTCACATGTTCTCTTGAAGTTCTGGGCATGCAGTTATCCGGCCAAACCTCCAGGGGATTCACATAGAAGAATGATTTTCCATCCAGTGCAATACCTGCCAAAACAGTATTATAAAGTGCTCTTTCTACCACATCCATATAAGAAGCATCTTTCGTAATAGAAGCCATTCTGTTTCCAAACATAGCCAGCCCTATGGAGGCACAGGACTCTGAATAATTACAATCATTGGGCAAATCATAGTCTGTGGTAAATCTTTCCAGAAGACCGGAAGAACCGATACCACCGGTAATATACATTCTGCGATTCACCATATTATTCCAAAGGCTTTTGCAGGCTTCCAATAAACCTTCGTCCTGATATTCTCTTGCCAAATCTGCCATGGCGCTATACAAATATACAGCACGTACTGCATGGCCTTCTGCTTTTTTCTGCTCTCTGACAGGCAGATGGGACTGTGCATAGAGCAGATCATAGTCATGAAAGTCCGGAAATACAGGTTCATAATCCGGTGCGTTCATTTCATTTAAGAAGTAGTTTTCCCCTACCCCACGCACATCTACAAAATACTTTGCCATATCCAGATAGCTTCTGTTTCCGGTGGCATAATACAGTTTTATCAGTCCTACTTCTACCTCCGGATGCCCCGGATAACCATGCATTTTTTGTTCTTCCGGGCCAAAGGTTTTGCAGATCAGATCAGCCAACCGTGTTGCCACATCCAGCAATTTTCGTTTCCCTGTTCCATAGTAATAAGCCACTGCTGCTTCCATCAAATGTCCTGCAGTATATAGTTCATGCCCTTCACAGAGATTTTTCCAACGCTGATCCGGCTTTTCCAGAATAAAATAAGTATCCAGATATCCATCTTCGCACTGTGCTTTTTCTATGATTTCAATGACTTCATCTGCTGTCTTTTCCAGTTCTTCATCCGGATAAGCTGCCAGAGAAAAGCCTACTGCCTCCAACCACTTTGCCACATCCGTATCCTGAAAAACTGCTCCGTAAAATTTCCCTTCTTTCAATCCGGCTGCGATGGCAAAATTATCCACGCTGTGACTTGGCTCCGCATCCGGAATCCGGTCATTCATAGCGTCCCACTGATATGGAATGATTTCTTTCCGAACCAGATCAACATGTTTTGACCAAAAGGAATCCTGAATCTTAATTTTCTTTAAATCTACTGTATTCATATTTCGCTATTCAATCCATCTCTCATCTATTTTTTATTCTGCATCCGGCATCTCTGTTTTAGTTTCACTCATATGCTGTTTTAAAACCGGGTAAATCATTATGGTAGTAACAAATCCAAACCCTACCGGTAAAACAAACACCAACAATGGCATCCATAAGATTAAATAATAAACTGCAATCAGTATGATCAACATGATCAGGGATCGTGGCAGATGCTTCATCGTCAGATAGGCGGACAGCTTGATATACCATCCTGCTCCCATTTGAAAGCTGGACAAAGCCGGAAACAGATACATTCCTGCCATCACGATCAGTGCACCTATCAGCACATAAAGAAGCATAAAAAAGAGTTTCCAATCTGCCTGAACATAACGGTGCATAATCCCAATATTAGCCATCAAAATGAAAAGAAGCAGTCCCTCTCCAACCGTATACTTTATGGACCCTGGAAGCTCTCTTTTATAGGTTTTCCAGAACACCTTTGTTGCTGTTTCTCTGTCTTCCAGAATAGACTTTTCAATGGCCTGATACATAGCACAGCAGGATGCCCCAATTGTCACAATAAAAAGGCATCCTATGATCCAGTAAATTCCAATAAGAAGCAAGTCAAACACTTTCCCCGTATAGGTATAAAAATCCCCATCGTATCTAAACATTTGAAATTTCACTTCATTATTATTCCGTTTCATAAAATGCCTCGTACTTTTTTATTCTATTTTATTTCCCCTGATAGTTTCTTTTCCTATTGAAACTTGCGCATCAAGTCTGTAAGCCTTACACATCCAGCACAAATTCATTTCTGGTAAACAGAGGAATCTGCTCAATTGGTGCATCCACTTCTATTCTTTGTCCGCCTTCGTAAGACTCTTTGGTCCAGGCATTGGTCCATTTGGCACCAGCCGGCAAATATACTGTTACCTTTCTGCAATCCTTTTCCGTTACCGGTGTAACCAGAACATCCGGGCCAAACATATACTGTGTTTCAACATTCCAGCATTCCTGATCTTCCGGGAAATCATAGAAAAGAGGACGCATAACCGGTGTGCCTTTTTCATGAGCCTGCTGCATCAGTTTTGTGATATATGGGCGCATTCTTTCACGCAGAAGAATATACTCTGATAAAATGTCACATACCTGATCCGTAAAACTCCACACTTCATTGGGTGCACCGGATACACAGGTTGCACCACCTGTTGTTCCCTGCTGTGGCTGCAGTGGCCAACGATATCCATGCAGTCTCATGACTGGACAGAAAGTACCATATTCAAACCATCTGATCAACAATTCATGGAAATCCGGATCCTCTGCATGAGCTCCGAAGAATCCACCGATATCGGTAGTCCACCAAGGAATACCTGCAATACCCATGTTAAGACCTGCCGCCAGCTGATTTTTCATGCTTGGGAATGAAGATTTGATATCACCTGACCATACCAAAGCACCATAACGCTGGGAACCAGCCCATGCACAGCGGAGCAGATTGATAATGTTTTCCTGACCTTCTTTCTGCATACCGTCAAAGAATGTTTTTGCATACATTACAGGATAAATATTACCCACCTGAATATCCGGACCTAAATGATATCGGTAATTTTCAAAATCATATACGGTATATTCCGGTTCTGCCTCATCCAGCCAGAATACTTTTACCCCTTTATCATAATAATTCTGTTTTGCCTTATTCCAGACATACTCTCTTGCTTCCGGATTGGTTGCGTCATAATGTAATGTATTTCCCTGGAAATCCATGGAAATCGGATAACCGGAATCTACGCGGATCAGCAGGCCTTTCCCCTTCATTTCATCAAAGTTTTCGCTTCGATAATCTACAGTGGGCCAAATGGATACCATAAGTTCAATACCCATTTCCTTCAATTCTGCTATCATAGCATCCGGATCCGGCCAGTAAGTTGGATCAAATTTCCATTCACCCTGGCACGGCCAGTGGAAGAAATCTACTACAATAACAGAAATCGGAAGATTTCTCCTCTTATATTCCCTTGCCACTTCCAGAAGTTCTTCCTGGGTTTGATAGCGAAGCTTACATTGCCAGAATCCCATACCGTAATCCGGCATCATGGGAACTTTTCCGGTAGCATCTGCATAGGCTTCTTCGATTTCAGCCGGTGTATCTCCTGCTGTAATCCAGTAATCCAATTTCTTTGTAGAATAAGCTTCCCATGTGGTTATATTTTTTCCGAAATTAACACGTCCTACAGCCGGGTTGTTCCATAAAAAACCATATCCAAGGCTGGATAACAAAAATGGTACACTGGCCTGGGAATTTCTGTGTGCCAATTCCAGATCAGCACCTTTTAATTCTAGGAAATCCTGCTGATACTGTCCCATACCATACAGCTTTTCGTTTGGTTCTGAAACAAAACGCATGGAAAGCTTATAATCACCACCAATAATCGGTTTAAATTCTCTTGCTTCCACTTCCAGAGAGCTACAGGTTGGACCAAACAAGTCTTTTCTGCTGCGAACATATTCCTCCAGCAGAACTTCCCCCTTTTGATTGGTAAAAGTAATCTTACCGATTAAATTGATTTCAGCAGTAATTTTACCATTGGTGATTTTTCCACCGTCGTCTCTCACTTCAATCACCGGCTTTGTTTCTGCCGGCTCTAAAAGTGCCCAGTCTTCACCTGGCATTTCCGGCATCTTGTGGGCACGAACACGAAGACTGTTTTCTCCCCAGGGAGTAATCACAAGTCGTTCTGCTTCATAGCGATAGCAAAGACTATTTCCTTTTTGCTCAAAATAACCAAAAATTTCAACTTTTTGATCCTGATTACTATTCGACATAATTCACCTCATCTATTCTGTTTTTAGTCTTTCACAGCTCCGGCTGTGAGACCACCAACAATATATTTTTGTAAGAAAATGAACATCAGAACAACCGGGATAACCAAAATCGTTCCGTATGCCATAATACAGTTCCATTTGGTTCCATACGCATTCTGGAATTTGTAAATATTCGCAGTAAGTGGTCTCATTTCCGCTCCCACGTTAAAGGTCATGGAGAAAATAAGATCATTCCAACCATTTAAGAAGGAAATAACAAGAATTGTGATAATTCCTGTTTTTACTGCAGGTATCATAACATGTGTAAATGCCTTTAAAGGTCCGCATCCATCCAGCCTTGCTGCTTCATCCAGTGCCATGGGAACACTCTTAAAGTACGGTCTAAGCGTAACCACTGCAAATGGTATGGAGCTTGCCGCAATGGCAATGGGTGCTGTGATATGGTGTCCCAATAATCCCACCTTATTGAAGATCAAATACATAGGGGTCAGCGTCAGAGACGCAGGCAACATCTGGGAAACAAGGAATGTAAGCAAAAATAAATTACTGCCTTTCACTTTATATCTACCCATTCCATAAGCAGCAGGAACACCCAATACTACTGTAATCAGCATCGTAAGTGCTGCATTGACAAAACTATTGCGAAGAGAAAGCAAAAAGTTCTTATCCGTCAGGTTTACAAGCCATGGGCCAAATGTAAATTCCCTCGGATAATAGGTAAGCACTTTTCCAAAGGTTTCCGTATCACTTTTAAAGGAAATCTGTACCAGCCAATAAATTGGGAAAAGGAAAAGGATGGTAATAATAATAGCAATGATAGAATTCAGAATTTCTTTTCTTCTGCTTCTGGACATTTCTTTTTTATTCATCTTAGTCATCCTCCTTTATCAATAGTCTCAAATAGAACAGACCCACAGCAAACAGGCACACAAACAGCACCATTGCTACTGCAGCACCTTTAGAGAACTGGTACTGTGTAAAGGACAACAAATAGGAATAGGTTCCAAGTACATCCGTTGAATTAAGCGGACCACCTGATGTCATAATATACATAAGGTCAAATGCTCTGAATGTGTAAATAAATCCAAGCATCAATACAGAAAAAATAGAGCCCTTCATCATTGGTAATGTGATATGTAAAAATCTCTGTCCCCAGTTTGCGCCATCAATAGAAGCACTTTCATATACTTCTGATGGGATACTGGTTAATCCGGAAATCAGAAGAAGCATATTAAACGGAATACCTACCCAACAGTTCATTACTATGACTGCAATCATAGCTGTTCCTGTATCCACCAGCCATTCCGGTCCCACGATACCAATCTTTAATAACAGATTATTGATCAAGCCTGCATTGGAAAAAATATTCTTACCAAGCAAACCGGTTACTGCCATAGGCATCATATAGCTGACCAGAATCATACCTCTGATCGGTCCGGCTAATTTGAATTTCTGATAAAAGAACATGGCAAAGGCAAATCCAATGGTAAATTGGAAAACCAGACATGCAATGGTAAAAACAAAAGTATTTTTTAGCACCAAACGGAAGGTCGGATCAGCAAATAAATCAATATAATTCTGAAATCCCACAAAAACCGAACCGCCTTTGGTCAAATTTTTTACATCCACATTTTTAAAGCTCAAAATAACGTTGTATACAAGAGGATATCCCATGACTAGCAACACATAGAGAAATGCAGGCAGAATAAAGCCATATGCTTCTCTTCTTTTCTGAGCAATAATTGTTCTCTTTTTCATGCTCAAGTATTCCCTCCTTATCAAAAAAGGACGGCAGCCTGGAGGCTTTGCCGTCCTCTTCATTTATTCTCTTAGGTCTCCGGAAGTGGATTTGCATCAACAATTGGTTTGATTGTTTCCATAGCCTTTGTTAACGCATCTTTTGGATCTGTACCATCTACAAATACGGACTGGCATGCTGTATAAACTGCTTCAGAGATACGTGGCCATTCAGCGTGAGGTCCACGAGCCTGTGCATAGTTCATTTCATCTACGAATACTGCAAAACCATCCTGTTCATAATCATAGTTTGCAACAGAATCAGATCTTGTAGGAATCTTACCGGCTGTAACTGCCCATTCACCTTCCTTTTCTTTGGAGCAGAGCCATGTTAAGAAGTCAACACATGCATCCAGATTTTCTGCACCTGAGCAGATACCAAAGTTCTCACCACCGATTGTAGATGTGGAGGTTCCTTTGTCACCGGTTGGAAGCAGACAGAAATCATAATCGAAACCAGCGATTGCATCAGTCTGTGCCAGATGCCATGTACCACATTCAACCATTGCTGCTTTTCCTGCTGCAAATGCATTCCATGCATCAGCCTGCGTCCAGTTCACAGCTTCTTTACTCATATATCCGTTTTTCACAAAATCCCCAAGTACAGTTAAGCCATTTACTGCAGAATCTGCTGTCAGATCATCTACGTTAACACCTTTTCCATTTTCTTTGGAACGAAGCCATGGAAGAAGCTGGAAAGTACCTTCTTCTGTAGATACTGCACACATTGCATATCCATATACATCATCAGCCGGATTTGTAGTAGCTGCTACCATTTCTTTGAATTCATCCAGGCTTTCCGGCATATGATCATAACCGGCTGCTTTTAAAAGATCCATGTTGCATGCAAGTGCAAGACAGTTGGAGTTCTGTGGAAGACCATATAAGTTGCCATCAGCATCCATGCAGGAGCTTAATGGGCCCGGATAGAATTTGTCCAGTTCACCCCATTCATTTAACTGGCTTGTAATATCTTCAAATACACCCAGAGAAATGTAAGAAGCCATATCCGGTGAATCCACCATACCAATGTCAGGAAGTTCTCCGGAAAGAGCACCGATTGTGTACTGGTTCATCAGTTCTTCACGGGAAACATATGTAGCTGTAATATGAATATCATTCTGAAGACTGTTATATTCATCTACCCAGTCTACGATTGCTTTTGCATCAGCAGAAGCATCAAAGTAATGCCAAAGTTCAACCTCTGTTACATCACCACTTGCTGCTTCTTCCTTTGCAGGTGCTTCAGCCGCTGCGCCATTATCTTCTGCAGGTGCTGCTGATTCGGTTGCAGAACTTCCACAAGCTACGATAGACATCCCCATAACTGCTACCAGTGAAAGTGCCAGTAATTTTTTCAGTTTCATTGTAATCATCCTCCCAATATAGTTTTTTGTTGAAATCTGCCATCCTTTCGAAGCATTTTTCACTTGATATGTGCATTTTACCATCTAAAATAATAAGCAAAAACCCAAAATCTTAATATAGTACCAAGATTTTGGGTTAAAATTTTAAGATTTTTATAATATTTTAAGCAAATATTCAGAAGGCGTCTCTCCAGTCACTTTTTTAAACACCTGACAGAAATACTTTGCGTCGGAAAATCCCACAGCATATGGTACTTCCTTTTTATCCAGTTCTCCCTTTCGATATAAAAATTTAGCCTGTTCAATACGATAATCCCGAATAAAATTGGAAAATGTTTTTCCGGTATTCTTGGCAAACAAATAACTGAAGTATTCTGCACTGACATTCAGTTCCTGGGCAAGCTCCTTTTGATTGATCTTTCCGGAATAGCATCTTTCAATAATATCAAGGGCTTTCAAAATAAGCGGATGAGCCTCCGGATATTGTTCCCGTAGGCTGACATGGCTTTCCGTCGCATTCATATTTCCTCCGCCCAGTCGGATCTGCAATCGTTTTAAAGTCAGTTCAAGGCTCTCCTTTGTCACCGGCTTCAGCATATATTCAGCCACCCCAAGGGAGATAAACTGTCTGGCCATATCAAAATCGCCATAAGCACTGATTACCACGAATTCCGACTTAATACCATGTGCTCTTACCATCCGGGTCATGGTTATTCCATCCATGATAGGCATTTTAATATCTGTAAAGATCACATCCGGCTGATATTTCAAGATCATATCCAATGCTGACTGTCCATTTCCTGCCTGTCCGATCACCTCATACTCGCTGGATAAGGAGGTAATCAGTTTCGCCAGTCCCTCTCTGGCACGCTGTTCATCTTCCACTATAATAATTTTCACGCTATCCCTCTTCCCTTTTGCTTTCTCTCGGCAGTGGCAGTCTGAAAATAAAGCATGTGCCAACGCCTTCTTCACTTTCCAATTCTACATCAAATTTTGGCCCAAAAAATAATTTCATTCTTGTTATAACATTTTTTATGCCAATACCTGCACCCTGGGTCTCCAGATCCAATTCATGACTTTTTTCAAAAGCTGCTTTGATCTCTTCGCAAACCTCTTTGGGCATTCCACAACCATTGTCCCATACACAGATCAGGAATCGTCCCTTTTCTTCCCATCCGGTAATTTTTATCATACCACCGCTTTCCATGTTTTCAAAACCATGAACGATGGAGTTTTCCACAAAAGGCTGTAAAAACAATTTACAGCAGGGCCATTCGCTGTACTCCTCCGGGAACTCAATCTTATAATCAAACTGATCTCCCTTCCGGTATTTTTGCAGACGAAGATATTGTTTTACCCATTCTATTTCCTGTCCCAGAGTAACCTCTCTCGCCTTTCTGGAAAAAGTATACTGCAAAATGCTGGACAGATCTTTTAACAGACTGGACACTTCGTGATTACCGGACTCCATCACATTATAATTGATGGCATTTAAGGTATTGCAAAGAAAGTGCGCATTGATCTGTGACTCCAAGGCTTTCTGTTCCGCTTTACTCTGCAGTTCTATCGACTTGGTCTTTTCTTCATAATGACGTTTGGTTTCTTTCTTTTGCTCGTAAAGTGCATCCACCATTTCATTATACTGCTCAGCCAGCTGCCAGATTTCGTTGGTTCCGCGAATATCAATCATTCTGTTTTCTTTACCGGCCTTAACTTCACTCATTGCTTCGCCGATTTCATTAACCGGTCTTAATATGGTATGAACGATCAGATTCCAGATGATACAGCTGACAAACAGAAGCAGAATATAGATAACGATCCCCTGACGATACAGTTTGTCCACTTCATTATGCATATTTTCCGTGTCGATCACAACATGCTCCACCCATCCGAAATAATCGAGAGGTTGTTTAATCTCAACATATGTTTTATCTGCCAGATACTCCTCTTCAGACATGCCGATATATTCCGGATTCTGGTGATACATGATGTTTCCGTCTTTCGTGGTGAGATAAATGGCGATATTGTCCCGATAGGCACTATCCTGCAAAGCGCTCTCCTGTAAAGCACTGGAAATCATAAAATTATTCAGTTTAAAGGAAACCACAACCACTGCAGTGACATTTTCCAGGGCACTGCTGGATCCGGTAAGTGGTAGCGCAATGTGAAACATCTGCATATTGTGAACGTTCTCATGAAAAGCCGGGGCTTCACTCACCTGATACCTTCCTGCTTCCCGAACCTTTAAATTCTCCATAACAGCTGAATAAAGCTGATCCAGTATAGCCAGACTGTCTCCACTCCACAAATTGGGGTATCCGCTGCCTGTCCAGTATCTGCCATATTCTGTAATCGTCCCATCATTCATTACCACAGTAATAGCTGCCACATCACTGGAATAGTAGTTGATTCCACTTAATTCATTGAGCAGTCTTAAACGATTTTTTATCAATTCTTCTTCACTGGTATGCTGTACCTGATCCACATCATATCGAAGCTGTTTGTTTACCGCGATCTCACTGCCAATAAAAAGCGCATTTTCCAGCTCTTTATTCAGACTATTGACCGATGCATGAATCATCGCATCCTCTGTTCCATAAGTCTCATCCATAAGATAATTGAAATATCTGTTTTTCAGATAACTCTGGAAAATAAGCACTACCACCAGAAACAAAAGCAGCATAGATCCGGTAAGGCTGAACCAAATATGAGATTTTATGTACATCCACAGCTTTTTCACTGGGTTTTGTCCTTCCATACCCCTATAGTTACTACGCTTTTTCATATTTCCCCCGGTAAAAATATCTGAAAAGACTGCCACCATATTTTTTCCGGCGACAGTCCTCCATCTTTTATTTCCATATAAGAATGATACCTAAGTAAAGTTATACTTTTTCAAAATCACTTGCCGGATGTTTGCAAAGCGGACAAATGAAATCTTCCGGAAGTTCCTCTCCTACATATTCATATCCACAGATTTTGCATTTCCATACCGTCTTTCCCTCTTCCGTCTTTGCTGCAGGCTGTGGCTTCGGCTTGATATTTTCAAAATAGTATGCATAGGTAGCGGATGGTACATCAGAAAGAACTTCCCCATCTGTTGGCATACCCAGGAATAAAATGTGGCTTCCCAGATCAATCTCCTGTTTTACATATACGGAAAGATACGCGTTCGTACCATTCAGGACAGCCATTGTCCCATTTGCAACCCTTTTACTCAACGGATAATTTTCAAACTTGTTCACATCTCTTCCGGATTGGAAGCCAAAATGTTTAAAAATATCAAATGTGGCATCCTGACTGAGAAAAGAAAGTGTAAATTTCTTTGTCTCCTGTATCATCTCACAGGTATAATTTGCTTTGTTTACTGCGATACTGATCATCAGCGGGTCTGAAGCAACCTGAGCCGCTGTATTGATGATACAACCATTATCCTTTCCATCACGACTTGCTGTAAGCACAAACAACCCGTAGCTTAAATTGCGCAAAACGTTCTGATCCATTGCACATTCTCCCTTCCTGCTTATTTTCTCTCTTTTCATTATGTACAAAATTTATGTATTTACACATCCCGCAGGCTGTTTTTCTTCAGCCAGTTTTCTTCAAACTCTTCTCTTGGGATCGGTTTCCCATACAGATAACCCTGTATCAGATCACATCCGTTATCCCGGAGAAAAGCTGCCTGTTCTTTTGTTTCAACACCCTCTGCCAGTACTTCTTTTCCGAGACACCTGATCATCTTTATGATATGGCTTACAATGATCTCATTGTTTTTATCATCACTTCCCACACCATCGATAATGCTCTTATCCAGTTTGATGGTATCCGACACAATATTTTTTACCATTTTCAAAGAAGAAAAACCACTTCCAAAATCATCAACGGAAAGCTTTACACCTATCTCATGCATCCTTTTTTCAAACTGAACCAGAGCTTCCATATCTTCACTGTCATAGGATTCTGTGATTTCAATTTCAAAATAAGAAGGATCTACCTGATATTTTCGGAATACCGCCTCTACTTTATTGGCAAACTCCGGATCTCCCAAATGCCTTCTGGAGAAATTGGATGAAATACGAACCGGTTTAATTCCCTTTTCTTCCCATGATTTTATGTCCCTGCAGACGTGTTCCAAAACATAAAAGTCCACTTTGGTAACCAGGCCATTCTTTTCCAGAAAAGGAATAAACTCCATAGGTGGAATCACAATCCCATTTTTACGCCATCTGACCAGTGCTTCTGCACCGCATAAAATACACTTACTTTCTTCTGAAATATTTACTTTTGGCTGATAGAAAACAACTAATTCTTCGTTTTCAATTGCTACCGGTACACTTTCATCCAGCTGCTTCATTTTCAGCATCTGGATTTTCATATCATCCGAGTACAGAATATAATCCGAACTGCCTTCATTTTTGGCCAGTTTCAGCGCAATGCTGCTACTGTTCATTGCATCGGAAATCTGGTCCCCATCCTTTATATAATAATAGCCCAGTCTGGTATCCATTTTCACAGGAATAGAAGACTCCGAACCGGGAAATTTCAAGTCCACCTGAAGCTTTTTCAGAAGCCGCTGCAATTCTGCCTCTCTATCGGCTTTTATCAGAATAAAGAAATTATCTCCGCCGATTCTGGCAATACATCCATCCTCCCCAATAAATCGTTTTATGGAATTTGCATATTCGAAAAATAACAGGTTTCCACCTTGTTCCCCATATTTACTGTTTAAAAGCTTCATGTTCTTGATATTCACGAAGTTGGCACAGAATGTACTAAAGTTTCCCTCTGCTAATCGTTCCCACATATACCGGTTTAGCATATTACCATTTGCAATACCGGTTAAAGCATCGGTAGTCTCGGCGATTTCCAGTTCATGCATTACCCTGGCACGTCCATAAACCAGATAACCCAGTTTGGAAAGTACAAAATAATCTTTTTCTGCTTCTTCCGTCCATAGGGGATTATCTTTTTTAATGTATGCTTCCGTCCTGACATAGCCATTCAGGGGTAGCTCAAATATAAGTTCTTTTACAATATCATCTTTGCCCGGCGCTTCACCATATAAAACAAATTCGCGTCGGTCTTTCATACCGGAACCATTCATGTTGGCCTCAATAACAATAACCTTCATGTAGTTCGTTCCGTATCGCTCCGCAAAAGCAGGAATAAACTGTTTCATAGTAGTCAAAACATGATCCGCATCATAATCTTTATCCGAAATGCATTCCATGATGTGGTAAAACTCATCACTTACTAAAGCTTTCATTCCTGCTTCCTCCTTGTATATTTTGTTCATACATTTTTTATATTTTAGCATATTTTTCCTGTTTGTGACTATATTCAATCGCATAAAACATAAAAAATATTATAATAATGCAGAATAACATATAGATTATGCAAGGAGTTCATTGGCTCTGGCCAGTGCATCATCGATATGGGCGCAGAAGTTTTCCGGACCCACCTTTTCAACAAATCCGCCTTTTTCCATGGTGTGATAGGGCTGTTCATTTACATGAGAAAGGATAAGCTGAACACCATCTTTTTTACATTCTTCATACAGCTGTTCCAGAGAATGCATGGCAGTTGCATCAAGAGCCGGAACCCCTCTCATTCTGATGACCAGAACTTTCGTAAATTTCTTTAAGGTAATCTCACTGATCCGGTCTGCTGCACCAAAGAACATCGGCCCACTGATCTCATATACCCTTACCTGCTGAGGAACAGTTCGAAGTTCAATATGATCCGGGTCATTTTCATCTTCATAGTACTTCCAGCCTCGGACTTCTGCTTCATCACTCATTCTCTTCATGAACAGGAAGCAGGCTGCGATCATGCCAAACTCAATTGCCACAACCAGATCGAAGATAACCGTCAGAAGGAATGTCGCCACTAACACGAAAATATCACTCTTTGGAGCTGTTTTACAAAGGCTGATAAAGCTTCTGTAACCGCACATATTATAAGCCACCATGAAAAGAATGGCTGCAATGGTAGGCATCGGAATCAGTGCTGCATATGGCATCAGTACCACAAGTACCAGTACCAGCACCACCGAATGCACCATACCTGCGATGGGTGTCCGGCCGCCATTTTTGATGTTGGTTGCGGTTCTGGCGATGGCACCTGTTGCAGGAATTCCTCCAAACAATGCAGAACCGATATTACCGATTCCCTGTGCAACAAGCTCCATATTGGATCTGTGTTTTGATCCGATCATACTGTCTGCTACAACACAGGATAATAAAGATTCAATTGCAGCAAGCACAGCAATGGTAAAACCATCTGAAATCTCTCCTGCCACAACAGAAAAACTGATCTTGGGAATATGTAAAGCTGGCAGGCTGCTGCTGATCGTATAAAGATCTCCGATGGTGTTGACCTTCATATGCAACGCTTTGACCATAACAATGCCCACAATGACAGCAATGAGAGAACCCGGAATCTTTTCCGAAATCTTTGGCCAGACGACCAGTATCACCAGGCAGACCATTCCCACCAGAAGAGCCTGGGTATTTATAGTTCCGATATATTTCACAAAGGCTTCCAGTTTTTCCATGGTTTCCACCGGTTTTACCCCTGCCTCATAGGTCAGCCCAAAGAAATCTTTCAGCTGTCCGATCAGAATGGTTACCGCAATACCGGCTGTAAATCCTGTTGTAATGGTATAGGGAATAAATCTGATCAGGGTACCCAGACGAAAAATGCCCATCAGAATCAGAAGAATACCTGCGATTATGGTAGCTACGATCAGCCCATCCATACCGTTTCTGGCTACAATCCCTGCAACAATAGTAGCAAATGCTGCAGTTGGTCCTGCAATCTGAACGCGGCTTCCACCGAAAAAGGAAATCAGGAAACCGGCAATGATGGCGGTATAGATACCCTGTTCCGGACCCACACCGGATGCCAGGGCAAGCGCAATGGAAAGCGGCAACGCTACAATTGCAACGATGATACCGGATACAATATCCTTGATGCACTGCTCTTTGGTATAGGTTTTCATCACACTAAACAGCTTTGGTTTCAGTTTATCTTTTGTCATTTTTTCATACTCCTCCTGTCATGGCTTTTTTCAGGCCTCATTTTTACTCCCAAAACACTATGCTATACTGCCCCAAATGCATTTATGATATAAACCCCAGAACGCTCACGATACTGGCCCCCACCAGCAGACCGATCACCACCAGCACTCCCCCTGCTATAGCAACTATTTTCCGGTCATGTTTCTCATATACCTCTTCACAGACCGGATCATAATACAAGTCAAAGGTTCCTCCCACCTGAAAAGAATTCTTACTGCTGGAATTGATATAACAGCGACGAATGTTTTCCTTTCCGTCTATTTCATATTTTACAATAGGATAATAGGTATATTTGGAACCTTTTAAAATCTTGGTTTCTTTGGAAATCTGTCTTTCATATACCTGAATAATTTCCCCACAAACTCTCTTCAGGTTTTTCTTTTTCAGAACAATATAATTTCCGATCAGGTTCCCGCCGCTGAGCAGGAAAATGGCAGCCAGACAGATTGCCGCCGGTACTTCTTTTCCCTGTTTTTTTTGATAATTCTGACATCTTTTCTCCTTCCCAATTTCTCTCATTGAGAATTTTTCTTTTTTTTGATAAAATGAACCGGTAAATTACCGAAATCTTTTTTCGAAGATTACATATTAAAAATATTTGAATGAATAATATAAGGATACTTTATGCTATGAAAACAAACACAACTTCTTCATCTAAAGCACTTTTTCTCGATCTGGACGGAACTCTGTTAAATGACCAGAAAGAAGTGACCCCAGGCAACCGTGAGGCAATCGAAAAGGCTCTTGCTGCAGGTAATAAAGTTATCATCAGTACCGGACGTCCACTGGTCAGTGCCATTGATCAGGCAGAAAAGCTTGGGCTCACCACGCCGGGATGCTATCTGATTGCTTTTAATGGATGTATATTATATGACACTGCAAATAAAGAAATCATTTACAGTATTTCTATTCCATTGGATCTTGTACAAAAGGTTTTTGCAGAAGCACGCAGGCGGGATGTTCATATTCAGACTTACAGTAATACCCGAGTTCTTGTAGAGCCCTGCTTTGATGATCCAAAAGTGGAACGCTACTGTCATTTAACCAATATGAAATATGAAGTTTTACCGGATATATCTGATCTAACGGTTCCACCGGCAAAAATGCTGCTTGTAGACTATCACAACAAAACACCTCTGGACGATTTTTCCAAGTGGCTTGACAGCTGGGCATCCGACTGTCTGGACAACTTCTTCTCCTGCAATGAATATCTGGAAATCGTTCCAAAAGGTCTGAGCAAAGGAAAAGCACTTCTGCAAATGGCTGATCTTCTTCACATTCCTGTAGAAAATACCATTGCAGCCGGTGATGCCGCCAATGACTACACCATGCTGGAGGCAGCCCATCAGGGAATCTGTATGCAGAATGGCTCTGACGAATTAAAGGCTATTGCAGATTATGTCACTTCGGCAGACAATAACCATGACGGTGTTGCTGAAATCATCGAAAAGTTTATCTTGTAGGAACTATAATCACTTTGATTCCATGCATTCTGAGCCTCTCTACGACTTCCTTATCCGCATAGTCATCTGTGATCAGGGTGCAGGAATCATAAGTACAGCTTCCATAATATGTTCCCCGGGAATCTCTGTCCTGTATCTTGGAATGGTCTGCCAGAATATAGAGTTCTTTTGTGGTATGACTGACCATCGCCTCATTGATCCCTATTTCCGTTGGGATATCATATCGAAATTCTCCACCATCATATACTGCAGCGCACCCCAAAAATGTCTTGTCTGCAGTCATGGTCAAAAGATTTCTCATAACATACTCTCCCACCATCACATTACTTTTCACTTCTCCACCGGTATAATGAACGGAAATGCCATCTGCATATTTTGTCCCGATACCCCAGCAGTTGTTGGTAATAACGTTGATCTTTTTATCTGTTACATAATTCAACAGATTCAGTGCAGTTCTGCTTCCATTAATGAACAAAGTGTCTCCATCCTCCACCAGTTTGGAAGCATATTCTGAAATACGGTCTCTACAGTATGCGATTCTTTCATCCTTTGTGACTACCGTATACGCCTTTTCCAGAGAAATAGCACCACCATGGGTACGGGCAAGAAATTTTTCCTGCTCTAAAAACTGCAGATCTCTTCGAACTGTCATCAGTGAAATCTGAAACTCTTTTGCGATTTCTTCTACTTTCACTTCTCCTTTTTCCCGAACCAGATTCAGGATATCCATCTGTCTTTTTTCTACAGCTTTTCGATTATTTTTCATATCAAGACCTTCTTTAAATTTATTATGATAAAAAAGAAATCAATTTTTTCATATCCCTGATTTGATGTATGTTCTGTTCCGGATCTTTTCCCTGGGGTCTGAACCATACTGCCTGCATTCCGGCATTCTGCACCTGCCTCTTCACTGCAAACCATAAAATCGATATAGGAAAGTAGTTTAAGCCTGATTAATTTTTCAAACTGTACAGCTGCTGTCATATCGGTTCCGATTCCAATCCGGATATCTTTTTCTTTCAGGTAGGCCATCACCCATCTGTTCTTTCAGTCTTCCCATTGTCTCTGCATGAAGCTTTGTAAACTCTTCTGCTGTCATATGCAGATTTTTTTCTGCATACTCCAAAAGTGCAGCAAAAGCCACTTTATGTGCGTCATCATAACTGTATAGTGTATTATCGATATCAAATATCACTGTTCTGATCATCTTTACTCCTTCTTATTGTACCACAAATTCCATCATAAAACATAGAAGACCGACCCGGTTCATATCTTAAGATATATCACCAGGTCGGTCAACATTCTTTTACAGGAAATTACAATTTATAACAGCTTTATAGCAGCTTTTCATCATCAAAGAAGAACCAGCGCCATTTGCGCAACAAGCTAAAATTCTTTTTCCATCAAGCTGTGCCATAAGAAACACTCCTTTTCTAATTCATTCTTTCCATTATTTTGTTTTGGAAGCTTTGTATTCAACATATTTGTCGTAATCTTCTGTAATCAGGAAGTAGCCTTCCGGATCCATTTTGTACTCGATCTGTGGGATTGCAAGCAGAACAATAACTACAAGTGCTACACCTGCATATCCAAGGAATCTCATTGCTACCGTAAACAGTGGCCATACTGTATCCCAGTCGAACATTCCGAGATAACCGCCATAATTTGCAAGACCAACCCATCCTGCAATGAGGGCTGCACCAAATACCTGAATCAGACCGGATAAGAACGGTAATACAAGACAAGCCTTTAAACCACCTTTTTCATTTGCAACCAGACCGATTGTGGCATTATCAAAGAATACCGGTACGAAACCGCAGATAATGATAGTCGGGGAACCCATCACAATAAGTGCCAGGATAGCAATGATCTGTCCTGTTAAACCTGCCAGGAAACCAAATGTTACAGCGTTTGAATCGCCGAAACCATAACATACTGCACAGTCCACACCAGGAATGGAGGAGGGAAGCAGTTTATCTGCGATACCCTGGAAGGAAGCGGTCAGTTCTGTAACGAAGGTACGTACACCAAGCTGCAGGATAGCCAGATAAACTGCAAACTGTAAGGATGTGTTAAATACATAGAACGCAAAGTTCTCTGTTTCCTTTGTTGCTTCTGCTGCTACGAAGAAATCTTTTCCGATGACAGACATGATAACGCCGAAGAATACCAAACATCTGCTGATGCGCAATCGCAAAACCGGCACCATCGGTAAGTTCCTGCATAGGTTTTACGGTAAGGTTAGAACCTACAGCCCAGTAAGAGCCAAGAATAACAGCCATAACTACCATCAGGGCAACGTTATTGGAAAGAAGTCCCGGCAGTGCAAACATGATCAGCCAATATGCAGTTGCTGCCTGCTGCACCTGAACGTGACCTGTGGTAATCAGTGTACGGCATTTTGTGATTTTGTTAAAACGAACCAATAAAATATTTACAATAAAAGCAATGAGCAGCAGTGTCATAGCCTGGGAAAACCCTTTCCCAAATACTTCTTCCACACCGGCTGTTACTGCATTTTGTCCATAATATGGATCAATAACGCAGGCTGTTAAATTAAAACGGTCTTTCAGACCTGCCAGGATAGGACGGAATGTACTTGTCAGTCCACCGGAACCTGCATTTAAGATAAGCATACCGATAATTACTTTTAATGTACCGGCAAGAGTGTCATACCACTTCTTGCCCATCAGACAATAACCAAGTAATGTCAAAAACCCTACCATGTAAGGAGCTTTCTGCAAAACGTATGTCGCAAAGAAAGTCCAAACAGCATTCAATACATCTAATACTACCATAATTTTCTCCTTATTTTATGCATATTTTCTTTTGCATCAAAACTGTTTTCGTATATCATTCTCACATTGTTAAAAATCCTAAAAATCTTCTTCACAAGGATATTTCTTCTCAGCTTCCAAAATATCTTCGGGTGTTCTGGCAGCAGCCAGGGCATCCAGCAGATCATCATTCATAAAGATGGCAGATAACTGCTGGATGTTATTCATATGCTCATCCGGATTGGTTGAAAATAAGGTAAGGAAAAGATTAGCTTCTTTCTTCTCTCCGTCTTCATCCACGCCAAAATCAATCATTTTTTCCGATACCATGAATCCAACGCCGGTCTTATATGCACCGGTCGCATTCTCCGTTGTATGCGGCATAGCTACATTGTGGTCAAAAACGACATAGGGTCCATATTTTTCAATGCATGCAACGATCTGTTTGTAGTATTCTGCATCTACACTTCCATCTTCTACCAAAGGCTCTGTGCTGAGGCGGACAGCTTCCTGCCATGTAACCCCTTCGCCATCAATAAAGCGATAGTGCTTTTTTTCCACAATTGTCTGTAAAACAGATGCCATTTTCTCTGCCTCCTAATTTATTTTCCAAAAGCGTCTCTTCGTCAAATTATAAACAGGATCTGTAAGGAATGTTCTGAGGTGCTTCAAAGCAGTCTTCAAAACCTCTTCTTCGGAACTACTACTTTGCACTGAAGATTTTCAGCCATACGAAGAATATCCGTAGATGTCATTTTATCCTGCATACCAATCGGATTCTCGCCGAAAGATCTAAAGGCTACATCAATATCATAATCTTTACCATGTTTTGCAAAATAGATGGAGAAATGGGAATCTCCTGAATGATAAATATTGCCACCCGGTGTTTTCATCCAGATACCTGTACAGCCCAGCCACCACATTGCTACGTTTCCAGGCTGAACGACTTCATTTTCAATGTCTTCAACCAACCAGTGCCCCATTCCGGGAACGTGCTCATAATCCAGCTTTCCCTGGTCATTTCAGAAACTTTACTCATAGTATTTACCTCCCTTTCTTTATTTGTTCTCAAACATTCTTGTTTCGGTCATAATCTTGAACACAAACATTTCTATTATTGAACATAAACAATTTTGTTTTTGAACATAAATATTTCTGCATTTACTATATCTCACATATTTTCCCTTTTTCAAGTCTATTTTTGTTCGATTTTATGTGCGTTATATCATTTGTAGCTTGATTTATATTCCTTTTTGTGCGTATTTACCATATTGACTGTTTATCACTTTCTCCCGTATTTAAGCCATTTCTTTCACATTTTTTTCGTAATGTATTATATTTTGTTTTTTATGTTCGTTATATTTGTTCATTTTGCCGAAAATGTTTTTTATGCAAATTGTACCATTTTATAAAATAACACAAAAAACATCATATACCATATTGAAAATGTATGATTTTACTATTATAATGACTTATATAAACTTGTTTTACAGTTTTTTATGATTTTTATCGTTGTTTATTTTTGTTCGTTATGTTCGAGTAAATGTTCGTTTTTGTTTTTATGAGTTTTTATCGAACATAACGTATGGCGGTGCATGTCGTACTGCTTATGCACAAGCTAGTATAGTATTTCCTGAAATGTGTTAAAAGCTCCCCAGGGGATCCTATACGCTAAAAATAATAAGCAAAGCAAAACTCCATGTCCTGGGCAGAGTAAC
>CAMFGH010000040.1 GCA_945949875.1 uncultured bacterium
ACTGGTTCGCATCATGGTTCCCAGATTTCCCGGATCCTGTATATCCTCCAGAAGCACCAGCAGTGGATTTTCCACTGCCAGAATCTCCTCCATGGTATACTCCGGCATTTTCACCACCGCCAGGATTCCCTGGGGCGTTTTAGTATCCGACATCCTTTGAAAGACATCTGCAGAAACCACTTCATAAGGAAGCTTTTTTAACACTTCCAGATCCTTTACTTTATCCAGGTATTGCTCCGATACATATACTTCCTGTAAAAGTTCTACAGGTGCTTCTTCAAAAAGACGCAGTCCTTCGATCACAAAGCATTTTCTTTCTTTTCTTTCTTTCGCTTTTTGCTGCAGGGAGACGACCTGCTTTACCCGGTTGTTGGACATACTGGTTATCATGCTAAACCCCTGTTATCTGGCAAGCAGCTTGCATACCTGGAAGTCATATTCCGGTATGTCTTTCTGCATCTGCAGTGCTTCTTCTATATCATAATCTACAAACTTACCGTCTCTGTAACCTACTACCCGGTTGGATTTTCCTTCGCAGAGAATATCTGCTGCATAGGACCCCATAATGGATGCAAAAACACGATCCTTGCAGGAAGGAGATCCACCTCTCTGCATGTACCCCAGAATGGTTGCTCTGGTTTCCACACCTGTGGCTGCTTCGATTCGTCTGGCCATGGATGTGGAATGGCCGATTCCTTCTGCGTTGATGATCAGATGATGGGTTTTTCCCTTTTTACGGTTACTGATGATGTTATTGATGATCTGCTGCTCGTTATAATCATATTTTTCCGGAATGAGCACATCTTCCGCCCCGTTGGCAATACCACACCAGAGAGCGATATATCCTGCATTACGTCCCATAACTTCGATAATACTGCATCTTTCATGGGAAGAAGAAGTATCTCTTACTTTATCTATAGCTTCCATAGCTGTATTCACAGCAGTATCAAAACCGATGGTATAATCGGTACATGCGATATCCAGATCGATGGTTCCCGGAAGACCTATGGTATTGATCCCATGGCGTGCAAGGGCCTGAGCACCACGATAAGAACCGTCCCCACCAATGACAACGATTCCGTCAATGCCATGCTTTCTGCAAATCTCAGCGCCTTTCGCCTGTCCTTCCTCCGTCTTAAATTCCGAACAGCGGGCTGTACCCAGAATCGTACCGCCTCGCTGGATTATATCAGAAACAGACCGTGCTTCCATATCGATGATTTCTTCATTCAGCAGGCCCTGATATCCTTTTTTGATACCCTTTACCCGCGCTCCGTTCTGTATGGCTTTTCTTACGACCGCTCTGATCGCTGCATTCATTCCCGGCGCATCACCACCACTGGTAAGTACACCGATTGTTTTGATTTCATTTGCCATAATTTGTTCCAGCCTTTCTGTTTAAATCTGCACCCCAATCATAATCTATTTATCTTACTTTTTCAAGAAACATATTACTTTACATCAGCTTCACATATTACTTTACACCGGCTTTACATATTACTTTACACCAGCTTCACATTTTCTTTACCCAGTCTTTCTTCCAAGGCCCGCAAAAGCGTATCATCTGCTTTTACATTCTGATTAGCCGGAAGCTTTTTCATCTGCCTGGTTTTTTCGATATAAAGAATGACCTGATCGATACCTTCCGAGGTCGCCAGTATGTTCATCACATCTTCGTTGGCAGCTTCGTATGCATCCATATCCGGATACTTGATCCACAGTTTTTTCGGCACTTCATCAAAAGAGAACATCTTTTCACAAATTAACTTTGCTCCCTTTTCCTCTTCTACCGATGCTCTTCCTTCGATAAACACCTTATTATCTTCCACCAGTCTGGAGGCATTTTTTTCATAATCTCTGGGGAATACGATCACTTCTACTGTACCCACCAGATCTTCTACATTCAAAAATGCCATCACCTTGTCATTCTTGGTATACTTGATCTTTTTATCCGTGATCATACCACCGATCCTGACTTTCTGCCCGTCCTCCACTTTGGTCACACCGGTTTCTTCCTGTAATTCAAAATCGGCAGTGGTGGCAGTGATGTGTTTTTCCCACATTTCCTGGTATTCTTCCAGAGGATGCCCACTGACATAAATGCCCAGCACCTCTTTTTCAAAGGCCAGGATCATCTCTTTTGTATATTCCCCAACATCCGGAAGTTTAATATCAAATTCTTCTTTTTTATCATCCTCCACCAGATCAAACAGGGACATCTGTCCTGCCATATTATTCTTTTTATCCTGATGGATTCCATCCATGATCTGCACATATACACTCATGAACTGTTTTCTGGTTCCGCCGAAGGAATCAAAGGCACCTGCTTTGATAAAGTTCTCAATGGCACGCTTATTCACATCCCGCTCCCTGTCTGACATTCGTGTCACAAAGTCATTCAAAGTTTTAAAAGCTCCCCGCTGCCTTCTTTCTTCCACGATAGCATCGATCACTGGCCTGCCGATGGATTTGATGGCGGTAAGGGCATAACGGATGGCTCCTCCTGAAACAGAGAATCCCGCCTCACTCTCGTTGATATCCGGAGGCAGAATGTCAATCCCCATGTTTCTGCAGGTAAGAATGTACTCCGATACCTTGCTGGGATTATCGATTACCGATGTCATAAGCGCAGCCATAAATTCCACCGGATAATAGTATTTCAGAAAAGCAGTCTGATAGGATACCACCGCATAACATGCCGCATGGGATTTGTTAAAGGCATATTTCGCAAAATCCATCATATTCTCATAAATCTGTCCTGCCACTTCCGCAGGGATGCCTTTGGAAACGCATCCGGGTACAGACTCTTTTTCATTACCATATATGAAGTTCTTTCTCTCTTCCTCCATGACGTACTGCTTTTTCTTACTCATGGCACGTCGTACCAGATCACTTCGTCCCAGCGTATACCCGCCCAGATCCCGTACGATCTGCATTACCTGCTCCTGATACACAATACATCCGTAGGTGGGAGACAAAATCGGCTCCAGCTGCGGGCACAGATAAGTGATGGAGTCATTACTGTTTTTACCCTTGATATACTTTGGAATAAAGTCCATGGGGCCCGGACGGTACAGGGAAATTCCCGCGATGATATCTTCCAGGTTCTGAGGCTTAAGCTCCTTCATAAAGCTTTTCATACCGGCACTTTCCAGCTGGAACACCCCTTCTGTCCGGCCTGTTCCGATGGAATCCAGTACCTTTTTATCCTCATAATCAATGTGAAGCATATCCAGCTTCACGCCATAATCTTTTTCCACCAGACGACAGGCATTCTGAATCACAGTAAGGGTGCGAAGTCCCAGAAAGTCCATCTTCAAAAGTCCCAGTTCCTCAATGGTGGTCATGGTAAACTGTGTAGTGATCGATCCATCCTGGGCTCTGGATAAAGGCACAAAATTTTCCGCAGGATCTTTACAGATCACCACTCCGGCCGCATGCATGGAAGTGTTTCTGGGAAGCCCCTCCAGTCTCCTGCACATGGTGATCAGGTGGCGGACCTGCTCATCTGTTTCAAAAAGCTTCTTAAACTCCGGGTTGATCTCCAGTGCCCTGTCAATGGTGATATTCAGCTCATTGGGAATCATTTTGGCAATAGAATCCACATAGGCATAGGGAAGATCCATTACCCTGCCCACATCACGGATGACACCCTTTGCTGCCATGGTACCAAAGGTAACGATCTGCACGACTTTATCTGCGCCATATTTTTCCCGGACATAATCAATGACTTCCTGTCTTCTTTCAAAGCAGAAGTCCACGTCTATATCCGGCATGGATACACGTTCCGGGTTCAGGAAACGTTCAAACAGAAGACTATATTTAATTGGATCGATATCGGTTATCTTCAAACAGTAGGAAACAATACTTCCCGCTGCAGAACCACGCCCCGGTCCCACGATAATATCGTGCTCCTTGGCGTAATTGATGTAATCCCATACGATCAGGAAATAATCCACATATCCCATTCGTTTGATAACACCCAGTTCATACTCCAGTCTTTCCTGAAGTTCCCCGCTGTTTTCCGGATACCGTTCCTTCATACCCTCCTGACATAAATGATTCAGGTATGTCCAGGAATCGTAGCCTTCCGGCACATCAAAATGAGGAACCTTGGTCACGCCAAATTCGATTTCCACATGGCATCTGTCTGCAATGAGCTGTGTGTTTTCCACTGCCTCCCAGGCATAGGGAAACAGCCCTTTCATTTCCTCTTCGCTTTTCACATAATACTGGCCGCCCTCATAACGCAGACGGTCTTCATCCGCCAGCTTCTTTCCGGTCTGAACGCACAAAAGAATATCATGGGAGTCTGCATCCTCTGCATAGGTATAATGCACGTCATTGGTGCAGACAAGGGGGATATCCAGCTTCTTGCTCATGGAAAGCAGTGCTGCATTGACCGTCCGCTGCAGAGGAATCCCATGATCCTGCAGCTCCAGAAAATAATTTCCCTTTCCGAAACAGTCTTCATATTTTTTCGCTGTCTTTTCCGCCTCATCGATAAGACCCTTGGCAATATAACGTTGTACTTCTCCTGCCAGACAGGCGGAAAGTGCAATAATGCCCTCATGGAATTCCCGCAGAACTTCCATATCCACACGGGGTCTGTAATAATACCCTTCCGTAAAACCGCGGCTGACGATTTTCATCAGGTTTTCATATCCTTTGTTATTTTCTGCCAATAAAACAAGGTGGTAATATCGATCATCACCACCTGTAACTTCTTTGTCAAACCTGGAATTGGGGGCTACATAGACTTCGCAGCCTAAGATTGGATTGATGCCTTCCGCCTTGCAGGCCTTATAAAAATCAATCACCCCGAACATAACTCCATGGTCGGTAATCGCTGCTGAGTCCATTCCCAACTCTTTTACGCGCTTTACATATTCTTTTATTTTATTGGATCCATCTAACAAACTGTACTCAGTATGCACATGAAGATGTGTAAATGCCATAATCTATCCTTCCTAGAAAACTACCCTGTTTCTTCCTGCCATTTTTCCCATGTACAGCTTTTTATCTGCTTCGTAAATAACCTTATCGATTCCTGCCCTAAAATCATACTCTTCCACACCAAAGGTCATGGTTACTGTGATTACGTGGTCCTCATACAGAATCTTCAGTTTTGAAATGGCACTTCTCAGCTCCTCCAATGCTGCAGCCGCTTCGTCACCATTGATGCCTTCAAAGACAAGCAGGAATTCCTCTCCGCCCCATCGGGCAACGATTCCTCTCTTCTTCATGAAGCTTCCCAAAACATCGGCCACTTTTTTCAGCACTTCGTCCCCGGCCTCATGCCCGTAGGTGTCATTTACCTTCTTAAAGAAATCAATATCTCCAATGGCGATGTTGAACATATCCACCTGGGAATTAATCTGTTTTGACAACTGATCAATATGTTCCAGTGCAAAACGTCTGTTAAACAACTGGGTAAGCGGATCTGTGGATGCCATTTTACGGATTCTGGCATTATAATCCACCAGTTTCTTTTCCATTTCAATGGAATTCTGACTGAACATGATAATGATAAAGGTAATCGCCACAAATACAAACGTGGTATTCAGAATCTGAAAGGCTACACTGTCATAAATATCAGAGGAATAATATGGTAAATAATTTCTGCAGTAAATATACAGTCCGATTCTGGTTCCGCAGATTGCAGCTGCAAATATCAATTTAGGTATGGTATTCCGGAAGGAAGTAAGAAGGGTAAATACCAGAAGCACAAATAAAAAATGCTGTGCGCCACAGTCCCAGCCAAGCATGACCACAAACAACAAAATCCAGCTGATGCTCAGGAGCTGCACATATACCACAACTTTTTTCGTTTTATAGGTATATGTCGCTCCAAATGCGACGACATGTCCCATCAAAAACAGGACACCAAAAAAAGCCATCGGATAAAGTCCGTCTGCAACAAAAAGTATCGTCTGCATCAGGAAATAAACACCCATGATCAAGGACTTTATTCTTATGATAAGTGCAACTTTCTTGGTCTCATTTGCATCCGATACATCCTGGAATACAAACTCACCAAACTTTTTCATCCATTCCATTTGTGCTACCTATGTTCCCTATCTGCATAGTAATAAAATTCAAAATGTATTCTTTGTACATTATACTATTCTTTCTTTTTCTATACAAGGTACAAGGTTTTTTCGCTCAACATTTTGTAGAATTTTACCAAGTTTTCCTGTTTTCATATGTGAAAAACTCCCTTGAGCATTTTTCTGTTCAAAGGAGTTTCGTCATTTCTCTATTTTTCGACAGATTCTACAGTCATTTTTCCAAAAATTACAAGTATTTTTTCAAATCCTCTACTTTATCCAGTTTCTCCCATGGAAGATCCAGGTCATTACGACCAAAGTGTCCATAAGATGCTGTCTGTTTGTAAATCGGTCTTCTTAAGTTTAACATCTTAATGATTCCGGCCGGACGCAGATCAAAGTTTTCGCGAATAATATCCACCAGTTTTTCGTCAGATACTTTACCGGTTCCTTCTGTATCTACCATAACAGAAGTAGGCTGTGCAACACCGATTGCATAAGAGAGCTGGATCTCGCATTTGTCTGCTAGGCCTGCAGCTACAATATTCTTTGCAACGTATCTTGCTGCATATGCTGCGGAACGGTCAACCTTTGTACAGTCCTTACCGGAGAAGGCACCACCGCCGTGACGGGCATATCCGCCATAGGTATCTACAATGATTTTTCGTCCTGTAAGTCCGGCATCTCCGTGTGGTCCGCCGATCACGAATCTTCCGGTTGGATTGATAAAGAATTTTGTATTTTCGTCAATCATGTCTGCCGGAAGGACTTCATCAAATACATATTTCTTAATATCTTTGTGAATCTGCTCCTGGGTCACATCATCATCATGCTGTGTGGACAATACAACTGCTTCCAATCTTACCGGTTTCCCATTTTCATCATATTCTACAGAAACCTGGCTTTTTCCATCCGGTCTTAAGTATTTCAGAGTACCGTCTTTTCTTACTTTGGTAAGCTGAAGAGCCAGCTTATGAGCAAGAGAAATCGGATAAGGCATAAGCTCCGGTGTTTCATTGGTTGCATAACCGAACATCATACCCTGATCACCTGCGCCGATTGCTTCCAGTTCTGCATCGGACATTTTATTTTCCTTTGCTTCCAGTGCTTTGTCAACGCCCATGGCAATGTCAGAAGACTGCTCATCTATGGCTACCAGTACTGCACAGGTATTTCCGTCAAATCCATATGCGGATTTGTCATACCCGATCTCTTTTACGGTGTCACGAACCACTTTCTGTATATCTACATAAGCGCTTGTGGTAATCTCGCCTGTTACCAGCACAAATCCTGTACATGCAGCAGTTTCGCAGGCCACACGGCTCATCGGATCCTGCTCCATGCAGGCATCCAGAATCGCATCTGAAATGGCATCGCAGACTTTATCCGGATGTCCTTCTGTTACTGACTCAGAAGTAAATAATCTTTTCTCCATTTTTTCCTCCTAATAAAAAACTGTAAAATATATAATAGTTACCTTTGTCGGATGAAGCTTTAAACAACTTCACCTAACAAAAAAATCCACTTCACAATGAAGCGGACTTGAAATAGTGCGATACTCAAATCCTCTTATTGTTCGAGTCATCGCGCAGGTTGGCACCTTCCTGAAAACAGGGGTTGCCGTGGCTTCACAGATCCTATGTATCTCCACCACTCTGAATAAGAGAGATTATTCCCAAATGGGAGTCACAATATGGAATTTTCATATCTGTATGTAACATATCATCCGGCAGAGGCTTTGTCAACTTTTATTTTTAATCGACATAGTTTATTTTCAATCATCATATTTTGTTTGTTTTTGCCTATTTTTAGTCGAAAAGATTCATTTTTTTGTTCAATTTCAATCGACAAAGTTCGCGGTTTCATTGACATTATTTCCTGTAAAATTTATAATTGTTTTATAATTGTTTTCAATTCTGAAAGGATTTTTCATGAAAAGATTACCCCTCGAAAATCTGCTTCCCGGGATGATTACAGCAGAAGATGTTTATGACTACAGTTCGCAGCTTATTCTTCACAAAGGACAGATTCTAACTCAAAAATCCATATCAAAACTACAGTTTTATGCTATCGCTTTTATCCGTGTAGAAGACGAAATGGCAGAGGTTCCAGCGCCGGCAGCACCGGTAGAAGAAGAGCCTTCTGATATAGTTGATGTCATAAACACTGATATCCCGGCTGAAGAAGCGGAAATCCCGGCAGATACAGCAGAGATTCCTGTCATGGAAACAGATATTCCAGCTACTAAAGCAGAGACACCAGCCATAAAAGCGGATTCCCCAGCTGATAAGTCCGATTATACCAATATCTTCGGTTTTAATGTCTTTGATCCGAATCTGGATTTGAATAAAATTGATCTTTCATCCCTGATTTCAGAGTTTGAAACCGGCAAAAAGAAAAAAACATCATCCGGTGAGGGCAGATCTTTTTCTTTTAACTTTTCTGCTCCTGAATATACCGGAAGCGACTCCCGTGCTTCGTTAGAAGAAGATATGAAGAGAGACTACCGGCTACCGATTCCGGATGAGATGCCGGCTGAGATCCTTGCAGAAATCGCTGCTCTTTCTCCCAGAGAAACTTCTTTCTCAGAGCCGGTGGCTGAAGAACCAAAGCTTTCACATTCTAAAAAGGTGAAAAGCAGCAAAGAATTCCGGGCCTTTAAAGCTGCATTTAATAACGAAGTACAGGACTTCAAAAACAAATTGAATGAGGTCATTCGAAAAAATGCGCCGCTTAATGTAGATAAACTTTTAGACGATGCCCTCAGCCTGATTTCTTCCAGTTCCGGCACATACAGTGTTTTTGATATGCTTCAGTACATGCGTGAAAGTGATGACGTAACCTATGCCCACAGCCTGAATGTGGGACTTTTTTGCAATGTCTTTTCCGGATGGATCCGTCTCTCCGAAGAAGAGACCCGTATTGCTACTCTGGCCGGCCTTCTCTGTGACATTGGTAAAATACAGATACCGGATCATATTATCAAGAAAAAGGATTCCCTCACCCGGGAAGAGTATAGTATTATAAAAACCCATTCTTTACAGGGGTATATGCTCTTAAAAGATCTGGATATCAATCCCCACGTCAAATATGCTGCTTTAATGCATCATGAAAGATGTGACGGTTCCGGTTATCCTTTCGGCCTTACCGGCGATAAAATCGATCCTTATGCCAAGATGGTTGCCATTGCAGATGTTTACGATGCCATGACATCGCCCCGGTCTTTCCGCGGTGCCATTTCGCCATTCCATGCGATTGAAATCATCCAGGAAGAGGGGCTCCAAAAATATGATGCCCGTTTTATCATGACCTTTTTGGAAAATGTTACGAATTCCTTTATCGGTAACACGGTGCATCTCAGTAATGGGAAACAGGGTGAGATTGTTTTTATTCATAAAGATGACCTGACCAGACCCACTGTAAAATGCGGAAGCGAATTCATAGATTTACACGAAAGGAAAAATATACAGGTGCTTGAAATCATCTAGCAGAAGATGACTGCACAGTCCATGCTTGTCTGATATTTATATTCCTGATTTTAAAAAGCGATATATCATCCTGCCGGATGGTATATCGCCTTTTTCTTACCCAATTTTTAATTTATATTTCTGAAGTTCTCTGTCGGATTCCACCCGCTCAATGGAGGCACCCAGTGCCTGAAGTTTCAAATGGAAATCCTCATATCCTCTTTCAATATATTTGATATCTTCTACCGTACTAAAGCCTTCTGCTGCCAGAGCTGCAATCACAAGTGCTGCACCTGCACGCAGGTCCGGTGCCACCAGATTGGCGCCTGTATATTTGCCCACACCGGTAATAAATGCTGTATTTCCTTCTACCTTGATATCCGCACCCATTTTGGTCAGCTCATCCACATATTTGAAACGATTTTCAAATATACTTTCCGTCACCATGCTGGCCCCCTGGGCAATGGCCAGTGCCACTGCAATCTGTGGCTGCATATCCGTAGGGAATCCCGGGTATGGCAAAGTTTTCACTTTAGTATGTGTCAGTTTTTTCGAAGCGACCACTCTCACCGCATCGTCGGACTCTTCCACTTCGCATCCGATTTCAACCAGCTTGGCACTGATAGATTCCAAGTGCTTTGGAATCACATTTTTTACAGTAACATCACCTTTTGTCACTGCTGCTGCAAACATAAAAGTTCCGGCTTCAATCTGGTCCGGAATGATCACATACTCTGTTCCGTGAAGCTTTTGTGCTCCCCGGATACGAATCACATCCGTACCGGCACCTTTTATATTAGCACCCATACTGTTTAAGAAGTTAGCCACATCAACCACATGGGGTTCCTTGGCTGCATTTTCGATAATAGTCTGGCCCTCTGCCATGACTGCTGCCATCATCACATTGATCGTCGCACCAACAGATACCACATCCATATAAATGTGGTTACCAACCAGACGGTCAGCCTTTGCAATAATAAGACCATGTTCGATTTTGACGTCAGAGCCTAATGCCTCCCATCCTTTGATATGCTGATCAATGGGGCGGCTTCCAATATTACAACCACCGGGAAGGGCTACCTCTGCTCTTTTATATTTGCCCAAAAGTGCACCGATCAGATAGTAGGATGCCCTGATCTTTTTTACATAATCATCTGCAATGACCAGATTATGTATCTGGGAACCATTAATCTTCACAGTATGTCTATCTATTCTATCAACAATTGTTCCAATGCTTTCCATCGCCTGAAGCAAAATATTTGTATCACGAACATCGGGCATGTTTTCTATCAAAACAGTCTCATCTGTCATGATGGAAGCTGCAAGAATCGCAAGAGCTGCATTTTTGGCCCCGCCAATCTCCACTTCTCCCACCAAAGGATTACCACCTTTGATTACGTATTGTTCCATCATCATACCTCAATTTATAAAAATATCATCATAGTAAGCTGTACGTTAACCTCACAATACTAGCATACTCAGATAAATTTTGACAATACCAAATTTACGCAAAGATTATTATACCAATTTGCACTATCTTTGTAAACAATAGACAACTTTGTCGCATATACATACTACTAATTCAGGTATTTCAGCGGTGTTACAGCAATTTCACTAATTCAGATACTTCAACGGATTCACTGCTGTTCCACCAATTCGGATTTCAAAGTGAAGATGAGGTCCCGTACTAATACCGGTGTTACCGCTTAAGGCGATTTTCTGTCCCTGGGACACAGACTGTCCCGCAGACACCAGAACCTTACTCAGATGGCCATATCTTGTTTCCTTTCCATCCGGATGCTGAATATAAACCACATATCCGTATCCGCTACCCCATCCTGCTTTCGTGACAACACCACCACAGGATGCCACAACCGCAGTACCGGTCGGTGTCGACCAGTCGACACCTTTATGATAGGTACTTGCTCCTCTCTTTGGTGCCTTCCTTCCGCCAAATCCGGATGATAAACGTCCACCGGAGATCGGTTTGATATAGGTAGGCGGAATCTTTGTGCCCCTTTCCACGATCTTGGGCACTGCTTCCATAATGACTTCTTCTTTTATGATCTCAGTATCCACAACCGTATCATTTCGATAGGATACGATCGCAACAACTCTTCGATGTCCACTGGAAGGCTGCTGCAGTGTAACCTTATCTGTGGTATACCAATCATCATTATCTACATAAATAATATCTGCATCATAATCTTCTTCATAGTACAGTTCTTCCTGTCTTTCCACAGAAAGCTCCGGTTCCGGTACGGAAATGATCAGTTCATCCCCCACACGGATCATGGAATTGGCATCTTCCAGTGTTCCGTTCATGGCAACCAGATCTTCTATGGTCATATTGAAGCTTTCTGCAATTTCGCCAAGCGTATCACCGGATACTACTTCATATATTTTATTCGTTTCCTGGTCTTTTGTTACATCTTCAATCGCCATATCCAGCGACTCCAGGCAACTCTCCGGCATATAGGACTCTACGATTTCGATGGTATCTCCGAAATTCATATTAATAAGACCTAAATTATATTCCGAAAGATCTCTTTCTTCTTCAAACTCTACTGAATCAACCGACTCAGAAAGTGCTGCAAATATTCCTGCTTCGGGCAGTTTTCCGGCATCCGTTGCTGCCTTTTCTTCCTCCAGTTCTTCTTCCTGTGCCTGTTTTTCACTATATACATTGGTCGTCAGCACATTCAGTTCCCTGGAAGTATCCTGAACCAGCTCTACTCCATAGCTGTCTGTGGAATCATATTTATCCACCGCTGCCTGAAGAAGCTGCTGTACCTCTTCAATACTTCCCAGATTAACCGTAAATTCTTTAATCTTAACTGTATATGCCCGCTGTACCTGCATTTCTTCTTCATTACGGGAAAGTATGCTTTCCATATTGGAAACAAGTTCCTTTTCCGAATTGATTTCTGCAAACAGAACTTCTTTTCCTTCCAGCTTAAGCTCCGGATCCATAAAAACCATCTCTTCTCTGGAAGCTGCAACATTTTTTCTGGCACGTGTCAGACACTCCTCTGCCACCTGCCTGTCCCCGGTTTGTCCAACCAGTTCTCCATCCAAATATATATCAAACAGATTCTCTCCTGTATGTCTGAACTCCGTTTTGCTTGGCAGCAAAAATGCAGCAAAAACAGCTACAAGAATACTTGTTTTTATATATGTAATTTTAATCTTTTTATATAAACTATTTCTCATATACTGCTTAATTACTTTTCTTCACACTATATCCGAAAGTCCCCAGTTCTCTTCCCATGCCGAAATAAGTACCATGGGAATAAACGATCGGATTCGCTTTATCCAAATGGAACTTCTGTTGATCATCCATATATGCCTTATCTACGTGTACGGATACCACTTCCGCCAAAAACATCACATGGCTTCCCAGATCCTTTTCCTCTGTTACGCGGCATTCAATATTAACCGGGCTTTCTTTGATCATGGGTGCTTTTACCACTTCCCCACTTTCCCGTGTCAGATTCATTTCCTTCCATTTATCTACATCTCTGCCACTTTTCACGCCGCAATAATCGGTAGCAAACACCAGATCCTCTGTGGTCAGGTTTACGACGAATTCTCCTGTCTCATGAATCATAGGATAAGAATGACGTTCTTTTCTTACCGAAATAGAGAGCATAGGAGGATTGGAACAGATGGTTCCTGTCCAGGCAATGGTCAGTATATTATCATTTCCTGCTCTATCGGCACAGCTCACCATTACCGCCGGCAACGGGTAAAGCATATTTCCGGGTTTCCATGTTATTTTTTCCATATAATATCCCTTTAATCTTTTAGCTTTTTCGCTGATTTAAATTATTTTACTTTTTAAACTTATAAATCTATTTTAACCTTCTGAGATTTTAGAAGATTCCCAGTAACTGCAAAACAACAATCGTTATATTAACAAGTACTGCAGCAAATGTCAAAATACATACCGGCAGGATACTTTTCCCGGATTTCTTCTGTTCCATAAGCTGCGACACTTTTTCTGTGGTCTCCTGAGACTGTTTTGCAAGCTGTTCCTCCAGCACCGCCTGAACATTGCGGTATACTTTTACTGCTTCTTTATGGTTAAAGTCTTCTGCATTTTTAAACATAGCTTCTATCTGGCGGTTCCAGCCATCAAGCGCCTCTGTAAGCTTGCTGTCCTGCTCCTGCATACCTGTTTCCAGAATCTTTTTCATTTCGGAAATTTTGCTCACTTCTTCCTTCAGCTCTGCAAGAGTAACCTTCACCTCAGATATCTCTTTTTTCATCTCAGCAGTTTCTGCAAGAGTTGCTTTTACTTCAGCAATCTCATCCAATACCTTCTGATCTGCATCCGGAGCTGTATTCTGTACTTCCAGAATTTTCTTCATGGCAGCATCCAGCACCTGCCCGGTTTTTTCCGCATTGGCCAGATTCTGCAGACTTACTTTGTGCACCTCCTGCAGGGTTTCCTCACAAACCGCAACCTGTGCGTTCAGTCTTTCATTTTCTTCCGCTTCTGCCATATAATTGGCTTTGATCAGCTCCTGTGCATTTTTTCTCTGTGCAAACTTATCAATAAAGATATCCATCAGTTTTCCTCCAAAATGAGTGTTTTGAAAACAGCATATTTTTTTCACCATACAACACAGTATATCATTATGTCCTCTTTTTTACAACGAAATGTACTTTTTTGCCATCTCACTTTCTCGCGGATATTCTTTTACGTTTACTTTTCCCTTTTCACTTACTTATATTCTTTTTTGTGCATATTGCACAAAATTCGTTCTCTATTTTTTACATCCATGTAAAAGTTTACCATATATTAATTTCGTGTTCACAGTTTGTTCATATTTTATAGATATACTAAATATATCGAAAAGCCAAACATGTAATGAGTTTCATTACACACATAGATAAATTTTTTCATAATAGCCCAGATGCCGAAAGGTGTCTGGGCACTCCTCATTTTATAGGGTTTCATTCATACTTCCTGTTCTATATCCCAAAAGATCCAATGTCACATAGGAGAAGCCAAAAGATTGAAACTTTTCGTAGATTTCTTTTCGAATATCTTCCTGCAGTATTTTTTCAAATTCAAATGGAAGTATCTCAATCCGGGCAATATTGCCATGGATACGTACCCTCACCTGATGTAATCCCATATCCAGAAGGAGCTGTTCTGCCCTGTCTACCATAAGCAGTTTTTCTTTTGAGATTGTCTCACCATAAACAAATCTGGATGACAGGCAGGCAAAAGACTGTTTCTGCCACGTAGTCAGCCCCATTTTCTTTGATAACACCCGGATATCCATTTTATCAAGATTGCATGCCCTGAGTGGACTCTTTACTCCCAGCTCAGCTACCGCCAAAAGCCCCGGGCGATAATCTCCGTTATCATCCAGATTAGAGCCCTCAGCAATGTTCGCTATCCCTTCCTTTGCCGCAATCTGACCTATTTTTTCAAACAGTTCTCTTTTACACAGATAGCAGCGGTTTTTCGGATTCTGTCCAAATCCTTCTATTTTCAGTTCTTCCGATTCTACCACAATCTGTCGTATCTCTTCCTTTTTGCAAAAAGCTTTTGCTTCCTCCAATTCCCTTTTGGGAAAGGAGCAGGACATTGCTGTCACCGCAATACAGTTATCTCCCAGTTCCTTATGTGCCACTTTCAGGAGAAACGTAGAATCTACTCCGCTGGAAAAAGCTACAGCTACGCTTCCTAAATTTCTGATATATTTTTTTAAGGATTCCAGTTTCTCCATCTGCTGTTCAGATGGTTCCGGAATATCCATAAAGTCGGATTCTCTCATAACTTAATCAACTCCTGGCATTTACATCAATAATCTACAATCATAATCGCCAAATCATCTATACTGTATGTATCAGATCTTTCACGACCTCACCGGCGATGATAAGACCGGCTACAGAGGGGACAAAAGCCACACTTCCCGGAATATCTCTACGCTCCGTACATTTATGTTTTGCGCCCGGCGGGCAGATACAATTGCTTCTGCAGCTGATGGACATATCTTCCAGTGGTCTGGTTGGCTTTTCTTCAGAGTATACAACCTTCAAACTCTTTACATCGCGTTTTTTCAGTTCTCTTCTCATCACTTTTGCCAGGGGGCACATCTTCGTTTTATAAATATCCGCCACCCGAAACGCACTTGCATCCAGCTTGTTTCCGGCACCCATACAGCTGATCACCGGTACCTGTTTCTTATTTGCCTGCATGACAATCTCCAGCTTTGCCGTGACTGTATCCACAGCATCCACCACATAGTCATATTTTTCAAACGGAAAATCTTCTGCATTTTCCGGAAGAAAAAAGCATTTATGCACGGTCACTTCCACGTCCGGATTAATCTCCTGCATACGCTCTTTCATCACATCGACCTTATATTTTCCCACTGTTTTTCTGGTAGCTATGATCTGCCTGTTTAAGTTTGTCAAACAAACTTTGTCGTCATCAATCAAATCAAATGAGCCGATCCCACTGCGAACCAGTGCCTCACATACATAACCGCCTACACCGCCGATTCCAAAGACTGCAACCCTGGATTTCCACAATTTTTCCATTCCTTCTTTACCAAGAAGAAGTTGCGTTCTTGAACACTGATTCAACATACATGAACCTCCTTCTTACCTCTTTGGCAGTGCAATAACAAATTTGCTGCCATATCCTTCTTTACTTTCTACTGTGATTTTTCCATTATGCGCCAAAACAACAGCTTTTGCAATTATAATCCATGACCGGGTCTCCATGATCTCGGTGTTTTTTTCAGTGAATGACTGAAGACACCGGAAAATGTACTCCGCAAAGCGCAAAAAATCCTAAAAGCCAATTCCTTTTGAATGACTCTTAGGATTTTTTATATAATATACTATTCTTCCGGTTCCTGATTGGTAAATTTTTGCACTTCGTCATTCAGCGTCAACATTCTGTCGTCCAGCTGTGATACGATCTTGGCACATTCAATCAATTCATTTTTCAGATATACCGGCACATTCCCTTCAAATTTGTAGTTAATCTTGTGCTCCAGGCTGGCCCAGAAATCCATTGCAACCGTTCTGATCTGAATCTCCACTTTAGTATCCATGATACGATCGGAAAGGTATACCGGGACAGTGACAATCATGTGATAACTCTTATATCCGCTTGGCTTGGGATTCACAATGTAATCCTTCACGGAAATCACCTTGATATCTCTCTGATTTCCAATAATCTCAGCAATCCGGTAAATATCTGCGGTAAAGGAACAGATAACACGTATTCCGGCAATATCGTTTACATACTTGACCATATTGTCCAAGGTAGATTCATACCCATGCTTTTTCAGCTTTTTTACAATGCTTTCTGATGTCTTGATTCTTGACTTGATATGCTCGATGGGATTATATCTATGTACATGCTGAAACTCGTCGTTTAAAATTTCCAGCTTCGTTTCGATCTGCTTAAGTGCAGAGCTGTATAACAGAATCAGCTCGGTCCAGTTCTCCACATCATTCGTTCTATCTAAATTAATATCCATTTTTACTCCTATATGAAAATATTATGTGGCTTGTTTCACTTTATACTGATTATAGCATATTTCTGGTTGAATGGTCATTTTTTCACAAAACTTTAATAATTTTTCTTATTTTTTCGTCATTTTGCATAATCCATCTGTTTCTCAGCCACATTAGAAAGTATATGCGGCTTTTTGTTTTTTAGAACCACATTTTCCTGCTTGCCCCCTCCACGACTTTCGTGTATATTACATCTATCAGAAAGTCATCCATCTATATAAATAGATGCAGCTATATCATCAATGGTTGATACAATCCAGGGTTTATGTAGGAGGTTTTTCATGTTCAGGTTATGGGGAAAGATCATACAGAATAATCATCTGTTGAAGGATATCGTTATAGAAGATGGTTCGGACGATACCAGAACACATAAAGTTTTTCACGCCCTGGATGAGATATGCTATCATTTTGACCTGGCAAAGCCTATCTGGCTGGATGCCAACGTAAATGAATTTAAGCGGCATAAGAAAACCCGCTTTTCAAAAGACAATTTTGTGGAAAGCATTGATTTTGATTATCTGGAAATCCACATTATTGATGAAGATTAGCAGAGGATGCAGTGGGGACGTTCCCACTGGCACCCACTGGCAGCTACAGTTCGATTCCGTTTTCCGCACACAGTGCCCGTGCGCTTTCCACAGAGTCGATTCCTGTTTTATTTTTAATTGGTGCAAATTCATGATTTCTGACTACTTCATATGGAAGGCAGCTGTCCATCAGATGAATCATATCCAGAATCAGCGTTTCAAACTTATATCCGTTTGGAGATTCCGGTTTGATCAATTCGCCATCTTCATTCATATATGGAATTTTTTTCTCTACTATATGAAGCGGCATCTTTTTCTGCACGATTTTTTCCAGATCGCTTACTTTGAACAGATAATTCAGAATCACCCCAAAGTAGTATGCCGGGTCACCCTTTTCATCCTTTGCATTCATAAGTTCATCCGTCAATTCGTAATATTCTACAATAGAAGGTCTTCCATCTTCCAGACAGATCACACCTACCTTTTCATCCGGTGCATTTTTCTTCACTACCTTAGCTCCCACCACACAATTTTTCATGATGGTTGCCCCAATAAAGCAGGGATCTGCTATTCTTTGCAGTACATTATCCACTGCAAAGACATTGAGCCATTCAATTCCTTCCTTATGAACAATGTCTAAAACTCCACCGGTATACATAGAGGAAAACCAGCCACCATTTCCGTTTGGAGAATTGGATATTTTGCTTTTGCTTTCCATATATACTTTACCGGTATAGTCCGATGCGGGAGCCATTTCCTGGCGGAAGAAATGTACATGCTCCGGAGAATAGCCAAAGAAGTTATGTTCCTTTAAAAAGCCTACGGTCTTCTCATGGTTCTTATCACTGGTCATGATAAAAAGATGAATCCAGCTATCGGATAATTTTACCACATCCAATAAATTGGTTATGATTCTTTCAAAAATATATACATCCTTTGTCAGACCGATATTGTACATTCCTTTTGGATCATCGGATCCAAGTCTGGTCCCCATTCCTCCGGCCAGAAGAACTGCGCCCACTTTTCCTGCTTTTATGGCTTTCAGTCCAACCTCTGTATATTCTTTTCTGTTTTTTTCAATTTCCGGAAGCTCCATTGCGGAAAGAGGTGAAATAACACCCTTCTGAGTCAGCTTTTCTTTATCCGAACAGTACTTTAAAACACTGAAATCCGTAAGTTCTATCTGATCCAGCAATCCTTTTTTTTCTTCTTCTGTCAATTCTTCATAATATTGAAGCACGTGACTTTGTCCGGCCTCCCCTAATTTTGCATATGCTTCTTCATAGGTCATAGATGCTCCCTCCAGTTAGTCTAATTTGAATTTTCCCACTTCAGCATTCAGTTCATCTGCAATCACTTCATTGTTGCTAGCCCTGCCGCTGAGTTCACTGATACTGTTTGACAGATTAACTGCCATTTCTGAAACAGATACAATTCCTTTCGCACTTTCTTCTACCGCAATATTAACGGCTTCCACTGCCTGCACTACTTCCGCACTGACACGCTGAATCTGTTCCGCTGCCTGACCGGAGTTCACAGCCAGTTTTCCGATTTCTTCTGCAATCACTGCAAAACCTCTGCCCGCATCTCCTGCTCTTGCTGCTTCAATGCTGGCATTCAGCGCAAGCAGATTGGTTTCTTCTGTAATATTAATAATCTCATCTGTCAGACGGTAAATTTCTTTTACTGCTTTTGATTTTTCAATCTTTTCATTTACCGAAGCTTCCATTCTGTCGGCCTGTGCTTTTGCATTTTGCCCGGATACTGGCTTTTCTGGTTTTTATTTTCCGTTTTGTTTCTTTTTTCTCAAGTGCCATATAATACTCTCTCCTTTGTTGTCAAGATAGGATTACATCATACTCATCAAACTATATTTCACATTATAATATAATTTTATCTCTTAACCAAGAAAAAAAGCAGGAAATAGACTTTATTTTGTATCCAAATCTCGTCAAAAAACGACTTAGTTTAAATAGTCTTCCACCATGCATTTATGGATTGCCGGGTTTCCTCCAAGAACATCGGAAACATATGCGGCATGAAGGGGCTGCCCATCCATACGGGTCACAATGCCTCCTGCCTCTTCTACCAGAAGCTTTCCTGCCCCATAATCCCAGAGTTTCAATTCCTCTTCAAAAAAGGCATCGATTCGTCCTGCTGCCACTTCTGCCAGATCAATGGCTGCCGAGCCGATTCTTCGTATGTCCTGACAGTCCATAAATACACGATAAATCTTTTCAAAAGTCTGCTTCCCGTATTCGTTTTTGTGATAGGGTGCAGTCCCCACAGAAATCAGGGTATCTTCCATTTTCTCTGCATTGCTGACATGAATAGGGTCTCCGTTTAAAAAGGAACCCTTTCCTTTCACAGCCCAGAACAGTTCCTGGGTATAGGGCTGATAAACAACTCCGATCACCGGCTCTTTCTCTTCAAAAAGTGCCAGTGAAATACTGCTTCTGTGATAATCATGAATCAGATTGGTGGTCCCATCAACCGGATCGAGAACCCAGGCCTTTTTTGACAGATCCACATCACTGTTATCTTTTTCTTCCCCCACGAACTGAATTTCCGGATATTTCTCTCCCAGTTTTTCATAAATGAACTGCTGAACCTGCAGATCCACCCGTGTCACATAATCCGAAACCCCTTTCACTGTGATGCTGGCCGCATTTTCACGGTTTCCCAACATTTTTCCAGCCTCCAGCACAATTTCTTTCATATCCTCCAGTATGCTCTCATATGTTTTCATGTCCTGTTTCCTCCTGTTTTTCCAACCTTTTTCTTTCTTATTTTAATCCATATCCGGCCTGTTTTATCTCTTCAATTTTACATCCGGTTTATTCCTTTTCTTTCCGTCCTACTCTGTATCCAGCTTATTCCTTCTCTTCTCATCCAGCTCCAGATCCAGCTTATCTCTTCTCTTGTTATCCACCTCTATCCACTCCTCCAGAGTCAGGGGCTGATAATCGGAAAACATGCAGAAGCAGTTGATCATATGGCAGGGAATCGAAATTTTTTCTTCTTTCCCGTATACTTCCCTGACACATTCTCTGGTCTGCTTCTGAAAAGAATGGATCAGGTATTCATCAAAGGACTGATGCACATGTCCATATAACATATAAGTATGGGGTGTTCCATCCTGATCTACACGGTACTGTCCATTGTAGCAAAAAATGGGATAATGGGACAGAATCACTTTTCTTTTATTATCCTTCACTTCCGCATAGGGTCTGATCCATACAAACCGTTCCTTATAAAACGCCGGCTGGGACAGATATTTATCATGATTCCCCTCGATCAGATATAGAGTCCCGTTCAGTCTGCCCAGAATTTCATTGGTCTGTTTTGCATTGCCAACTGATAAATCTCCCAGAATGATTACTTCATCATTCTTTCTCACCCTGCTGTTCCACCGGTCGATCATATAGGCATTCATAGCTTCCCCGCTTTCAAATCCCCGGCAGTCCATTCTTTGATTCAAATTATCATGATAGAAATGCAGATCCGAAATATAATATCTCATAGTCTCCCACCTTTTCCCCCTCTCAGTATATCTCAAACACGCCCACAAAGCACTCCTATTTTTGCAGCTTAATATGATATTTATTGGTAACTCCTGAAACGAAATGTCAAGGACTTTTTAGTACCCCCTCATTTTGTTACAAAAAAGCCACTGTAGATTACTCCACAATGGCTCAAAAGTCATTTCTATTCACTTTTGATTCAGCTACGTTATCATAACCGCATTTCCCTTGTCATCGCGCTGAATAGGTAGTTTCAAAAGCAAACTGGGCAAGGTCTTAATGGTCTTTTTTGAACAAATGTTGACAATACACTTCCGCCACCTGCGACGGTGATTGTTTCAGCAGGTTGAGGTTCCTTTCCATTAACTCTCTTAACATATGCTGATACACCATTATTTTCTGCAGTTCTTGCAACAAATGCAACTCCGTCAGGATCATCTGATGTCGTTTCATCACAAGTGTTCAACTCCATATTTATTCCATATTTCACATCAAAAATTTCCGACACTGTGACATGCTCCCACCACTTAAATCTAAGATTTTGAAGTGGGGGCTTCCTGTTC
>CAMFGH010000041.1 GCA_945949875.1 uncultured bacterium
TCTTCTGTGATACACCGGCCGATACCATGTGCCCCTCCGGTCACCACAGCTATCTTATTTTCCCAATACCCCATTCATCTACTCCCTCAAAACACCAGATTTTTGAATTCATCCGGCTCACATAAGAACATTTTTTATAAGTCATATAAGAATACTTTTTACAAGTCACATAAAGTCTTACATGAATACTGCTAATAAAATAAATCCGATGATAGTGATCAGTGTCATCACAGACAGAGATGAGGAAACGTATTCTCTCTGTTTTTCATCATCAGCAAATACCGGCAGTACATACGGTGGTGGCAGAATCATCATCACATTCAATGCCTGATCCAGACTGTCTCCCAGCCCTACTGCACGCACGATCAGCCCAGCCAGTACGCGGAGTGCTGCCATAATAGCGATACGTACCACCGTAACTTTTCCCACAGCAGCCCAGGGAATATGATCCAGCACCAGGTCATAGCCTATGGTAAGCAGAATAATGGCACTGGTTGGTGCGCTGACAAAGTTTGTGCAGGCATCGATCATACTGCTGATTCCCGGTCCTGCAAGCAGGTCATATAATCCGGTGGCACCCAGAAGAACACCTGCCAGAATAGCAATCACAGTAGGGGATTGAATCATATCTTTCACCAGACCTTTGGCAGATACCTTCTCCTGACCGTCCAGTCCCAGCAGTATTTTGTATAAGGTAAATACAAACAATACCTGTCCCAGGTCAATACTGGCAAAATCACTGATTCTGTCGGATCCGTATAACAGCATAAACAGTGCATATCCCAGCATTCCGGCTTCAAAGCCTGTGGTTAAGAACGGAATAAATCTGGACTCCATATGAAATACATTCTTAATCACTTTACCCAGTATCCATGCGATCAGACAGATACCAAACATCATAAGGGTAAGGATAATATTCTTTCCGGAATATTCCATAGTTGCAAACGCATTCACCATAACTGCCGGAAGAGTAATATTTACTACCACACTTTTCAGGGCACTGATCCCTTCCCGGCTGAGAAGCTTCTTCTGCCTGCAGATCATACCGATTGCCAGCATCAAAATAACCGGCAGAATTGTATTACAGATTTGAATCACATTTCCCATTTTTTCTTATCTCCTGTTTTCCTTATCTCCAATTTCAGATTTGTATATCTGAAAAAGCACTATTCATTTCGCAGAGCTCCATTTTCTCTGGTCAAGTCCCTGACCCACTTATATTTCCGATAATGTATGATAACCCATGGTATTTTTCCCACTTCGTCCAGACAGGTACAGGCATATACGACCCAGACCGGCCAATGCAGCCAGAAAGTACCGATAGCTGCCAGAGGTACTGCAAATCCCCACATCGTCACTGCCAGACTGTATACATCAAATAAGGTATCACCTCCGGCACTGAAAATTCCATTGATCAGAATCGTATTAACCGCTCTTCCTATGATATAAACCGACATGACCAGCATCATCTGAAACAGATAGCTGGTTGCCTGAGGTGTCATTTTCACAAAATTCAGTACCACCGGTGTCAACAGGAACATAAATACAGAGGAAATACCGCCGCACAAAAATGCCAGAATAACCAGACGATCTCCATATAATTTTCCTTTTTTCAAGTCACCTGCTCCCAACTGATTGCCTACCAAAATACCGCCACCACTGGCAAGACCACTGTTCAGACAGCAGATCAGATCACGGATTACTGCACAAACAGAGTTGGCGGCTGCCGCATCCGTTCCCATGTGCCCCATAAATGCCGAATAAGAAGTAAATCCTGTTCCCCACAAAAGATTTGCCCCCAAAAGCGGCCAGAAACATTTTGCATAATCCTTTTTCAGCAACTTATTTCTATGAAAAATGGCCTTCCAATTCAAAGGAATATAACCTGGTCGCCCGGAAGCCCATATGGCCCAAATCAGCTCCACCACTCGCGCTATTAACGTGGCAAGTGCAGCCCCTTTTACTCCCATGGAAGGCATTCCCAGCAGGCCAAAAATAAACACTGCATTTAAGACAATGTTGATTATGACAGCTCCCGAACTGATTTTGGCTGTCATGGACGCATGCTCACTGACCTTCATGATCACCAGATAGGTCTGGGAAATACCGGTAAGCAGATAGGACCAGCCTGCTATTTTCAAATACTGAATACCGATTTCGATCAGTACTTCTTCATTGGTAAAGATCAGCATCAGATATCGTGGAAAAAACACACAGCCAATAAAGAAAAGTATGGATGCTGCCCCACTTATTTTTAACGTGATGCCAAAGATTTCATTGATTGTTTTCTCATCTTTTTTTCCCCAGTACTGAGCACCCAGAATACCGGCCGCTGTCACCGTGGAAAAAAGAATCATATTCTGCATAAACTGAATCTGAGTCGCCAGAGATACTGCAGACATGGCATTCTGTTCCAGCCTTCCCAGCATAAAAGCATCTGCTGCAGCTACCATAGCCAGCATCAGACTCTGAAACGCAATGGGAATCGTCAGTTGAAACAGCTTCTGATAAAAAATCTTATCTTCAAACAATTTCATTTTCATAGATTCCTTGCCTTCAATTCTCCCGCAATTTTCCCATAGACCGGTAGCTCCACTCCATATTTCTTTCCCATCCGGACTACTTCGTATACCAGTCCATCCACTTCAGATGGCTTTCCGGCTTTGATATCCCGGTGCATGGAGGCGGTTGCAGTGGGCGCCAGATCATCCATGATCTTCAGATTGATGTCTACGATATCTTCCGGAAGTCCTACGCCCATGGCATCGGATAAAAGCTTGATCTCCTGTACCAGACTGATAAAGATATCTCTCATTTTTCCCGGTTTTTGTGCCTCCCCGGCCACTACATCATAACAGGCACCTTCTGCTGCCATAGGAGATACAAAAGAGAACTTCTGCAAGGCATCTCTTTCAATATTTTGAGAATAAATAGGCAGGATCCCTGCCTCTGACAAATCCTGTTCTACCTGTTTGAGTACCGGATCTGCTTTTTCGCAGATTTCCTGCGGGGTATTTTTTCTCATGCCAAATACCACCCGGAAAATCTTTCCGGACATCAAAATAACGCCCGGCTCTTTGATCTGCGCCGCAATATAAATACAGCCATCCGTAACGGTTATGTTCGGAAGCTTTTCCTGCATTTTTTTACCGGTTCCATAAATATTCAGAATCGGAATCACTATCGTAGCCGGGCCTGCCACCCGGGCAATAAAGTCTTCTGCTTCATCCAGAGAATAGCCTTTCACACATACAAAGATCACATCCGGTGTTTCCCCATAATCCTCCATCGTGCAGGCCTTCACCGGCACTGAAAAGTTGCCATCCGGAGTTTCAAATCCCAGTCCATTATCCTGCATCCTCTCCAGATGATCTCCTCTGGCAATCAGGGTCACATCTTTTCCGGCTTTGGCCAGAAATCCACCGATTGCACCACCGGTTCCACCGGCACCGATTACCACGTATTTTAACTGTTTCTTCATGTTCTTTCCCTTATTCCCTTAGTTTTCTTTCCGCATATCTTATCCACTTTGCTATTCACACGCATCCATATCTTACCATATCTGTCTATGACTTGTGAACAGAAAAAGCATACTAATATCCCGGAGAATAATAAGGTATCTCTGCCCGATTTATTAGTATGCTTCTAAAACATATCAAACGTTATTCGGTTTTTATTTTACCAGAGAGAAGAATGCAGTTAAATCGTTGGTATCACATTCTCCTTTTTCCATCCAGAAATCTGCCATATTCTGGCTGATTGCTTCGATGGAACCGGAGCTTATCAACTCTTCGTTTTCTGCTTTTCCGTAAATAGCAAGACCTTCACAGTCTGCCGCAATATCTTCTGCAGTTACCTCTTCGAATCCGCTGGCCATCAGCTCATAAGCTTTTTCCGGATTTTCATTCAGGAAATCCACTGCCTTGTACCATGCTTCTGCCACAGCATCAACCACTTCCGGATTTTCTTCTGCAAATTTTGTATTTACAACCAAAGAGTCCATGATGGTATTCGGATAGTCTGCACTGGTGATGACTGTGTGTGCACCTTCTACTGTTTCCAGAGCCTCAGAAAGTTCCGGCTCCCACATGATGGCTGCATCCACGTTTCCTGCCATAAATGCAAGACCTGCTTCTGTTGTATCACCCATATCCAGCACATTGATGTCATCCTCTGTCAGAGAACTGTCTTTTTCCAACGCTGTCAGGAAGAAATAATAGGAAGATGCTGATTTATCCAGAGCAACGCTCTTTCCTGCCAGATCATCCAGGCTTTGAATTTCTGCAGTTGCAACAAGACCATCGGCTCCTTCTGAAGAATCCATGGTCAGAAGGTATCTGCTGTCTGCACCATTGGCATACATTTTGATGTTAGGATCCTGTGCAGTTGCCAGGAACTGAATGCTGCCTTTTGTGATCAGACTGGTGTAGGTAGATTCATCTTCGATCACCTGAATGTCCATGTTAATGCCGGCTTCTTCAAAATAACCGTTTTCCTGTGCAATAAACATAGGGGAATACCCTGTCCAGGTACAAAATGCCATGGTCATGTCGCTGGCACCTTTCTTTTTGGAACCGCAACCGGTAAGCAGAATGCTTACAAGCAATACACAAATCAGTAACATACTAAGCAATTTCTTTTTCATAATATTCTCTCCTTTTGTACTTCGTTAAATTATCGATCAAGGGCTGCATCCTGGCTTTCCTGCCAGAGCATGTCCATGATTTTCTTTTTTGTTTCCAAAAACTGTGGTAATACAAAGCAGTTATGGTTTCTTTCTGCCGGAAGGCTGCTTGTGATCACCTCACGGATGGTTCCCGGTCTTCTGCTCATCACATAAATCCGATCTCCCAATAAAACAGCCTCATCAATATCATGGGTAATAAAGAGAATGGTGGTCCTGGTTTCTCTGCTGATCTTTGCCAGCAGTTCCTGCATAACCACTCTGGTCTGGGCATCCAGTGCCCCAAAGGGTTCATCCATCAGCAACATTTCCGGCTCATTGGCCAGGGTTCTGGCAATCGCCACACGCTGCTTCATACCACCGGACAACTGCTTGGGAAGAGCATTTTCAAATCCCTCCAGGCCAACCAGCTTGATATATTCCATAGCCTTCCTGGTCCGCTCCTCTGCCGGAACCTTCCGCATTTTCATACCAAATTCCACATTCTTCAGAACCGTAAGCCATGGAAAAAGACTGTATCCCTGAAAAACCATGCCTCGATCCGGTCCAGGCCCCTCTATTTCCTTTCCATCCAGAATCACCTGCCCCGAAGTAGCTTCATCCAACCCGCCAATCATATTGATCAAGGTGGTTTTTCCACACCCGGACGGTCCTACGATCATAACAAACTCGGACTCCTCAACCTGAAGATTCACATGATCGATGGCTGTCACATCTCCGTTTTGACTGTGATATATTTTGGTTAAATCTTTTACTTCCAGTTTCATACTATTACTTCCCTTTCAGACGTTCCTGCCATGGCGCAACAAGATAACTCAGGCTGCGGAAAATCCAGTCTGTCACCAGACCAATTAAGCCAATCATGATCAATCCGGCAAAAATCGTATCCGTAGCCAGATATCGTTGAGAACGAAGAATCATATATCCCAGTCCGTTGTTTGCCGCAACCATTTCTGCTACTACTAAATAGGTCCAGGCCCAACCTATGGTCATACGAAAGTCATCCATAAGTCCCGGAAGAGATGCGGGGAAAATTACTTCTTTGTAAATCTGGAATTTTCCTGCTCCCAGTGTTTTAGCTGCATTTATCATATTTTTATCCACACCGGAAGCCGTATCACATACCATCAGTACCAGCTGGAAAAAGGTTCCCAGAAAGATGATCATGTATTTCTGTGATTCGTCTATGCCCATATAAAGAAGCGTCAATGGAACAAGGGCTACAACCGGCAAATATCTGGCAAATTCAATGATTGGCTGTACAAATGCTGAAAATTTTCGCGAGCTGGCCATCAGCATACCGCAGGGCAGTGCGATCACCACCGACCAGATCCAGCCTACCATGACACGTTTTGTAGATTCCCAACAGCTGAGCCACAGGGAACCATCCAGATGCATTTCTATCAGTCTCTGAATCACCTGTAATGGGGATGGGAGAAAAATCTCAGATACCATACCACCAAAGGTAAGTACACACCAAGCCAGTATAATAAGCATAAAACAGCAAAGAGACAGGCTTTGTTCTACTCTCAATCTCTTTGCTGCTTTATTTTGACACTTTATGATTTTACTGTTTTTCATTTATCTCTTGTCCTTTAATACTTTAGTTCACTATCTCTGCACTATAATAAAGTATTAAAGTGTTTTATGCAAGAGAAAACTATAATTCTGTTTCTGGATATTCTTAGAACTTTCTGCCTCCGCCACCATGACGGGCTCCCGAAGAAGAACGGTGCGTGGAAGAATGTCCACCGGAGCTACCACCCGACTCACTTTGCCTCTTTACCTTTGTCACATTCCGGAACAGGAACATTTCTCCAGAATTCTGCACGTGCATACTGCCCGGCACAATATAGTTTCCGGCACTGTTATTAGGTGCCACGGAATTCATTTCCCGGGTTAACATCCATGCATAGGAACCACCCACCAATATTGCAATCAGCAGGCTGATAAACAGATTCCGAAATGCCGGGAATCTATTTTTTCCTGTATAACCTTCTCCTGATCCATTTGTGCCATAGGGTGTGCCATTTTCAGCCCGTATGATAAAATCTTCACAGATTTCCGTATATTCATCAAATGCTTCGACAAAATCCCCGCTGCCAAGCATTGGCGTGATCTCATCCAAAATATAGTCGATTCCATCATCGTTAAAAGCTGTAATTCCATCTCCACGGGTAGAAATCCATACATCTCTGGTTTCCATATTCACATAGAGAAGGACTCCCGAATAATCCGGGCCTTTCCCATATCCACTGTAATCAAAAAAATCATCTGCCGCTTCCATGGCTGAGGGGATACTGCCATTTTCTTCTGTAAAAATGACCACATCCATGTCATGTTCTTCACTGAGTTCAGCCAGGGTTTGATTGATTCTGCTTTCCTCCTGCTCTGCAACCAGATCGGCATCATCCACCAGATGCATCAGTTCTTCCGCTTCCGCTTTTAACGAAAACAAGCCACCGGTCAGAAACAGTATCGTCAGGAGGAGAGCAGAAAAACCATATAATAATCTTCTTTGTTTCATCTTTTCATCCTCCTACAATAACCAGGCAAGGGCCATAAGCAGATAGACTGCAACAAAAGCAATCCCGGAAGCTATGCCAAAATACTTCCAAAGAAGACCTTTATCAATGGGAAGATTTCCAACAAATTTCCCGGTCTGCCCATTCATGGCAAAGGTATATAGCTGGCCATTCCATCTGGTGTGCAGTATCCACACCGGATACATGGCATAACAGGTCTTTCCCTCTGATAAATTGATATTTCCGCCATCCGGAATGACCGAATGATAGCCCTGTATGGTATTCATAAAATTCTGTGCAGTGGCATTCCGGACACGTTCGTTGACCCGGATGATGCTCTGCTTTTCATCCACATCATATTTATCTGCAAAATACCCGGCAAAATAAGCACTTTCAAAGGGCACTGCATCCTGAAAATCAAAGGGTTCTATGGACTCCATCAGTTCATCCGGCATTTTGGAAGAACCGTCTGCCGGTACATGGGCAAAGGAAATATCCCCATCCCGGGTAATGGCAAAATGACTGGTTTCTGTATAGTTATATCTGGAATCACTCCAATAACGTACTCTCGTTCCCTTATATCTCATATGGGCATCCGCTTTGGTATCAAAGAGCCAGTATGGAACATAGATTCCCTTGATCTCTTCGATATGATTTTCCGTCTTAAATACCTTGGGCAAAAGCGCCTTCTTTTTCAAATGCTGTGCAAATCCGGCCATAGCAGCTTTTTTATCCAGCTTAAACGGAATGATACAGTCCGGCTTCAAAGCCCCTTTGATACTGCCTTTCATTACCACCGGGCTGTCACAGAAGGGACAGAGGCTTGCAGCCGTATTTTCATCCGCCATAATCTCGCCGCCACAGGACCGGCATATGTATACTTTCATCCCCTGTTCATCATCTTCTGTCCATGTCTGCATGGAACTGATATCCCATTCCATGTTACTGTCTTCGTCTTTGGATACATCCTTTTCATACTGAGCCAGTGCATCTATCTCAAACTCGGTATCACAGTAAGGACATTTTAATTTCTGCAAGCTACTGTCAAATTCGATCGCGCCGCCGCAACAGGGACATTTATACTCCTGTATTTCTGACATATTTCCTCCTATGCACGTGGCTTTCCACAGTTTCCACAGAACTTACCGGTATTTACGGTTCCACAACTGCAGGTCCACTCTGCTGATGGTTTTTTACTGCCACAGTTGCTACAGAAATTTCCGGTGTTTACAGTGCCGCAGCTACAGGTCCATTCACCTGCTGCCGGTTTTGCTTCCGGTTTCTTTTCTCCACAGTTGCCACAGAATTTTCCGGTATTTACAGTGCCACAGCTACAGGTCCATTCACCTGCTGCCGATGCGGATTGCTGAGATGGTTGCTGAAGCTGGCCTTGTGTCTGCTGTCCCTGAGGCTGGCCCTGCACCTGTTGGCCCATTGCAAAAAGCCCCTGAGGATTCATGCCACCTGCCATGTTTGCCATGCCCATCCCCATAAATCCGGTCATGGCACCTGCACTATTTCCTGCCGCAGTTCTCATCGCATCTGCCTGTGCTCCTGCCAAAGTTGCAGCTGCCATATTAGGATTGGTAAGCACTGCACTTTTCTGAAGTGTCTTAATCATTTCAGCGTCTTCATCCGGCAAAGTAACCGAACCAAGGGCGATGCTGACCACCTTAAGACCTCTGGTCTGTCCCCATTTGGAAGAAAGAGCGTCATTCATTGCATTTTCCAGATCTGTGGTATGGGTCACAATCTGATTTGGACGAAGTTCCATTTCCGAAAGTTTGCCCAGTGCCGGCTGAAGCGCACTGATAAATTCTGTCTTTAACTGTTTATCAATGGTTTCTCTGGTGTATTCGCTCTGTACATTTCCGCAAACATTGGTATAGAACAGAATCGGATCTGCAATTTTATAAGAATATACACCGGAACAGCGAAGCGCTACATCCACATCCAGGCCGATTCTGGAATCTACCACGCGAAATGGTACCGGGTTTGCTGTGCCGAATTTATTATCCATCAGTTCCTTGGTGTTGATATAGTAAACTCTCTGATCTTTGCCGGTATCACCACCATAGGTAAATCTCTTTCCGAAGGTGGCAAAAGATGCTTTGATACTTTCTCCAAGATTTCCACTGAAAATACTTGGTTCTGTAGATTTGTCAAATGTATATTCCCCGGGTTCTGCTGAGAAATCAACGATTTTTCCCTGCTCCACAATGAGCATACACTGTCCATCGGCTACTGCGATTCCGGAACCATTGGAAATAATGTTATCATTTCCCTTGGTATTAGAGGATCTGCCTCCTACACGTTTCTGCCCCTTTACTACCATGACATCACTGCTCAATGAATCGCAGTAGAAAAACTCTTTCCACTGATCTGCCAGTGTTCCGCCTGCTGCACCGATTGCTGCTTTAATAAGTCCCATTTGAATTACCTCATCCTTTCCTTTTGTAACATGCAGCACATAGTATTTGGTATTTGGTATTTGACATATAGCATTTACCAGGTAATCTTAACCATGTGACTACAGTATGTAGCATATATTCAATATTGTAATGCTTCTCATGTATTATCTTATCTCATTTTACGCAGGAAGGATAGCATTTTATGCTTTTTTCATATGTGATTCCTTATCCAAACAATTGTCCCGGAAGTTTCAGTTTTTCCTTTGGTGGGAAAGATCTGTCAAATTCCTCTGTCTCTTCCTCACTTACAAAATATCCTTCCGGCGTAGAATACACGCCGGTAATTTCGTCCAGATAGCCGGGTATCAATTCTTTACATAAGAAGAAAGGCGCATCTTCCCCTTCCGGCACTCCATGATACCGGATTCCTTTTGTACTTGCCTCCACGAAACCACTCTTTCCATAGAAATCAATATTTCCTTCAAAGCATACCACCCCGGCACCCATCTGGGCTGCTTTCTCCAGGGAATAATCCAGCAGGATCTTTCCATATCCTTTTCGCTTATACTCCGGCGCAATCCCAATGGGTCCCATGGTCATAATCGGAATAACTCTTCCGTCATCTGCCTGTATGGATGCTTTCATATACATTGTCTGACCGATCAGCTTTCCGTCCATCTCCATTACAAAATCAAGCTCCGGTATAAAATCCTTATCCTGGCGAAGCTGGTGCAGAACATAATGTTCCAGACAACCCGGTCGATATACGTTCCAAAAGGATTCTCTCACCAGGTTTTCTACTTCTCGTTGTTCTTCTTTTCTTTCTAATCGAATGATATATTGTTCTTTCATCGTTTTATTCCTGTCTCTTATATGTTTTGATATTTATGTTTGCTGCAAATGTTTTTCCATAGCAGAAAAAATCTGCAGTTTCACAGCATTTCTATCTTTAGCAGCGTCACTGATACTGTATCCCAGAAACATCGTTCCATAAAATGCCATAGCACGCATATCTGCATCTTCATAGCCCATGCCGTCAAAAATATTTTTCACATAGTTTCTTGGTCCATCTCCCAGATATTGCTGATAAAGCCTGCTCATTTCCGGGTCTCTATATTGTTCCAGAGTCAACATTTTCCGGAAATTGGAGGCAAACTCATCTTCGGTCCAATAAAGAAACATCTCTTTGCTGTATTCCAAAAATTGTGCCGAAGTCACCTGTTTATAAAATGCCTCTACTTTGGAAATATCCTCTTCCCCGGCTACATCCCCTGCCTCAGGTATATCCTCTGTGGGTACCTCATTCTCTTCTGCCAGTTCTCCGTCCCGCTGCTCCATTTTCTTCACAATGCTGTCAAAAATATCTCTCTTATTTTTATAATGTTTATAAAGTGCCCCTTTGGTAATACCAAGATCACCGGCAATCTGACTGGTAGATACAGCCTCATAACCGTCTCTGGCAAATAACTCAAGAGCAATCTCCAGTATCCTCTGTTTTGTATCCTTCAAAAACTACCTCCTATACTGCTTCCCATTTGCATCTCTTTTCTTATTTTTCCAAATATTAATACCTGGTTAATAACGTTTCTTTTTTAATTCTTTTCTCTTTTTGGAAATTTCCACCATCTTCTGCTGCTTTTTCTCTTTTGCCCAACCACTTTCCAACTGCAGGCGCAGATACATTTCCCAGCGTTCCCGGTCAAGCAGGCCATCTTTTATGGCTTTCTGCACTGCACATCCCAGCTCTCCCTCATGGGTACAGTCGGAAAATCTGCACTGGCAGACCAGTTCAGCAATATCCTCAAAGGTTCGGTTGATACCCTCTTCCACATCGCACACTCCGATTTCCCGCATACCCGGTGTATCAATCAGACTGACACCGTCCAGTTCAATCATCCGTCGATGGGTAGTGGTATGCCTTCCTTAAAATACTTTCGAATCCGGTCCAGTCCTTCCCCTGTATAGGAACTGACCGGAATGATATCCATGGAATCATTGATCTGCCGAACCTGGGCCACATATTCTTCTACCTGATCACATAAATCTGCCTTGGTAAGTATGGCCACCGGTGTTCCTCCACCGGATTCTGTAATGGATGCATATCTGGCAATACGATTCACACTGAAATCCTGATTTAAGGAGGTGATGATAAAAACATAATCAAAATTGGCAACCACCGGCTGCTCTTTCATTGTCTTTACAAAACCATCACTATGACCCCCTCTGTCCGGTCTGGAAAAATAGCTTTTCCGCTTTTCAATGGCCATGATCAAAGCGCTGTCATAATCATCCACCAGCACTTGAACATAGTCTCCTACGATTGGAAATTGTTCTGCCTCTCTCAAATTTCCGTTAAGATGGGCCATGTATTCCGTCTTTTCACATTTTTCCGTTCTTACCAGATAGCTTTCTCTCTGCACAGAAATCACACGTGCTCTTATCACTTCACTCATTTTTGATTTCTCTTTTCCTACTTTTCTTTTCTCTCTTTAACATCCCATATCTCATTAATATCCTACATCTCATTACCATCCTATACCCATATAGTAAACGACCGTTTACCATATGTCAACAAAAAAAGAGTGGAAATAATTCACACTCTTTTTCGTACCGGAATCTGGATTTCAGAAAGCCACTCATCCACCGAATCTTTATTCCAAACGCCATCGATATAGCTTTCACGAATGGGTCCGCAAATCTCGTAATGATTTTCTTCAATATATTTCAGGATAACCGCATAGGTCTGGGAGAAGTTCGCATAAGAACCCTTGTGAAATACACATGCCGCTTCTATTTCCGGGAAAACTTTATCTTTCAGCCCTTCCACATCTCTTTCTTTTTTTGAAATAGCTTCACAGGTCTCAATCAGTATGTTTTCGTCTTTATAACCCGGTTCCAGATAGTTGGTAAAGCAGTACTCCGGAAGAAGGCAGACGCATCCTGCCTCTTCCATACAGGCCCCCATTTCCGGCATTCTTTTAAAAAGCTCATCATAGGATTCGATCCGGCTTTCCATCACAGCGCACCGTACTTCCGGAATCGTCTTAACCCGAACAGGAGATGCCAAAGAAGCGGAAACTCCGGACAAATAGGCATCCAGCTTGGACAACTGCAGGGTAAGATCTGCAATCTTTGCTAAGATTTCATTCTTTTTCTGAGTCAAAAAGCTGTTTTCATCCTGGCCGCTGTTTAAAGCTTTTATATCATCGATTTTAAATCCGGCTTCCTTTAACGCCAGAATCCTGTGCACGGTCTCCATCTGGCTCATTTTATAATAACGATATCCACTGTACTCATCTATTTTTGCAGGGAAAAGCAATCCCTGCTCTTCATAGAAACGCAGCGTCTTTACCGTAATGTGATTCATCTGGGCAAACATCCCGATTTTGTATAAAACATCCTCTTCTTTCTGATCGTAGAAATGTTCTTCTGTCATATTCATAAGCAAAATCCTTTCATATGCCATTGATGGAAGCCCACAACCTTCCCATGATTGGTTGTGAGCACTTATGTTTACTGGTATCCATTATTCCCATCGGAATGTTTTCAGCGAAATCGCTGTACACACAACGGTTATAGCGACTAACACGATGATTCCGTATATATGTTCCACTCTGTTTCCGGTAGATATGGCTTTCATCAGCTGAATTCCCTGAGAAAGGGGCAAAAAATCTGCGATGTGTTGTAATCCTTTCGGAAACAGTTCGTAAGGAATGGTGGCTCCGGAAAAAAGCAGCATAGGGAAATAAACCAGAGATGTCACCACATTCATGGTTTTTGCTGTTTTACACACACTGGCAATCATCAGACCGATGGAAAACATGGAAATCATGGTTAAAAACCACGCTCCGATAAAAGCAGGTACATTTCCTTCCATACGATATCCGAAACCGATGATTGCGACTGTTGCCACCAGTATTGCAGAAATGATACTCATCACTCCGCTACAGAGCGTATCTGCTCCAAGCAGCCAGGCCGGACTACAGGGACTGCAGTAAAAGGATTTCAGTATTTTCTTATCCCGGTAATCTACCATCACAATCGGAATGCTCATAAAAGCACAGCAGCAAATGCCCACACAGATCAGTGATGCAAACGCACTCTGCAGATAGGTCATATTTTCTCCGGCACTTTTATTTCCACCAATCAATGCAATCATAAACAGTGCGACTACCGGCATACATAAATTGAAAATAAACACGTCCGCTGAGCGGAAAAACAGTTTCTGTTCTATTCCATATAATCTCAAAAATCTTTTCATAATTCAACCTCCTCATCCATATACCAAAGATATGCTTCTTCCAGATTATCGTAAGGGGAACGTGCAACCACTTCGTCCACAGTTCCTTCTGTAAGGATCTTTCCATTCTTTAATAATGTAATCCGATCACAAAGCTTTTCTGCTTCTTCCATATAATGTGTAGTCAGGAAAATCGTCATGCCACTGTCCTTTAATTCTTTCAGTGTCCGCCATACTTCTCTTCTGGCTGCCACATCCAGTCCTGTGGTCAATTCATCTAAAAATACGATTTCCGGATTACCGATCAGTGCCAGAGCTACAGACAATCTCTGTCTTTCCCCGCCGGATAATTTGTTAACCGGACTCTTTTCCAATTGAGACAGTCCAAATTGCTGTAAAAGTTCTTTATAATCTCCTGGATTCTGATAAAGAGCTGTCCGTTCTTTACAAACCTCTTCTACCCGGATTGCTTCCTGATAAAAGGATGACTGAAGTTGAACTCCTATTTTTTCAAAACTCTCTTTTTTGTGTTTTGCCACCTCTTTTCCAAATACAAGTGCTGTTCCTTTCTCCGGTTTCTTCAGTCCCAGAATCATTTCAATGGTGGTACTTTTTCCTGCACCATTATGTCCCAGAAGACCGAAAACCGCACCTTTTTCTACCGAGAAAGATACATCATCCACTACCCTTCGTCCGCTATAACATTTTGTCAAACCACGGATTTCCAAACACGTTTCACTCATTTTTTTACCCTCCTATCTCTTTACAAGAGGAAGGATACACCCTTACCTAAAGGGGAGAGTCAACCGCTTTTTTTATTTAACTTCGATTTTTATAATTATTAATCTGCATGGTATTGCAGCTCATCTCATCAGCTGAAGAGCTGAAATATTCTTCGCTATTTTCTGTTGGAATCCGGTTCTAAGCAGGTGATATGTTCTGTTCGAATATCATCCATCAGTTTCCAGTAAATATCCTTATTGGTATGGTGGTATACAAAACCGCACTTTTCCTGCACTCTTCTGGATTTGATATTTCCATCAAAATAACCACACCATAAACGTTTCAGTTTCAAATCCTCAAAGCCATGGCGTATCAGTTCCTGAACCGCTTCCGGAATCAGACCCCGGCCCCAGAATGGCACACCGATCCAGTATCCGATTTCTCCTTCCTCCTCAGGCAGATTCAGATTGCTGTGTTCTCCTATCATGAGGCCCACACTTCCGATTGCTTTATTATCTTCCCGAAGGCATACCGCATAGGTTTCTTCTGCTGACAAAACGTCACGGATAATCTCCCGACTGTTTTCCACGCTGGTATGTACAGGCCATCCGGCAATCGGACCAACCTCCGGATTTTTTGCATATTCATATAAGCTTTCTGCGTCCGATTCTTCCCAAGGGCGCAGAATCAGTCTTTCTGTGTATAAAATCATTTTCTTAATCCTCCCATTCAAAAGTTCTTTTCCGTCCAGCGTCTCAGTACCTTAAGCTGCTCCGGTGTATGGAAAAAGTGCTCTCCTTCCTCCATAACCTCCAGCTTTGCATGATATTCCCTTGCAAAACTCTCAACAGTATCCCGGCTGGTCATATTGTCTTTTCCCGCATAAAGAATTTTGGTAGGATGATCCCATTTACGGATCACATGACTCTTCGCATACTGGTAATAGGTCCAGTCAAGAGTCTCCCCAAAGGGTGTTTCTATTCGTTTTTGCTTCTCCAGATCCGATACACTAACACCGGTCCACAGCATCATATTTTCAATCAGCTGTACCATGTTCAGAATAGGAGAAACAAACAAAACATTCTCCAGCGTATCCTCTGCAAAGCTGAGCATACTAAAATAGGCACCGATACTGTTCGCCCTTATGGAAACCGATTGCCATCTTTCCTTAGCCCATTCCATAACCATCTGAAGTTCGGGAACAATCTCCCAGGGAAGAAATCTCTCTATCTCTTCTTTTCGCTCTCCGTGCCCAGGCATATCAACAGCCAACACCTGAAAACCATTTGGACATACAATTTCAGCCAGGTCCGCTGCCTCTTCTTTCTGCCCCAGCTTTCCGTGAATATACAGGTAGACCTTGTCGGCCTTTTCCCCATACAAAACAGCCGGTATGATTCCGATTTTTATTCTTTTCTCTTCCATTTCAATACCTCTTTTACAAATTCATTTCCGGATGTATTTCTAATTCCCGTCGGATATATCCGATAATGGAATCTATGGTTTCCGGTTTCATATGGATAATCCGACTCCACATTCGGACGCCCTGATAAACATATAAAATCACATTTACGATTTCTTCCACTTTCACCTGTTTGAATTCTCCACGCTGAATGCCATATTCAATCAGGTCTGTCCATTTTTCCTCGCCAATCTGATTAAACTGGTCCATGCCTTCCTTCCCAACTTTACCGGCATATTCGTACATGGCAAGACTGAGGGAATCCTCCGGATGATTCATCTCGTCTTTCATAAGTAACAATGCGTTTTCCAGAATTCTGGTAGCCGAAGTTCCTTTTTCCATCTCCTCATGAAAATTCATGGCATCTTTCTCATTGAGTTTTTCGAGAATTGCTTCAAAAATTTCCTTTGTTCCCGGGAAATGACTGTAAAGGCCACCGCGGCTCAGTTCTGTTGCCTCGCATACATCCTTCATGGATACCGCATGAAATCCATTTTTAGCAAATAACTCATAGGATTTTTCTAAAATATGTTCTCTGGTTCTTTCTTTTTTTGGTGTCAAACCATTCTCCTCCATTTTTAGACACTCGTGTCGATTTCTTTATTATAGACACACGTGTCGATTTTGTCAATATACTTTTTCAGACTCCTTTTGAAGTATACCTTTTCACGCTTTTTTCTGCATAAAAAATACCCTTATCCTCAAACACCAATTTTACCCAATTGGTATTTCAGAATAAGGGCTGTATCTTTATTTGATTTTGCCAAATCTACTTCTCTTTCAAAAAAATCTTCATGATCGCTTCTTTCAGACTTCCTTCAGAAGTTCCCAGAATCCGTTCTGTATGATAAATAAATCCTGCGATTCGCTGTTCCATTCCTTCTTCGTTCTGTTCATACATATCATCGAAAGCCACATGGGAATAGATCATGATCATTTCTGCAGCTTCCCGGGGATAATCAGTCTGAAAAACCCCCTGCTGTATTCCTTCCTCAACGATCCGGGTGATAATGGGAATGATTCCGAACAACAGGCTGTCCCGCAATTTCTGGTGCATCAGGGCGTTTTGAGGCTTATGAATCTGTTTCATAACCTCATCGCCGATACCGGAATCTATATTCAGCGCCATCACAGCCTGGGTCATTTTTTCTGTCACAGAAAGTTGTTCATCCTGTGCCACTTTTGAGGCTTTCGTCATTCCCTTGGTCACGATTCTCTGAATCACAGCATCCAGAATATCTTCCTTGGACTTAAAATGATAATATAAGGTTCCTCTGGCGATTCCGACCCGGTTTAAAATATCGTTGGTACTGGTATGATCAAATCCATACGTTCCGAACAGCTCTTCTGCCACATCCAAAATTTCATTTTTTCTTTCTTCAGCTTCTTTCACAATCCGCATGTTTCATTCCCATCCATAATCCTTTATTTTTCGCGATATTCCATGCAAATCCGCTCTGCTTCTTCTCTTACTGCAAAGAAAGCGTTTACTACTTCCGGATCAAAATCTTTTCCGCTTCCTTCTGCTATGATCTGAAAGCATTTATCCAGTGGCATGGCATCTCTGTAACAGCGTTTCTGGGAAATCGCATCAAACACATCCGCCACCGCCATGATACGTGCACTCAGTGGAATAGCGTAATTAGCCAGACCATCCGGATAACCTTTTCCATTCCATTTTTCATGATGATATCGGCATACCTCGTAAGCGATTTCCTTATAATCTTTATCGTTCATGTTTCTCAGTACGCCTTCCAGCATTTCACTTCCCTTTATGACGTGCTGTTTCATGATTTCGTATTCTTCATCTGTCAGTTTGCCGGGTTTGGTCAAAATAGCATCCGGCGTAGCAATTTTTCCAATATCATGAAGCGGTGCTGCTTTAATCACATTCTCTGTAAAATCCACCGTGACTCGTTCTTCATACACTCTTCTGTCACGCAGCTGTTTCACAATAATCCGGACATATTCACTTGTCCTTTTGATATGTCCACCGGTATTCTCATCTCGATTTTCCACCAGGTCTGCAAATCCAACAACCATGGCATCATAATTTCTTTGAAGCTCGTCAAAGGCAGGATTTTCCAGATTTAAATAAATGCCAATGGTAACAATAGTGATTCCCAGAGAGGTAATCAAGGTTTCCGGGCATATAGCCTGTATGGAACAGACCACTGCCAGTACAGCAATAAACGTTAAAAGAGAAATTCTTTTGCTCATACCGATATATCTCCAGGCATGATGCAATTCGTAAACACATTCCAGAATATAGATAAATCCCACGATAAAACATGTTTGAGCAGACAGCCCCATAGAATAATCGGTCCAAATCCCTGTTCGGAAATGTAGAAACGGAATAAATAAAAGAATTAGGATATTGCTGATACCCCATGGTAAATACAGAAAAATCTTTGTTTGAAGAGATTGTTTCTGTTTTCGAATTCCCTTTCTGAGGTAGCGAAACAACAGAAAAATAAAAGTATTCAAGCCAATGAAGAACCCGGCATGAACCAGCAGATTAAACCATTTCGGAATCACATCCGGAAAATTGACCGTGCAGGCCGAAATACCATCCAATATAACCGTAGCGATACTGATACCAAGTATCTCATCATAAAAGGACTGGGTGGATTGTCTTCCATACTTATGACATTCATAAAAATAATTCAGTGCAATATAAAGCAGTATGATCAGACAGGCAATCTGCATTTTTGCATATGCAATCAAAAACATGCTTTTTCCTCCTTGGTACAAGTTCTCTTTTGTATGGTAAAAAATGCCTTTCCTAAACAGATATTCCCCTTACTGTTAAAAATCCAGACCGACTTTTTGTCAGTCTGGGTTTTATGATAGCAACTGCCTATGGGATTGTCAAGGAAACGGATGTTTTCTCAATCATCCCTACGAATATACTTTGCTGTAATACTCTCTCCATGCTCCATCATTTCCCGGACGGTTCCGGTGAAGACCACCTCACCACCACTGCTTCCACCATCCGGACCGATATCAATGATATAATCTGCCTGTTTCATCACATCAATGTTGTGCTCAATTACGATAACCGTATTGCCTTTGTCCACCAGACTCTCCAAGAGCTCCATGATCTTTCCCACATCCGATGCGTGAAGTCCTGTAGTAGGCTCATCCAGCACATAAATGTTTCCTTTCTGATCCAGATATTTTGCCAGCTTCAGTCTCTGTCGTTCGCCACCGGAGAGTGTGGAAACCGGCTGCCCCAGTGACAGATAATCCAGCCCCACATGAATCATTGCTTTCAGATACTTACTGATTTTTTTGTGATCCCGGAAAAACTCATAGGCATCCGAAGCAGACATGGATAAAATCTCCTGGATGTTTTTGCCCCGGTATTGATAAGAAAGTGCTTCCTTACTGTATCTTTTTCCTTCACAGGCTTCGCAAACCGTGGTCACCGGATCCATAAAGACCAGTTCGGTAACAACCATACCTTTTCCGCCACAAACCGGACAGGCGCCCTTACTATTAAAAGAAAATAATCCCGGATTCACATGGTTGTCTTCTGCCATCACCTTTCGTATTTCGTCGAAGATGCCCAGGAATGTAACCGGTGTGGAACGTCCGGTGGCTGTGATGGCAGACTGATCTACCAAAACCACCCTGTCCTCATATTCTTTTGCAAACACATCCCGAATCAGACTGCTTTTCCCGGAACCGGCCACACCGGTTACTACTGTTAACACGCCAACCGGTATATCTACCGAAACGTTTTTCAGATTATGCTTGCAGGCATTACGGATTGGCAGAAATTCCCGGGGCGCTCTGGGATTCTTTTTGATTTCCACTTTCTGCTTCATGGCTTCTCCGGTCAATGTTCCGGAGACAAGCAGACTTTCATAACTTCCCTGAAATAAAATCTGTCCGCCATTTTTTCCCGCCAGCGGTCCCACATCGATTACTTCATCTGCAATGGAAATCACATCTTTATCATGCTCCACTACCAGTACTGTGTTTCCCCGATCCCGCAGGCTTTTCAAAAGATTCGTCATACGGTGTACGTCACGGGGATGCATTCCGGTACTGGGCTCGTCAAAAATGTAAGTCATTCCGGTCAGTGCGCTTCCCATATACCGCACCAGTTTCAGTCTCTGGGCTTCTCCACCGGAGAGTGTGGAAGACTCCCGATTCATGGAAAGATAGGGAAGTCCGATATCAATCATTCTGGTGAGGGAGGCTACCAGAGCGTCCACGATAGTGGCTGCTCTCGGATCATCGATGGTTTTCAGCACTTCCACCAGTTTGGAGAATTCCATTTCACACATTTCACTGATATCATATCCGGCCACTTTACAGGAAAGTGTCTTTTCATTCAATCGTTTTCCATGACATACCGGACAGACTTTTTCGGACACCAGGGACATCATCCGTTTCACAGAAGCCTCTTTGATCAGGGAAGTATCCCGGTTCAGCAACATCTTATTCAGATAATTTGCGACTCCTTCCACCTGTTTTGATATTCTCTTTCCATCCGGCGTATCGGCCCCATACAGCAGCCTATTTCTTTCGGTCTCTGTAAAATCCTTCCACTTTTTATCCAGTGGAAAAATATTTGCTTCCTCGTACTTTTTCCAGTACCAGTTACCCACATGAAATGCCGGTAAATCTGCCATGCCTTCCATCCAGGTTTTCTCCGGGTCAATCCGGTCTTCATAATCTACTGTCATTACTTTTCCGATTCCGAAACACTCCGGACACATACCGTTTGGATCATTAAAAGAAAAATAAGATGCAGTTCCCACGTAAGGCTGTCCGATTCTGGAAAACAACAGCCGGAGGGCTGAATACATGTCGCTGATGGTGCCAACTGTGGAACGGGAGTTACCACCTAACCTGCTTTGATCAACGATTACCGATGCCGACAGATTCTCAATTTTCTCTACCTTCGGCTTTTCGTATTTCTCCAGACGTCCTCTGACCCAGGCGGAATAGGTCTCATTCATCTGTCTCTGGCTCTCTGCTGCAATGGTATCAAATACGATACTGGATTTGCCGGAACCGGAAACGCCGGTAAAGACTACAATCTTCTCTTTCGGAATCTCCAGTGAAATGTTTTTCAGATTGTTCTGTTTTAATCCCTGAATTACTATTTTATCGTGCATCATTTATACCCTCCTGCTGTTGTTTTGACATGATTCTATACCCTTACCATAAGGGGAGAGTCAATAGAGAGTTTTATCATATTTTCCTTTGTAATTCCTGTAACTGGGATAAATAAGATATAGTGGTTGTATGTTCCAGTGTATATCCCAATACGTCAAGTGTCTGCTCAATCCGCTGCAGCGCAGCTTCCTTTTCCTCATCCCGGGCCACCATAATCTCCAGTTCCAAAAAGCTCCCAAGTCCCTCAACCTGATCCAGACAGGCATTCATGTCCTCTTTGGAGTACTGATATCTTTCCTTTACAACCTTAGGCTCTACCACATGATATCCTAATGCCTGTAAAATATGAGACATTTCCGCAAAATCTGCCACCTGGGTCTCATACTCCGGTCTGGTCATGGTTTTATCATCAGATTTTTGGTCCTTAAAATTAATCTGGCATTTCACCTGTCCGGTCTGCAGATCTGTCACTTCCCGGATACGCAAAGCCCGGTCTG
>CAMFGH010000042.1 GCA_945949875.1 uncultured bacterium
TATTTCGCAGATTATGACACAACGGTTCATTTCATCAGCGAGGAAGAGTTAATGAGAGATCACAAGGGAATCCCTCATGGCGGTGTGGTTTTAAGAAGTGGAACGACAGGTTTCGAGAATGAAAATAAACATGTAATTGAATATAAGCTTACATTAGATTCCAATCCTGAATTTACATCAAGCGTCTTGATTGCTTATGCCCGTGCAGCCTATCGTATGTACAATGAGGGGCAGTATGGATGTAAAACAGTATTTGATATTGCACCAGCATACTTAAGTCCATTAAGCGGCGAGGAGTTGCGCGCACATCTGCTGTAATTTGCTTCATGATATAAAAGAACTGCGCGTACATCTGCTGTGATCTGCGCTATTTGCAAAGAAAAATACATGCATATTTTTGAAGAATCTACCAAGGATAATTGTATGCATGTTTGTAATTATGTACAGGATTAAAAGAGGAAAAGAATGAATTCATTTATTGAAAAAGTAGATTTTTTTAAAGGAAATAATCCGGAAGATATTGCAGTCAGGTATGGCACACCTGTTTATGTGTATAATGAAGAAATCCTAAGAGAGCGTATGCATACCGTAGCTCAGGTGGTGACGAAATATCCATATACAGCAAACTATTCTATCAAAGCAAATACCAATATCCATCTTCTGAGGATGGCATTAGAAGAGGGTGACAACTGTGATGCCATGAGCGTAGGTGAGCTGATGATGCTGGAGAAAGCCGGATTTCCTGTAGAGAGAATCTTCTTTGTTCCCAACAATGTATCTGCAGATGAACTGCAGTATGCTATTGATAAAGGTATTATGACAAGCTTGGATTCTTTATCACAGCTTGAACTGTTTGGACAGTTAAATCCTGGTGGAAAATGTGCAGTACGTATCAATCCCGGTGTAGGTGCCGGACATCATGAAAAAGTAGTTACAGCCGGTAAAAAGACAAAATTTGGTGTAGCAGAAGAAGATATTGATCAGATTTTTGAAATTTCAAAAAAATATCATCTTACCATTGCAGGTATTAACCAGCATATTGGTTCTTTGTTTATGGATCCCGAGCCATACCTGAAGGCAGTGGAAAACCTGCTTCGCATTGCGATGCGTTTTGAAAATCTGGAATTCATTGATTTTGGTGGTGGATATGGAATACCATATCACAAGCTGGATGATGAAGCAGAATTCCCAATGGAAGACTTTAAGAAACGGTTAGAGCCTATTTTAGATGCCTTTGTAGAAAAATATGGGAAAGCACCATTGTTTAAATCAGAACCCGGAAGATACTGTGTTGCAGAAGGCAGTGTTATTCTGGGGAGAGTACATGCCGTAAAACAGAATGCAGGTGTAAAATATGCAGGTACGGATATCGGCATGAACGTACTCGTTCGTCCGTCCATGTATGATTCCTGGCATGATGTAGAGATTTTACGTAATGGAAAAGTGGTAGAAAGAAAAGAACTTCAGGAAATCACAGTGGTAGGGAATATCTGTGAATCCGGAGATATCATTGCTAAAAATCGTCAGTTGCCGGAAATGAAAGTAGGAGATTTGGCTTGCGTATTAGACACAGGAGCATATGGATATAGCATGTGTTCTACGTACAACTCTCGTCCGCGCCCGGCAGAAGTATTGATTGGTAAGGATGGATCTGTGAAAGTGATCCGTAGAAAAGAAACTTTGGAAGATTTATTCCGTTATTTTGAGTAAATAATTGAGAAAGAGGCTGCCAAGCAGCCTCTTTTGATTGGCAGAATGTGAATATATTATGTAAATGGGTAGAATGCGTTTCTCAGGACTCATGTATGGTAAAGGAAGGAAAAGAGGAATATGGCAAATCACAAAACACTGGAAATTTGTATCGATAGCTTTGCATCAGCAAAAGCAGCCATTGCCGGTGGCGCTGATCGTTTGGAAGTATGTAGTTCTTTAGCGCTTGGTGGACTTACGCCATTTCTGGAATTGGTGGAAGAAATAAGAAATTGTAGTGATGTGAAAATACGTCCTATGATTCGACTTAGAAATGGGGATTTTCTTTATGACAAAGAAGAACTTCAGATCATGAAAAAGCAAATTCAGAACCTGAGAAAGTTTTCTGTGGATGGATTTGTGTTTGGCTGTTTGCAGGCAGATGGCAGTATCGATGAGGAATCCATGAAAGTGCTGATGGATGCGGCAGATGGTTTGCCCATCACGCTCCATCGGGCGATTGATGTGTCCCGAGATATTTTGGAATCCTATGAAGTGGCAAACCGACTGGGTGTGGATACGATTCTCACCAGTGGTGGAAAGAGTAACTGCATAGCTGGATTACCTGTTTTAAAAGAGCTTCTGTCAAAGCAGTTACAACAGAATTCGATAAAGAAACAGGCACAACATAATGCAATAGGGCAACAGGCTCGTTATTCTACAAAAATTATGGTAGGAGCAGGTGTTACTACTGAAAATCTGGCCTATTTGGCAAAAGAGCTGCCGGACGTCTCTGCTTTTCATATGAGTGGAAAAATAATGGTGGAAAGTGGTATGCAGTTTAGGAATGAAGGGGTACCAATGGGACTTCCGGGACTGGATGAGTGGCATATTATGCAGACAGATGAGCGGTCTGTGAGAAAAGCCAGGGAAATCCTGGATTATATCGGGGAGAACTAATGAAATGGAAAAAATATTTCGAGACAATAGATATAAATCCTTTCTTGCGATGTTTTGTGCATTAGGCTGGTCACTGGCATATCCATTGATAAAAATAGGGTATCAGGAATTCCGGATTGATGGCACAGACTTGGGTGGCAAAATACTTTTTGCAGGTATAAGGTTTTTCTTTGCAGGTATTTTTGTACTGGTTTTTTGCGGATGTAGGAAAATTAAATTGGAAATGAAGCGGAAACAGGATTATTTATGGCTGCTTTTGCTGGCAGTCATAAATACATCTCTTCATTATATGTTTGCTTACATAGGGCTTGGATACATTTCCAGTGCGAGATCTACTATTTTGGATTCCATGGGAGGATTTTTTCTTATCATTCTTTCTACTATGGTTTTTGCGGATGACAAAATGTTTTGCAATAAGATAATAGGGTGTTGCCTGGGAATTCTGGGAATTGTATCGATTAATTTACAGCCGGGAGTAGATTTTCTGGAAAACATTACCTTTATGGGAGATGGAATGATTCTTCTAAATGCATGTTGTGCAGCGGTCGGAGGATTGATCACACGAGTGGTTTCCAAAAAGATGAATATGATGCAGGCCACTGGGCAAAGCATGATGATAGGTGGTGCATTGATGCTGGTTGTTGGAACTGTCATTGGAAGCAAAAGTGGGTGGACTAATTCCGGGAAAGGAATACTGGTTATGATTGGGCTTATCTTGATATCAGCTGTTTGCTTCGGCATTTACAATGAACTTCTGGCATATCATCCAATCAGTAAGATTGCAATCTATAATGCGCTGATTCCGGTCCTGGGAGTGATCTTTGCAGCGCTGCTGTTGAAAGAAGAGTTAAAATGGCAGTATTTTATAGCTGTGGTATTGGTAGCCTGCGGAATTTATCTTGTAAATGGCAGGACAGATGAATCAAAAAAGGTAGAAAAATAGGGAAACAGGGAAAGATAGGAAAACAGGATAGTACATAAATATGTGGCTTTGAAAAATGCGGGAGGATGATCGATGAAAGCACAGGTTGTTGTTACACGGACTGCGGATATGGATATGCGCAGGGATTATGTGGCATTGCCAAAAGATTATGGTACAAAACAGTATTATGAACGGGAAGACATTGTGGAGATTTATCGGGCTGTCTATGAAAATCTGGACAGGCTGGATAAGGAAACCGGTTATTCTGCCCGTTTTCATGCCTGTGAAAAGATTCTGGTCAAGCCCAATCTGGTATCTGTGTATCATAACAGTGGTATGGAGGACTCAGACTATCCGGAATCTACCGACCCGCGTGTGTTTGATGCAGTGATTGCTTATCTGAAGCATTTTCAGAAACCTATCATGATCACCGAATCCTCAGGGAAACCCATGCCCACAAGAAACAGCTTTAAAAATGCAGGGTATGATCGTATTGCAAAGCATCATGAGGTGGGGCTGGTGGCACTGGAGACAAAGCCCATTGTGAGATATATGCTTCCGAAAGCGGAAGTGATGAAAGAAGTTTACATACCGGAACTGTATCAGGATATTGTGGACGGAAGAGCATGCTATGTTTCGGTTCCAAAACTAAAGACAAACATTTATACCGGGGTAACATTAGGATTTAAAAATGCCATGGGAACCATTCCCTATGCACTTCGGGAACGAAATCATAATTATTATATCAATAAGAAACTGGCAGATCTTCTTTATCTGTTTCGGCCGGATTTGATTTTGATTGACGGTATCATTGGAGGAGAAGGAAACACACCTGCTCCGGTGGATCCTGTGGATACCCATGTATTGGTGTCCGGAGTGAACAGTGTGGCTACAGACCGGGTGGCAACCGAGATTATGGGAATTGATCCGGATACGATTCCGCTGATTACAGAGGCAGAGAAAAGAGGATTCGGAGCAGATGAAATAGAAGTGATTGGGGAGCGACCGGTATTTCATTTCAGAAGGGCTACTCCTACACTGATGGATGATGACTTTGTAAATCTGTTTCCAAATGTACGGACACTGGCAGGACATAATCTGCCACATGCACCGCAGATAAAAAGTTTATCCGATGTTACACCGGAGGTGGTTCGTGAACTGGAAAAAACCTGTAACGGTGGCTGTGTCAATGCGCTGCGCTCCGGGTTTGAATATATTATTTATTCCCAGAAGAAAAAATTTACCAATGAACTCGTCATTATTGTGGGAGGTGGCGTAGTCATAGACGGAAAAAGATACTGGTTTGACCGGGATGGAAAAGCATATGAAGAAGCACAGATCCGTGCTATGACTTCACCTATTCTCGCCCTCGGAAACTGTGCATCCGTTCTTAGGGATGTGGCAAAATACAAGGCAGACGGATGCTGTTCTCCTTCTACCTGTATGCTGGCAGCAACCGCTGCGATGGGCGTTACGTTCCCACTGTTATCCCTGCGAAATAAAACATTTTTCCATTTTGGAATGTCTGCTGTTCTTATGGTGGGAGAACGTATGCTGGCAACGCTTAAGGGGAAATATGTGGACTGTCCTTCCCAACATTTGGACCAGATTTATCCGATTCCGGAACTGAGTCAGGAGGATGCTGAGAAAGATTATATTTTCTGGCCCCTTCCGGAAATGGACGGAGCCATGAAGAGGAAACTGCTCCTGGATAATCTGAAAATTGCAAATTTGAAGCCATATAAGTAGACAGAGCGAGATACGCCCCAGCGAATCTCACTCTGATTAGCGGTCGTCAAATACTCTTGCGTACAAGCATGCCGAGTATTTTCCTCGTCGCCATAACAAAAAAGCTTCCTGGCAGAAAACCAGGAAGCTTTTTATCATCAAGCTTTTTCCAGAGCAAGTGTTCTTGTAGTAAGATCACATACTTCAGCAGGACCATAATACTGAATAGCACCCGGATATGTGAATGCTGTTTCAACAGCCCATTCGTCTCTGTGAGCTTCAAAGTATTTGAATGGTGCACCGTCCAGTTCAACCAGAGCTTTTCTGATAACCGGTTTGTCTTCACCATTTCTTCTTTCCATGTTCATCATCTTTGTGATTGGCATACCACCTGCAACCCATTCTTCAGCTGGTTTGGAGATGTTGGATACTTTGGAAAGGTATCCTGTGTAACCATACTGGATCAGCATGAATGCATTGTAACCAAGAGAGTAGCAGTAGTCAGCATCAAAGTTGGATGGGAATGCGCATCTTCCTTCGTAACCGAAGAAGTGATGCTGTGCACCGAATTTGCCTTTGTATGTGCCGGCTTCTTTTCTCTTAGCCAGTTCGTTCTTAACCATTTCAGAGAAGAGCTTTTCGGATTCGATCAGGGATACCTGAACGTTGCCGTGTGGATCTCTTTCTAAGAACAGCTGCTGCTGAATACCCTGTGGAAGAATATCAAATACTGCAAAAGATTCCGCAGTAAGACCAGCTTTGATAAAGTTGTATTTTGCTGTCCAGTCTGGAAGAGCATTGAATGCTTCTGTTTTTTCACCAGCCAGGAGTTCATTGATCTCTGCGATCAGTTTGGAGAATTCAGGAACGAATTCAACGATACCTTCCGGAATGATAGCAACACCGAAGTTGTTACCGTTGTTTCCTCTCTTTTCTACTGCATCAGCAATCTGATTTGTGATCTGTGCAAGAGACATTTTCTTTGCAGCTACTTCTTCACCGATCAGGCAGATGTTTGGCTGTGTCTGAAGAGCACATTCCAATGCAACGTGGGAAGCGCTACGACCCATAACTTTGATGAAGTGCCAGTATTTTTTAGCTGAGTTAGCATCTCTTTCAATGTTACCGATTAATTCGGAATAGGTCTTTGTAGCGGTATCGAAACCGAAGGAAGCTTCGATATCTTCATTTTTCAGGTCGCCGTCGATTGTCTTAGGACATCCGATTACCTGAATACCTGTATTCTGTGCTGCCATATATTCTGCAAGAGTAGCTGCGTTTGTGTTGGAATCATCACCACCGATGATAACAACAGCTGTAAGACCATTTTTCTTTGCGTTTTCAGCAACGATAGCAAACTGTTCTTTTGTTTCCAGTTTGGTTCTGCCGGAACCGATGATATCAAAACCGCCTGTGTTTCTGTATGCATCGATGAAGGCATCATCAAATACTACATAATCATTTTTCAGAAGTCCGTCCGGACCACCTTTGAAACCGAGCAGCTGGTTTTCCGGGTTTGTTGCTTTCAGAGCATCATAAAGACCACTGATAACATTGTGTCCACCCGGAGCCTGTCCACCGGAAAGGATAACACCTACCACCTGCTTTTTGGCAGCGGAGGTATTCTGGCCTTTTTCAAAAGTAATTTCAGGTTTTCCATATGTGTTTGGGAAAAGAGCTTTGATCTTGTCCTGATCAGCAACACTTGCTGTAGCAGCGCCTTCCTTTACACAGATTTCTGAGATACCGTTTCTAAGCATGCCTGGCAGCTTAGGAGAATATTCGTATCTTGCTTTCTGAAGTGGTGAAAGATTCATATTTCGTACTCCTTTTCTATATATAAATTTATTTTTTTGCAATCATTTAGAATGCTAATGCATTTTTCAAAAAAAGTAAATAGAATTTGCAAAATTATGTGGATTTATGGTGCGAAAATAGATGAATCAATGGGAGATTTGTGGTGGACATATGGTGGAATTATAGTGGTTCCCACAAGATTGATATATTAAAAATGTAAAGCAAGCTTGACATAAAGCATATAAGGTGTTATATTCAAAATGTAAAGCAAGCTTGACACAAAACGTTTTGTGATACAGAAAGTAAAAGCATAATGAAATCATGTGAAAAGGAGGAAGCTTTTTGAAAAATAAAATAGAAGAGATTAGAACCCAAAAGGGAATTAAGCAGGATGAACTGGCAAAGATTCTGGGGGTATCAAGGCAGACGATCAGTTCTTTGGAGAATGGCAGGTATAATCCGTCTATCAAACTTGCTTATGATATTTCAAAATATTTTGGCATGACAATTGAAGAAGTTTTTTGTTTTGAGGAGGAATGATCATGTTTAATAACAAACGTTTAGCACTTAGTATTTTTTGGGTAGTAGTAGGTATTGCACTTTTTATTATGGGAGTAACGGAAACCCTGGATCCGATCTATGGTGGCTTCGGTGGTGGCCTGATTGGTGTGGGAATTGCACAGCTGATTCGTCATTTCCGCTATCGCACCAACCCGGAATATAAAGAAAAGGCAGATACCGCAAACAGCGATGAGAGGAACCGTTTCCTCAGTATGAAGGCATGGTCCTGGACCGGATATATCTGTGTCATTGGTGCCGGAATTGCTGTTATCATTCTGATGATAATCGGTCAGACGGTTTACGCAGAGATCGCATCTTTTTTTGTATGCTTTATGCTGATTGTTTACTGGTTTACCTATGTGATTCTCAGTAGGAAGTATTAGGATCAGCAGTTGGAACAGGAAAAGGAACCCTGAGTAGAAACTGCCGAAAAGTTTGTCAAAAAGACGAAACTTCTGTCAAAAAAAAGCAGAAAGACTAGCCGATATAATTGAATATTTTTATGAAATAAGATATAGTATAAGTGGAATGTTTTGTTTAGAAATCTTCCACTTATACTTTTTTAAAAAATATAAATAAGCGGGGTATAATTACTATGTATAAGGCAGAGTACGAGCGTTGGCTTTCAGCAGACCTGGAAGATGCTGATCTGAAGCCGGAACTTTCCAAGATTCAAGGAAATGATGAAGAAATAAAAGACCGTTTTGCAGTTGCATTAAAATTTGGTACAGCAGGACTTCGTGGTGTCCTTGGAGCTGGTACCAATCGTATGAATATTTATGTGGTTCGTCAGGCCACACAGGGACTTGCTAACTGGGTAAAAACCCAGGGTGGTACACAGACGGTGGCAATCAGTTATGACAGCCGACTTAAGAGTGATGTGTTTGCAAAAACAGCAGCAGGTGTACTGGCAGCCAATGGTATTAAGGTGCGCATCTATGATGCACTTATGCCTGTTCCGGCACTTTCTTTTGCTACACGATACTATCAGTGCAATGCAGGTATCATGGTGACAGCGTCCCATAATCCTGCAAAATATAATGGATACAAGGCATACGGACCCGATGGATGCCAGATGACAGACGATGCAGCAGCTATCGTTTATGCAGAAATCCAGAAAACCGATGTACTTACCGGTGCAAAATATATTTCCTTTGCAGAAGGCGTTGACAAAGGACTGATTCGTTTTGTGGGCGATGACTGTAAGAAAGCACTGTATGATGCAATCGAAGACAGACAGGTTCGTCCGGGACTTTGCAAAACAGCAGGTCTGAAACTGGTATACAGCCCATTAAATGGTGCGGGACTTGTGCCGGTTACACATGTTCTGAATGACATGGGAATCACAGATATTACCATTGTTCCTGAGCAGGAATATCCAAACGGATACTTTACCACCTGTAGTTATCCGAATCCGGAAATCTTTGCAGCATTGGAGCTTGGCCTGAAACTGGCACAGGAATGTGGTGCAGATTTAATGCTGGCTACCGATCCGGATGCAGACCGTGTGGGTATTGCCATGAAATGTCCGAACGGCAGCTATGAACTGGTAAGCGGAAATGAAATGGGTGTTCTGCTCTTGGATTATATCTGTGCAGGCAGAATTGAAAAAGGTACCATGCCGAAAAATCCGGTTGCAGTGAAATCCATTGTATCCACTCCACTGGCTGATGCAGTTGCAGCTCACTATGGAGTAGAGATGCGAAATGTTCTTACCGGATTTAAGTGGATTGGGGATCAGATTGCCGGATTAGAAGCGGATGGAGAAGTGGATCGTTTCATTTTCGGCTTCGAAGAAAGCTATGGATATCTGGCAGGTCCTTATGTCCGTGATAAAGATGCAGTGATCGGTTCCATGCTGATCTGCGAAATGGCAGCTTATTACAGAAGCATCGGAAGCTCCATTAAGCAGCGTTTGGAAGAAATCTATACCGAATATGGTCGTTATTTAAACAAGGTAGACAGTTTTGAATTCCCGGGACTTACCGGTATGGATAAGATGACCGGAATCATGACTGGGCTTCGTGAAAACCCACCGGCAGAGATCGGCGGTTACAAAGTTGAAAAAGTAACAGACTACCAGAAACCGGAAGAAACCGGTCTGCCGGCAGCCAATGTTTTGATTTATGCCTTGGAAGGCGGCGCAACAGTAGTGGTACGTCCATCCGGTACAGAACCAAAAATCAAAACCTATTTTACAACGTTAGGAAAAGACCTTGCAGAAGCACAGGCTCAGAAAGATAAACTGGCAGAAGCATTGAAACCTCTTTTCTCATAGGAAGATAGAAAGATATTTCGGAGAGGAGAGATTCTGAAGTGCACTATGTGAAAACATCCGAGATAGAGGTCGGTGACAGATTCGCAAAAACCATATATAACAAGGATGGGGTGTTGCTCTTTAACAGTGGAGTAAAGGTGGATGAGTTTATGAAGAAGAAACTGCAGGCTCTAAACCTTTATGGCACTTATATTTTGGATGCTGCTGAGCCGGTACCGCCGATTACAGAGGGAGAACAGGAATTTGAGCGTTTTCAGTGGACACAGACTTATGTGGTAAATGAAATATTAAAAGAGGTTCTGGATCATAAAGTACCCGGAAAAATACAAAACCTGGTAGATGTAATCTACACCCGCTTTGGCGAAAATAATGAGAAAATGACTTTTAATCAGTGCCTTCGAGGTGAGAATGATTTTATCAGCAAGCATTCCCTGAACGTAGCGATCCTGTCCAACCTGATTGCCAAAAAAATGAATATGGATCAGAAGGAAATAAAGTATCTGATTCAGGCAGCACTTTTTCATGATATCGGAAGACTTCTGGTTCCTCATGATATTCTTCATAAGGAAGGGGCACTGGATCCGGTAGAAATGGATAAGATTTATCAGTGTATCCTGGATGGCTATGAAGAGATTGGGCTGAACTATCAGTATCCGGCTGGTGTAAGACGCTATATCATACAGCTTTCTGTTGATTTGTCAAACCGATTACCGAATCATCCGAAAAATGTGCTGAAGCTGTTGCCGGGCACTAAAATTATTCAGGTGGCAGATATTTACGATACCTTGACTGCGATACGCTGTTATAAATCACCTATGTCTCCGTTTTCGGCGATAAAAATCATGCAGAGTGAACCGGAAAAATATGATTCCAGGACAGTAGATGCACTGATTGACTGCATTCATATTCTGCCGGCAGGTGCTTATGTAATGCTGAGTAATGGGGAACAGGGAATCGTTGTAAGAGAAAATCATAGGAGAATTGAAAGACCGGTGGTTCTGGGGCTGATGAGTAACAAGCTTTATGATTTGGAGCAGAGAGCAGTCTACGATGAAATTCAGATCGTTGATACGGTCTTTACGCCGGATAACAGACAACAGGTGGAACTTAATACTTCAAAGTTTATAAAGCAGGATTAATCGAAAAGGGCTGTCGCTTTCACGAATAACATTCGCGAAAGCAGCAGCCCTTTTATTACATCCTGATCAGTTCGTAGTCGCGGGTACCAAGCCCAATCTTTTCCCCGTGTTCCAGCGTTTCTTTCCAACGCACGTTTGGATTGGAATCCAGAAAATGATCGTGATGGTGGTGCCATCCGGGTTTGTTTAAATTGTCGGAAAGCTGAGAATTGGGAAGCGGCGCAGCCTGCAGGCAGGCATCTGCACAAGCCTGATCCAGAGCCACCGGATCAAAGGAAGCAAACATACCGATGTTTGGCAGGATAGCAGCATCATTTTCCGCATGACAGTCGCAGTTGGGCGACACATCCACGATCAGGTTGATATGGAAATTTGGACGTCCGTCTACAACAGCCTTGCTGTATTCTGCAATTTTACATCCCAGAATTTCGTTGGCATTACCGTTTGGATTGCTGATAGCATCAAAAGAGCAGGCTCCGATACAGCGTCCGCAACCTTTACAGAGTTCCTGATCGATCACTGCTTTTCCAGAGTCATATCGAATCGCATCAGAACCACATTCTCTGGCACAACGCTTACAGTTTTTACAGAGGGAAGGGTTAACCTGTGGTTTACCCTGTTTATGCTGATGCATTTTTCCGGCCCGGCTGCCACAGCCCATGCCGATATTTTTCAGGGCACCGCCAAAACCGGTGGCTTCATGCCCTTTGAAATGATTTAAGGAAATGAAGACATCCGCATCCATGATGGCACGACCGATATAGGCTTCTTTACAGTATTCTCCGCCTACAACAGGTACGACGATATCATCGGTTCCGCGCAGGCCATCTCCGATGATCACATGGCATCCTGTGGTTGTTTCATTGAATCCGTTTTCCTGTGCACAGTCCAGATGATCCAATGCATTTTTCCGGGAACCCGGATAGAGTGTGTTGCAGTCTGTGAGAAATGGCTTCCCGCCGACTTCCTTGACCAGATCAGCCACTGCTTTTGCATAGTTCGGGCGAAGATATGCAATATTTCCAAGTTCACCAAAATGAATTTTGATGGCAACAAATTTGTTGTCCATGTCTATGGTCTGTAATCCGGCTCTCCGGCACAGCTTCTTTAATTTTTCCGGAAGACCGATTCCGTTTGAAGTTCTGAAATCAGTAAAGTATACTTTTGCTTTTTCCATTGCAGTAATCTCCTTTGGTAAAATATACTCGTTTATTATAACTTAAACTGGTTCCCATGCAAACAGAAACTGCTGAGATTTGCATGAAAAAAACAGTTACAGTTCAGCCCCTGGCTTGAACGAAATAAACCCGGAAAAATAAAAGGTTATGTAGGGAATCATCTGTACTTTCTGTGGAATTGTGTAGTATAATATAATGACATAAAAATCAGGTAAAAGAGTGTGAAAATATAAAACTGCCAGTTTATCGGAGGGATTCATGGAAGATTTGATACAAAACAAGCTGGAATTTGCTGTTCTCATTGATTCAGATAATATCAGCTCAAAATATGCAGCATCTATTTTTGATGAGTTGGAAAAATACGGTTTTGCATCCTGTAGAAGGATATATGGGAACTGGTCCAACAAAGGAAACGGGTGGACAGAAAATGTCCTTTTGGAATATTCTATTATCCCGATACAGCAGTTCTCCTATACTTCCGGGAAAAATGCAACGGATATGGCAATGGTCATAGATGCAATGGACCTGCTATATAAAGACAAAGTGGATGGCTTTTGTCTGGTGACCAGTGATAGTGATTTTACCAGACTTGCCATGCGGCTTAGAGAAGAAAAGAAATATGTGCTTGGTATGGGAGAATCCAAAGCCCCTGCAGCTCTTACCAGATCCTGTAATAAATTCATCTATTTAAATCTGATTGACGATAAAAGCCAGGAAGTGGATCATAATGAACTGGAAAATGTGACCAGTATTGAGATGGTGAAAAAGGCCATTGCAGCACTGTTTACAGAAGAAGGGAGCAGATCCCTGGATCTTGGTTATGTGGGTCAGCGTATCAGTGAGAAATATACCGATTTTGATGTGCGTAATTACGGTTATGCAAAATTAAGTGTCTTTTTAAAAGAAGAAATGCCACAGTTCCGTGTGGTACGGGAAGGAAATAAAACCTGCCTCAAAAAACAGGATCAGGTTTCGAAAAAAGAACTGGAAGACGAAATAAAGGAAATGATCCGGAGTAATGGAGGCTCCATCGATAATTTATCGATCATTAACGATGAAATCGGAAAACGCCATCCAAACTTTGAACTGAAATCCTATGGATATAGTCGCATTTCCAGTTTCCTCAGAAGAATCATCGGGCTCGAAGTGAACAATAATAGTGTCTTGCTGAAGGACAAGGAAAATCAGTAGGAAGAGGCTTTATGGACAAAGCAATTAGCAGAAATACAATACTTGTCATTGACGATTCCGCAATTAACAGAGAAATTGTTAAATATACTTTTTCCAGCAGGTATCAGGTGATAGAGGCTGAAAATGGGCAACAGGGATTAGAACTGTTGAAAGATAATCTGCCTCAGATTGCTGCAATTATACTGGATCTGAACATGCCGGTTATGTCGGGAATTGATTTTCTCAGAGAATATCATTCTAATGCAAACTTTTATGATATCCCGGTGATTGTAACCACATCGGAAAATCCGCAACAATATGAAAAAGCCTGTCTGGAATTGGGAGCATCTGATTTTGTTCAGGTCCCTTTTGATGTCAATATTCTGAATTATCGTGTGTCCAATGCAGTGAAAAGAACCTGGTTTGCATTTTATGAAAATGATGTGCTGACTGGTCTGTTTAAAAAGGAGAGATTTGAAAAGGAAACTGCTCTTATGTTAAGAAGACATCTGGATAAGCAGTTTGCTTTTGTGACGCTGGACATCGATGGATTTAAAACCTATAATTCCTTTTTTGGAGTAAAAAAGGGAGATGAACTGATACAGTTTATTGGGAATCTGGTCAGTTCACTTATGGTGCCATTACCTATATCCTGCTATGCCCACTATGTGGCAGATTCTTTTAGTATGTGCTTTCCACATGATGAAGACCTGATTCAGAGCATCGTGATAAAAACGGTGGCGGAACTCAGGAATTATAATACAGAATATACGATAAAACCTTCCTTTGGTGTATATAAAATTGATAATCCATATTTGGATGTGGAACTTATGCATGACAGAGCGGTTCTTGCATCCAAGGGTGTAAAAGGAAAATATGATCAGTTCATAGGCATATACAATGATGTGCTAAATACCCAGCTCATGGATGAACAGCAGATTCTGAATGACATGGACATTGCCTTGAAAGAAAGAGAGTTTCAAGTATATTATCAGCCGAAAGTCTCCCTTCAGACAGGGCTTTCCTGTGGCGCAGAAGCCTTGATTCGATGGAAACACCCGCAAAAAGGGATTATTATGCCGGGACAGTTCATTCCGGTCTTTGAAAAAAATGGTTTTATCTGCAAACTGGATTATTATGTCTGGGAGGAAGTGTGTAAGTTTATACGGTACTGCATGGATCATGACCTTCCGGTAATGCCCATATCCGTTAATGTTTCACTGGCTAATATATATAATCCAAATTTTGTAGAGAATATATATGAACTGACACAGAAATACAGAATTTCTCCGAAATTATTCAATCTGGAATTTACAGAAAGTGCATTTTTTGAGAATACAGAAATAATCCGTTCCATTATGGACCAGCTTCACGCCTATGGATTTCTGATTTTTATGGATGATTTTGGCAGCGGCTATTCTTCTTTGAATATGCTGAAAGATCTTCCGGTGGATGTGCTGAAAATTGATATGCATTTCCTGCCGAAAAATCCGGATGAAGAAAAAGGCGGAAGAATTCTTGCAGCGGTTATCCGAATGGCAGGATGGCTGAACATTCCGGTTATTGTGGAGGGTGTGGAAACAGCGATACAGATTAGCTTTTTACGGGAAGCAGACTGTGATTATGTTCAGGGATTTTATTTTGCCAAACCGATGCCGGAAGCAGATTACATTGCACTTCTGGAAGGACGTGTCCGGACAGCGGATATGCCGGAAACATCGGAAGGCCAGAAATTAATGACGGAAATCTGGACATCAGATGTTCTGGTTGAAAAGTTGTTTGATAATATTGCCGAACCTTCGGCTGTGATCGAGGTCAGTGGGATTGGGTATCGGTCTCTTCGTGTGAATTCTTCTTTTATCCGTAGATTTGGTCAGAAACATCAGGGAGATTTATGTAGTTATGTGATTGGCTGTATTCCTGATGAGGAGAATAGAAGGGAACTGTATGATCAGACAAAAAATGCAATCCTGACCAAAGGAAATACACAGTGCGAATTTCCGGTTGAAATGGATGGAGAAAGTCTGTGGCTGAGAATAAAACTGCAGTATGTGGAAAGCGTGGGTAAAAAGCATGTGCTGACTGCGATCATCAACGATATTACTGCAAGAAAAAGAGCGGAAGAAGCACTTTCCAGATCAGAAGAGGAAGCAAAATTCCAGGAGAAATATGCTTCTGTTGTGCTGAAAACTGCAAATTTAAGTGCATGGATTTTCGACATGAGGAGTGGATATGCCTATAGGCAGGGGGCTTCCATGCCCTTGTATGGAGAGAAAGAATCACTGAGAATACCGGATGATCTGATGGAAAAGAAGATGATCCATTCCAAAGATGTCAATAAGTTTCAGGTTCTTTGTAAAAAACTGAAAAATGGTGTGGCGTATGTGGAAGGTATATTCCGGCTTCGATTGGAAGGCGAGAAAAAGTACAGACATTTTCTGGTCAAGTGCAGTAATACATATGATACAGATGGAAATCCATATCGTGCAATTGGTATTTTACAGGATGTTTCTGATATGCAGGAAATGCGTCAGTCCTATTTTATTGAGATGGATTTCAATAAAAATCAGTTATCGGATGTGCTTGGTGTTTCCATGGTCAATCTCACAAGCCATAAGCTTGAAAAAGTTCAGATCAATGTAAAAGGTCATGAAATGGTTGCGCAGGATTTGAATTATGAGAATTTTGCGGAAAGAGCTTTGGCAGCTTTCGGAAACGATAAGAAGACCAGAGAATTCCTGCTTGGACTGAATGAGGAACGTTTCGCTGAGCTTTACAGGGATGGAACCCGGTATCTGCAGCATACCTTTTTACAGGAGTGGCAGGATTCCGGGAAATCACAGTGGCTCAGTATGGAAATGCATTTAAGAAAGCGCCCGGAAACAGGAGATCTGATGCTGCTTGGTTATCTGCGTGATGTGGACAAACAGACCCGGGAAAAGATTAAGCTGGAAAAAACAGCTCATTGTGATCAGATGACAGGACTTTATAATCATGATTACACTTTGAAGTGTCTGGAAAAATATTTGTCAGGTGAGGGCAAAAAGGGTATTCATGCACTGTTCATGATCGATCTGGATGATTTTAAGAAGATCAATGATACTTATGGGCATATTGTGGGAGATGAAGTAATCCACAGTATTGGTGAGAAACTGAATATTTTATTCCGTAAATCAGATATTATCGGACGTTTTGGTGGAGACGAATTCCTTGTTCTGGTAAAAGATATCGGTTCTGTTGAGTCTGCGAAGGCAAAAGCAAAGCATCTCAGTGAACAGCTGGACATCTGCATGAAAATCAAAGGTCATGAAATTCATTTTACCAGCTGCATCGGAGTATCTATTTGTGAAGATGGAAATAAGAACTATCAGCAGATGCTCAATGAAGCAGACAGGGAAATGTATCGGGTAAAGAAAAATGGAAAAAACAGTTTCTCATATGTAGCTGATTAACGGGTTGGAAAAAGAAAGGGAATATTGTGCAATATCGTAAAAATAAATCAGGTGAAAAGATATCGTTACTTGGATATGGATGCATGAGGTTTACCAAAAAGGGCAATTCCATTGATCTGGACAAGGCAACCGAAGAAATAAAATGCGCCATAGAAGGCGGTGTGAATTATTTTGATACAGCATATGTATATCCCGGAAACGAAGTGGCACTGGGCGAGATCTTGTCCAGGCTGGGATGCAGAGATCAAGTCCAGATTGCAACCAAACTGCCTCATTATCTGATAAAGTCGCTGGATGGAGTAGAAAAAATGTTTCAGGAAGAGCTGAGACGCCTTCAGACCGATCATGTGGATTATTATCTGATGCATATGCTGACGGATACTGCAACCTGGGACAAAATGAAGAAGCTGGGTATTGAGCAGTGGATTTTGGAGAAAAAAGAAACCGGACAGATCCGGCACATTGGCTTTTCCTATCATGGAAATACAGAGATGTTTTGCAAACTCCTGGATGCCTATGATTGGGATTTCACACAGATTCAGTATAATTACATGGATGAGCACACCCAGGCAGGGCGCCGGGGACTGAAATATGCGGCAGAAAAAGGGATTCCTGTCATCATTATGGAACCACTCCGCGGAGGCAGACTGGTACAGCTTTTGCCGGAATCAGCGAAAAAAGTCATTGCAGAAAATGAAAAACATCGAAGCCCGGCTGAATGGGCATTTCGCTGGCTGTATAACCAGCCGGAGGTCACCTGCGTTTTGTCCGGAATGAATTCCATTGATATGGTAAAGGAAAACCTGAGGATTGCAGGTGAAACAGAAGTTGGAAGCTTTACCGAAAAAGATTATGCACTGATCGAGCAGGTCAAAGCGGAGATTTCTGCCAATGTAAAGGTAGGATGTACGGGATGCGGCTATTGTATGCCATGCCCTCAGGGGGTAGATATACCGGAAACGTTTCGGTGCTATAATAATTATTATTCGGAAGGAAAGAAGTCGGCAAGCTGGGAATATATTCAGTGTACCATCTTCCGGAAAGAACCAAGTAATGCTTCCCGGTGTATTGAATGCGGAAAGTGCGAAAAGCATTGTCCACAGCAGATACCGATCCGGAAAGAGCTGAAGGAAGCTGCGAAAAAACTGGAGGATACGAAATTTAATCTGATAAAGACAGGTGTCCGATTTTTAAAACTCTGGTAAAACAGATATTAGCATATTTGGGGATGAAATTTTTTTAAATATATTGTTGAAATCGTAATTTACATTTTACAGTGAAAGGTATTGATCATGGGAAAAGAACAGACAGAACTGGAACAGCGTATTAAAACAAATATCACAAACTATACGCTATCGATGCTTCTGGGTGAGAAACAGACCCAGATGTATTTTGAAAGCTTTGCAGAAATCATGAAAGTGGACGTGCTTCTGGTGGACCGAAGCGGAGCAGAGGTTGCCAGAGTGGGCAGTCTGGCTCTCTCGGACATCAATACAGATATGGAGCCGGGAAGAACCCTGATTGTACAGGGGAGAACCATGGGACGTTTATATGCCAGAAAGACTTCCGGAGATCCATTATCTATGGAAGAAGAAAATTTCCTGGATGCTACAAAACGTCTGCTGGAAAGAATGGCAGGACAGATTTATTTCCAGAAAGAGACCGCTTTGTACATTGACTGGAAAGAAAACAGCGATAATCCGGGTATGAAATTACATAATGTAGAAAAAGAGGATGGCTTAACCGGAGTTTTCAACAAATCCTATTATGAAAACCGTGCCAAGATCATCGATCGTTCCGGTGTCCTTCCGGTAGCCCTTATTTTTGTGAATATCAATGACTGGAAATATGCCAATGATCATTTCGGGGATGATGGCAGTGACAGACTGATTCAGATTGTAGCCGAGATATTGAAAAAGGAAGCAAAAGAAGAGTATGTCATCGGCAGAGTGGACGGAGATGTGTTTCAGGTGCTGATTCCAATAGCGGAAGATGGAGAGGCTGAGGACTACAGTGCGAGAGTGCAGGCTGCATGCAATGCCTATGAAGATGAAAAACTGGCACCTTCTGTTGCAATCGGCATCCAGTATAAGACCAACGTAGAAGAAAATCTTTTAGATAAAGTATCGGATGCGGAATATGAGATGTTCCAGAACAAATTTGATGTAAAGAATGAGCCGGGCTACCGGGAAAGACTGGAGAAATACGAGCATAATATTTCGTGAGCTTTCCGGCCTGTGAATTCCTGCGCCGGTCCTAAGGTGTTTTTTTAAGTTGTATGCTTGGGAGATACTTGTTCTTTTGCATCAGACACTGTCGGCAAAAATCCGTATAAAGATTGCACACTGCAGAAAAACAAAACGTAAGCCGGCATTCCACCCGTTCAAGACTTTAGTCGCGTTTGGAATGCCGGCTTTTATCACGAATTTGTTTTCTGCAGTGCGCAATCTTAGGATTTTTTCCTTAGTGTCTGATGCAAAAGAACAAGTATCTCCCATTAGTGCAGTTTTGGAAAATCCTACAATTTCTTGAACATAGGGATGCGGCCGGAAAATACCGTATAGTATTTGAAACCGCAGTCTGTCAGAAGTTGGGATGCTTTGTCAAATCCGGATGCTACCTCTTCCGGTCTGTGTGCATCAGAACCGACTGTAATCATTTCTCCACCCAGTTCTTTGTAACGTTTGATCACATCTTTGCATGGATTGCACTCATCCATACCTTTACGAAGACTTCCGGTATTGAGTTCCAGTGCCTTGTCACGATCGATCAGATGATTCAGAATCTTGTCCAGAATATCCTGATATTTTGCGTATTCATATTTTTTATCCAGTGTTTTGGTATAGCGGATCATATAGTCTAAGTGAGCAAGGGAATCGAAATTTCCAAGGGCACGGATGTTCTGATAGGTTTCTTCAAAATACTGTCGGAGAACTGCTTCTTCGTCCTTTCCTTCAAAGAACTCGTCGTAATAGGGATCTTCTCCGCCACACAAATGAACGGAACCAAGAATAAAATCATATTCGTGATCCTTTATAATCTTTGCATTTTCTTTGGAGAGATGAGGCTGCATGCCACACTCCAGTCCAAAGAGCACTTCAATCTGATCCGCATATTTATTTTTATAACCTAACAGTTCATATAAAAAGGAATCTGCATTTAAGGTGAAAATGTTTTCCGGTTCTCCGTGACGAAGGGGATAGTCCAGATCCACATGCTCTGTAAAGCAGACAGTATTCAGTCCTGCTGCAATTGCTTTTTGTATCATTTCTTCCATAGAGGCATCACTGTCTCCCGAATAGGAAGAGTGTAAATGTAAATCAGCTAAAATGGCCATGATTTGTATCCTTTCTTTTTTATAATATTTTGTAAATCTTTCTATCTTAGTATACGAAAAAGAAGATAAAATAGCAAACCGGAATAATATGACAGAATGGGAATAAAACATAAGAAAGAAGGAAAAATGAAAAAAAGGCAAAAAATATTATTTATATCTTGAATTTCAAAAGGAGATTAGGTAAAATAATGGTGCTGACAAAATTTTGACAATATTATTATGCCTTTTTATAGTATATTGTCGAAATAAAATATAAAATTTTTTTAGGAGGAACTAAAAATGGCAGTAAAAGTAGCAATTAATGGTTTTGGCCGTATCGGTCGTCTTGCATTCAGACAGATGTTTGGTGCTGAAGGATATGAAGTTGTAGCAATCAACGATTTAACAACTCCTTCCATGTTAGCACACTTATTAAAATATGACTCTTCCCAGGGCAGATATGTAGCTATGGGCGAAGAAGACACAGTAACAGCTGATGACGAAGCTGGTACAATCACAGTAAAAGGTCAGACAATCAAAATTTACAAAGAGCCAGATGCTTCCAATTGTCCTTGGGGCGAAATCGGTGTTGATGTAGTTCTGGAATGCTCCGGTTTCTACACAAGCAAAGCAAAAGCAGAAGCTCACATCAAAGCAGGCGCTAAGAAAGTAGTTATCTCTGCTCCAGCTGGTAATGACCTTCCTACAATCGTTTACAATGTAAACCACAAAACCTTAACAGCAGATGACAAAATCATCTCCGCTGCTTCCTGTACAACAAACTGCTTAGCTCCTATGGCTGACGCTCTGAACAAATATGCACCTATCCAGTCCGGTATTATGTGTACAATCCACGCTTACACAGGCGATCAGATGACACTTGACGGACCACAGAGAAAAG
>CAMFGH010000043.1 GCA_945949875.1 uncultured bacterium
TTACAAATCAAAAAATCTTTCAAAAATCTCTTGACTGTTTATAGTTTGTCACCTCCTACTGTTCATGTACACCTCTGTTTCATTTCTTTTTCGAAATAAATCTTTTGGTAGGAGTTAAAAGTTCAGCAGATAGCGATCCAGTTCCCACTGTGTAACCTGTGCACTGTATTCTTTCCATTCTGCTTTTTTGGCACGGATATAATTCTTTGTAATATGTTCGCCTAAGGTATCCACCAGAAGCTTATCTTTTTCCAGTTCCAGAAGAGCATCCGGAAGAGAGGTCGGTATGGATTCCAAACCTTCCTGTTTTCTTTCCGCTCTGGACATGGTATAAAGATCCCGGTCAATGGAAGCCGGTGGCATGATCTCATTTTTTATTCCATCCATTCCGGCACGCAGGCAGAGTGCCAGAGCCAGATATGGATTGGCTGCCGGATCCGGACTTCTCAGCTCCACTCTTGCGTTATTTCCTTTGGTAGCAGGAACACGGATTAAGGAACTTCTGTTGCTGCGGCTCCAGGAGATATGCATGGGTGCTTCATATCCCGGCACAAGACGCTTATAAGAATTTACAAGTGGATTTAAAACAGCAGTCATTCCCTTAATGTGCTTCATCAGACCGCCAATGAAATAATATGCTTCCTTGCTCAGACCGTTAACATCATTGGGATCATAAAAAATATTTTGACCATCTTTATAGATAGACATATTCAGGTGCATACCGGAACCATTGGTGCCCAGTTTTGGTTTGGGCATAAAGGTGGCATGAAGGCCATGGCGTTTTGCAATGGTCTTTACTACCAGCTTAAAGGTCATAATATTGTCTGCCGCCTGCAGGGTTTCCTCATGCTGCACATTGATTTCATGCTGGGCAGGAGCCATTTCATGATGGGATGCTTCAATCGTATATCCCATATCTTCCAGTGTCATAACCATGTCACGACGGGCATTTTCGCCAAAATCCGTAGGCCCCATATCGAAATAGCCTGCCTGCTCATTGGTATTGGTGGTAGGTCTTCCGTTTTCATCGATATCAAACAGGAAAAATTCACATTCCGGTCCAACCTCCATGGTATATCCCATATCGGTAAGTTCCTGAATAGCCTTTTTTAATATGTATCTGGGATTTCCCTCAAATGGTTCCCCGTTCACTTTATGAACATCACAGATCAGTCTGGCAACTTTGCCCTGCTGTGGTCTCCATGGAAAAATCGCTATGGTATCCAGATCCGGATACAAAAACATATCGGATTCCTCGATCCCTGTAAATCCTTCGATTGCAGAACCATCAAACATACATTCATTGTTCAATGCCCTGCCTAACTGACTGGATGTAATCGCAATATTCTTTAGATTTCCAAAGATATCAGCAAACTGCAGACGAATGAATTCCACGTCTTCTTCTTCTACCAGCTTCATGATATCTTCTTTTGTGTATTTACTCATGCTTCCACCATTTCCTTTCAATTTTTCTTATCGCTCTTACTCATTTCATTTAAAAAAGGCGCTCTTATCCCTATGTAAGAACGCCTTTGTTCCTTCAAATCATACTCTGCCGGCAAAGTCTTTGTCAAGATGTTGTGGGCAAAAGCCCATGTTGAAAAAGACTTTGCCGGCAGGTCTTTGTATTTCCACGCATATCCGGTTAACATGCCTCATAAGATATATTAACAACTTACCCGGAGCAAGCCATGAGCGCCAAACCACAGATTTTTGTTTTCCACTTAAAAGAAGTCATTTATACAGCAATCTTTATCATTTTAGGAATTCTCTTTTTGCTTTTACTACTGATCATGTTTAAGCCGGATTCTGACCGGAAAGAAACGGAGGGCAGTGTATCCGGAAACACGCAGCAGACCGGCAATGTCTATGTTCCCGGCACCTATACCACCATTGTTTATCTGGATGGACAGTCCTTTGAAGTCCAGGTAACTACTATGGAGGATCATATCTCTGACATTACACTGCATGCACAGGACTCTACACTTTCCTCATTATATCCGTTGCTGGAGCCTTCTATGGCATCCCTCTCCCAACAGATTTGCGAGACCCAGTCCTTCGACAACCTGTCCATTTCAGAAGATGCCTCTTATACATCCCAGCTGCTGCTGGATGCTATAAGTGCTTCCGTTGCAATGGCAATACCGGATGATACGCAGACCTCAGAGATGCAGACATTGCAGGCACCGACATCTCAAATACCAGCAGAAAAAGAGTAAACCAGAAATGGAGTTTCAAAAAAGAGAGTCGCATCCATTCAGATTATGGGCGGGACTCTCTTTTCAATCAATCATTCAATAGGAATTGCACTCTTAGAATAGTTTTATGTTTATCTATTTAATATTCAAGTTCTGAAATATCTATACCAAAAGTTGAAAGTTTGACTTTTGTTGTTTTGATTTGATAATCAAGTTCTTTGTTTGTGCCTTGCTCGTGTGCTTTGATTCTCATTAGATTGATATAAGCATCAATTAAAACTTGTTTTTGTTCTTCAAGTGTCATAATCTCTTCACCCACCTTCAAACACCTTCTTTCATATAGATTTATATACCTATAATTATAAAGATTTATTTTAAATGATTCAAGAGTGCAGCCCCTATTCAATGATCAATGCGCCATATCCATATTCTGCTATAAATGGGGTATATATAGGTTGTGATTATGAAATGCAAAAGAAAAATAAGGAAAATACAGTAAACTGAGTTATAGAAAAAAGATTATTATGGAAAATTTGAAACGTAGAAGATATTTGACAAAATGAAAATGGACAGATTGAAAAATAGATGTAGAACTAAAAATCAGGGTATGCGGTATAGCATATGTCATGGGATGTCACAGTTTTCCTATATCACCCATGATATATGCCAATTTGCCCCGCATATCATCATTCTAAAACAACCGCTTTTATGCCTTCAATTTCTCGATCTCATCCAACCAGATGCGTCCGCTGGCATCGGAAGGCATACGCAGATCTCCCCTTGGGGAAACTGCAACGCTACCCACTTTCGGGCCATCCGGCAGACAGGATCTTTTAAACTGCTGGGCAAAATATCTCCTGTAAAAGGTCTTCAGCCACTTCAGTATCACTTCATAAGGATATTCCCCTCCGAAGGTCTCTCTGGCAATACGATATATTTTGGAAGGTTCAAAGCCCTGACGAAGCATATAGTATAAAAAGAAATCATGGAGTTCATAAGGGCCTACCAGATTTTCGGTTTTCTGAGCGATCTTACCATCTACCGGTGGCAGAAGTTCCGGTGAAACCGGAGTATCCAGAACATCCAGCAGTACCTGGTTTAATGCTTCATTTCCGCAGGTGTCTGCATAATATTTCACCAGATGGCGGACTAAGGTCTTGGGCACGCCTGCATTTACACCATACATGGACATATGGTCTCCGTTATAGGTAGCCCATCCAAGAGCCAGCTCTGACATATCACCGGTACCGATCACCAGGCCGCCGGTCTTATTGGCAATATCCATAATGACCTGGGTTCTTTCCCGGGCCTGTCCGTTTTCATAGGTCACATCATGCACATTGGAATCCTGACCAATATCTGCAAAATGCTGGGTAACGGATGCTTTGATATCCACTTCCATCAGGGTTGCCTGCAGAGTCTCAGCCAGTTTGCAGGCATTGGTATAGGTTCTGTCTGTGGTTCCAAAGCAGGGCATGGTAACCGCCAGAATATCTTTTCTGTCTTTGCCCAGCATATCAAATGCCCGGGCTGTCACCAGCAGAGCAAGGGTGGAATCCAATCCCCCGGACACACCCACTACCGCTGTTTTTGCTCTGGTGTGCTCATATCGTTTTTTCAACCCATAGGACTGAATATTTAAAATGTCATCACAACGTTTTCTGCGAAGCGTGTCATCTGAAGGAACGAAAGGCTGCTTTCCAAAGGTTCTTTCCAGTTTCGTTTCTTCCACTTTCAGTTCAAAGGGAACCACCAGATATCCGGCATGTTCTTCGGAAAGGAACGTATTCATACGCCTTCTTTCCGATACCAGTTTATGGATATCCAGATCCCCGTAAACGGTTTCTCCCGAAAAACGTTTTGCTTCTGCCAGAATGCTTCCGTTTTCCGCGATCATATTGTGTCCCGAAAATACCAGATCCTGCGTAGACTCCCCTTCTCCGGCACTGGAATAGATATATCCGCAGATCAGCCGGCCGCTGGTAGCCTGTACCATCATTTTCCGGTATTCATCTTTTGCCACGGTCTCATTGGATGCGGAAAGATTTACCATCACCGTGGCTCCGGCAAGAGCATGTCTTGTGGAGGGAGTATCCGGAACCCAGATATCCTCACAGATTTCACATCCCACCTGCAAACCGGGCATACTGTCACAGGAAAAGAGCAGATTGGTTCCAAAAGGAATTTCTTCCCCGTCAAAGAGATAGGAAAGGGTTTCTTCATTTCCGACAGTAAAATGCCTTGCTTCATAAAATTCACCATAATTTGGAATATAGGCTTTTGGCACCATACCAAGAAGCATACCATCCTGGATCACTGCTGCCACATTGTACAGCTTCTGCTGTCTCTCCACCGGAAGGCCCACAAAGACCAGACTGTCATGTCCATCGGTATGATCGATGATTTTCCGCAGTGCATCCAGTGCACCGGAAAGAAGCGTTTCCTGCAAAAACAGATCCTGACAGGTATATCCGGTAATGCACAATTCCGGAAATACTATGATTTTTGCCCCTCTGTCAAAAGCTTCCTGCATTTTTTTGCATATAACCTCTGCATTATGGACCGGATCGGCCACTGTTATCTTCGGTGTAACTGCTGCTGTCTTGATAAACCCATGTTTCATATCCGCTTTTCCATCCTTTACCGTGATGCTTTTTTCACCATCTGTTTTAATTCTTCCACAGAAAAACAATAATTATGATTACAGAAATGACAATTTACTTCAATTGACTTTCCATCCTTTATCATATCATTAATTTCCTTTTTGCCCAAGCTGATCAATGCTTTTTCCACTCTCGCTTTGTCGCAGTTGCAGTAAAATCCGGTATCTGTTTTTTCCGTAAACTGCACGTCCATACCGGCCAGCACGGTCTCCAGAATCTGCTCCGGAGTAAACCCTTCATCCAGCATGGTAGTAACAGGCTTTAATGTTTTCAGATTTTCTTCCAACCGGGAAATCACACTTTCTTCTGCAAAAGGCATCAGCTGCACGATAAATCCACCGGCCTGACGGACTGTATTATTTTTTTCCATCAATACCCCCAGTCCTACGGAAGAGGGAATCTGCTCGGAAGCCGCAAAATAGTAGGTAAGATCTTCTGCGATCTCCCCTGTCTGCAAAGCAGTTTGTCCCACATAGGGTTCTTTCATACCCATATCCTTTATGACGCTGAGCATACCGTTTCCCAGAGCGCCGCCTACATCCAATTTTCCAATGGCATTGGCAGGCAGGATGACCTGGGGATGAATGGCGTAGCCTTTTACATTTCCCTGGGAATCTGCAGTCACGGTAAGCCCCCCTGCCGGTCCGTCCCCACGAATCTGCAGGGTTAAAATGTCTTTTTCTCCTTTCATCATACTGCCCATCATGGCACCGGCAGTTAATAGTCTGCCAAGAGCGGCTGTGATCACAGGGCTGGTGTCGTGACTTTGTCTGGCCTGTTCCACGGTTTCTTTTGTGGTTGCTGCAAAGGCCCGGATCTGGGCATTTGCAGCAGTTGCTTTTATGATATAGTCCTTCATTTTTAAATTTATCCTTCCTATCTGAGTGCTTCTGCTCTCAGCTTTCCTGCTGCCAGCTTTCTATAACATAATGAATTACATGATCTTTTGACATTCCTTCGCGATCACATAAATACGTTCACTGACCGGCGTTGGCTGCTCATGAGTATCTGCATCCATCACTTCCACCACCCGGAGCCCGGCTTTCTCAACCAGCCCCGTCATCTCTTCAAGGGTATATCCTTTCTGATAGTGTGTCTCGGTAAAGCGCCGGAACATATCTTCCTGCTCTTTAGCAAAAATCGTAAGGTCGTATTCGTTGATCCGCTCCTCTTCATGGTAATAATTATCCCAGATAAAGCTGCATTCCTCCCGGTTTTCCGCAATGGTAGTATCACCGATCACAGTCTCATATTTGTATACGGTATTAAAATCGAAGATAAAAACACCCTCCGGAAACAGATAATTGTTCACCAGCGAAAATACCTGAAGCAGCTCCTCTTCCTCCAGAATATAATTCAGGCTGTCACAGATGCTGACCACCGCTCCAACGGTTCCATACAGTTCAAACTCCCTCATATCCTGCAGCAGATACAGTATATTCTTCCCGGATTTTTCTCTTTTTTCCATGGCAATTTCCAGCATTTCCTGAGAATTATCCACGCCGATCATATCATATCCGGCCTCTGCCAGTTTTTCTGTCAGGGTACCGGTACCGCATCCCAGATCCAGCACGATATTCCGCTCTGTTTCCAACCCTGAAACTGCTTCCGGTTTTCTCACAGAATCCATTTCGTCTGATTCCGTTTTTGCAGCATCCGTTCCGGTCGTTTCCATCCCCTTTCGGGAACCGTACTTTTTTAATAATGATACAAGAAAATGTGCCCATTCATCATAGGGCACATCATCCATAAATCTGTCATAAACCCGGGCAAACCCGGTATAGCTTTCGTTCATACTAAATCATCGCTCCAATTGCGCCAAACACACCCATGCTGGCAACACCCATGATCACACCTGCTAAAAGTACACCCAGCATAACCGCAAGAACGCTGGATTTAAAGTCCATATCCAGAATACTTGCCGCTAAGGTTCCGGTCCAAGCACCGGTTCCCGGAAGAGGAATACCTACAAAAAGAAGCAGCGCCACAAACAGGCCCCTTCCTGCCTTTTCCTGCAATTTTTTTCCACCTTTTTCGCCCTTTTCCAGACACCAGGAAAAGAACTTTCCGATCACCGGTTTATCTGCACCCCATTCCAGTACTTTTCGGGCAAAAAGATAGATAAACGGTACCGGGATCATATTTCCGATCACTGCAATGATATAGGACTGCAGAATCGGCAGCCCCAGTCCCTGGGATACCGGGATGGCTCCACGAAGCTCAATCAAAGGTACCATGGAAATTACAAATACCCATAAATATTTCTTTAACATTTTAATTATCCTTTCTGATTTATATATTTCTTCACAAACTGCAGGAATGTATCCATTTCGCCATCCGTTCCTATTGTAATCCGAAGATGATTATCGATTCTTGGTTTCTTAAAGTAGCGGACGTAAATTCCCGCTTCTTTCAGTGCCAGGAACAATTCCTCTGCCGGAATCTTTTCATGAGATGCAAACAGGAAATTGGCAGAGCTCTCCGGAAAGGAAAATCCTAAGCTGTGCATTTCTTCTTTGACGCGTTCTCTGGTTTCCATGATTTTTCTGCAGGTTTCTTTAAAATAAGCATCATCCTTTACTGCTTCCACACCCATTTCCAGGGATGGACGGTTCATGGTGTAAGAATTGAAAGAAAATTTTGCATCCTTCAGATATCCGATCAGTTTTTCATTTCCAAACGCGAAGCCGATTCGCATACCGGCCATGGCTCTTGATTTTGAAAAAGTCTGTACCACCAGGAGGTTCTCGTATTTTTCCAGCAATGGCAGTGCACTCTCACCGCCAAAGTCTACATATGCTTCATCCACGATCACCACCACATCCGGATTGGCTGCAATGATCTTTTCCACCTCGGAAAGTCCCAGCAGAAGCCCGGTGGGCGCATTGGGATTGGCTATAACTATCCCTCCGTTTGGAACCATGTAATCCTCCGGACATATCCGAAAGGAATCGTCTAAAGGTATTCTCTTATATGGTATCCGATAAAGATCTGCCCATACATCATAAAAAGAATAGGTAATATCCGGAAACAGAATCGGTTTTTCTGTATTAAAAAAGGTAAGAAATGCCATGGACAGAACATCATCTGAGCCAACGCCTACAAAAACCTGGCTTTCCTTTACTCCATAATATTCAGCCAGAGCCTGGGTCAGAACATGAGCATCCGGATCGGGATATAATCTCAATTGATCACAGGAAAATGCGGCCGCTTTTTTCTGCACACCCGGTGCCGGTGGATAGGGGCACTCATTGGTATTTAATTTGATGATGTCCGTTCTCTTTGGCTGTTCCCCCGGAACATAGGGCACAACCTTTCTGATTCCATCTTCCCAGGACATGTCACTTCCTCCTATTCGAATCCTATTTGTTATCAAACTATACTGTAAATCAAGAACCGCAGTAGTGTCAATTCCCAATCGCCACAATCCTTATAACTCTCCCTGCTCTGCACACTTTTTTGTGTTTTCCTGTTTGTATGATGATCTTTCTGTTTCTTTGTTTTTTCTCCGATTTCATATCGAATTCCAGATAAAATCTTCCTGTTCCTGACTTTTGCAAAAGAAAGTCCGGCAGATATACAAAATCCTCTCCTCGTTGCCAGACCGGAAGTCTTCCCAGATAGACCGGCTCCCCATTCCGGTCATAGGTGTAAAGGGATACACTTTTTTTGTATAAAACCAGAATCAATACTGCCAACATCACAATTCCGATCTGCACCGCCTGATTATCGCCCAGCCATGCATACAGCCAGCAGAGCATACTCCATATTTTCTGTCTGCATTCTCTGGACAAAAGGACCACCGGACAGACTGTTAAAAATCTTCCTATTTTCTTATATATTGTAATCATTTTTCGCCTTTCTTTTCTTACCTTGCGTCTGTTATCCATTACGGTTGATTGACAGATATCTGTGACTGCTTGCCGCCTATGCCAAAGGGCAAATAAAAAAGCCCAGAGATTTCCCTGAACTTTTTCCTTTTTCCATTTCTATTTTTTCATAAAGCTATGTGCTTATCATAGCACCTTAGCCCGTCTGCTTCAAGAGTGGTTTTCTCTTAATCATCATCTTCATCTGCTACAGCAGCCACTGCTCCGGTCACAGATGCCACTACAGAGATCACTACCGCAATTATAATAATAAGCAATCCGCCTGCTAATAAGAAAAACATTGGCAAAATCCTCCTTCTATGTAACTATATTACACCACTTTCTCATCCCAGGGAAGAGGAAAATGTTCGATTATCTCTGATAAAAAATCAGCCCTGTCCTGCCATGTGTGTCCATTTGCTGCCAGTTCATATCCGGCATGTATGATCTGCTTCATTTTTTCCGGATCATCCAGAAGCTTTTTCACCCTGTCCGCCAGCATCTCCATATTCTCCGGATCATACAACAGACAGTTTTCTCCATCCCGTAATATTTTGTCCAGATATATACTGCTGTCTGTTATCAGAAGTGCACCGTTTAACAGGGTATTAAAAATCCTGTCATGGGCTCCGTCTTTGAACCAGGGCATCACATTTAGTGACATCTTTGCCAGAGAAATCATTTTCAAACAGATAATGGAATTGACACCTTTTCCCAGGATCAGATTTTCCGGATGTGCACACTCCAGTTCTTCCCATCCGCCGCCGAAGACAGCTACTTTTATGCCTCCGTCCACCAGCACCTGTACTGCCTTCCCCCGGACATAAGACCGGGCATACAGATCCAGAAAGATCAGGTTTCCCATCGTTTCTTTCAGTTCTTCTTCTGTAATCTTCGGAATTTCCCTGCGGAGATGACGTTCTGCCACCTCTTCCAAGGTCTGGCTGCTATCCTCCAGTAAATCTTTTAAAATGCCCCGATAAAACTGTTCATATTCCTCACCCAACCGGTTGATATACTTATCAAATTTCCAGGGTGGCGTATAATTTCCGGTAAATACCACATCGATCGGTCTTATCTCCACCGGCAGATAACCTTCCGGTTCTGCTATGGATTGAAGATACTCTTTTTTGCTCATCCCCTCCGGCAGCTTCAGCTGTCTCGGATGCATCTCCGGCTGATTCTGATCTTTCTCCGGCAGCTTCTGATATGCCCTCTCCAGATCTGAAAGTTCCAGCACATCCCATGGATTTACCTTGGTTCCTGCCAGGGGCAGAAATGGAATCCTGAGTTTGTCCGGGAAGAAACGTTTCATATAGGCATCATGATACCGGTCTATACTGATGTGTATGTACCTTTCAGGCGAAAGCTCCAGAAATCGATGGTAATAAAAGGGATGGTCCACCACAATATTGTAGCAGGGAATATCCAGATCATCCCAGAACCAGGAACCGTCCTTTTCATCAAAGAACAAATCTCCCGGTGTGATTCCATGAAAGTTGAAACACACCATGACAGTATTGCCGGGCTCTACAAAACGCATCAGACCGGACAAACTTTTTCGTTCCTTTTCTGCATCCAGATTATGCACATAAACCGGATGCCCCAGCTCTTCAAACCGTTCCTTGAGACGATAGGTGAAATATTCCTGGGTCTCGATTTCTCCTTCGAACATTACGATTTTTTTCATATTTCCATCCTTATTATAACTTCTACCACTCTTACCAAAGGCTTTCCTGCTCTCCCCAGACTTTCTCACACAGGGTTTCCGCATAAGAAAGGGAAAAATTACTATCCTGTTTTTTGATCAGATTTTCCTGCTCCAGACTGGCAGTATAATCCTCCAGCGCATAGGTTCGTACTCCGCCATACCCTTCGCTCACATGGGTTATGAGAGGCTTCACTCCATACTCTTTTATGACAACATCGTCATTTTCTCTGGCCACCTCAATTTGTGCCATTCCTCCAACCATTCGGTTTGCCACACCATCTCCGGTGCCGGAGGTCCAGTTTACAAAATTCCCCAGAGAGTAATACACCAGCATTTCCTTTCCTTCGTCTTGTATCATTTCCACAGGCTGTATCACATGGGGATGGGTGCCTATGACAAGGTCTGCACCGCCTTCCAAAAAAATGTCTGTCCAGTATTTCTGCTCCGCAGAGGGTGTCAACTGATATTCCGTTCCCCAGTGGGGACAGACAATGGTAAAATCGGCAGTTTCTTCTGCTATCTGCAAATCCCGTTTTACTTTTTCTTCTTCCAGCAGATTTACCGCATAGGGCATGTTTTGGGGCAGTGGAATACCATTAGTTCCATAGGTATAATTCAAAATAGCAAAGGTTACATCATCCACGCACACTGTAGGAATCATCTCCTGCCTCTCTTCGCTATCCTGTATCCCGGTCACCACCATATCCGGATACTTGCTTTCCCAATAGGCCAGGTCGTTTCGGACTCCCTTCTCTCCCTTATCCAGTGCATGATTGGTTGCCTGACAGACCACGTCAAAACCCGCATCTGCCAGAGCATCTGCAATGGGATAAGGTGCATTAAATGCGGGATAGCCGGAAATTCCCAGTTCCTGTCCACCGATGATCACTTCCTGATTGACCAACGCCAGATCCGCCGCTGAAATTTCCTCTTTCAGTTCCGAAAAAATGGGGCGAAAGTCATAGGTATCCTGCCAGGTATGGGCACTTTCTTCCACCGGCGTATGAAGCAGAATATCTCCCACCATAAGGATGGATATCACCTGCTCCGGTTCTTCTGCCTGTGGTTCTTCTGCTTGGGATTCTTCTTCATGTGGTTCTTCTAAATTGGGGGGCTGCTCTGCGGTCTTTACGGTTTTCTGCTCTGAAGCCGCTGCAGTTTCCTGTTCCGCAATTACTGTGGTTTCCTGCTCGCCACCGGAAGATATACTTTCCTTTCCACACCCGGAAACAGAAAGTATAAACACACAGCAAAGAATGCCGAACAGTTCTTTTTTTCCTTTTCTCTTCCTTATAGAAATCCTGGTACTCATCATGAACCTGCCTCCGTTACACTATATTTTACGTGGGGACGTTTCTTTTGTCCACAGAATTGTCACCTGTCCATAGGATAGCCCCTTTGTCCACAGGATAGCCTTCTTGTCCATAAAGTGTCCCTCTGTCACGTTACCGGTTGCAAAAGTCCGTTTCGAAAATTTGGATAATAAAATGCACAAGATAAGATTGTCTTCATGATTTTTGTGCTATGAATGCAGACAACTTATCTTGTGCATTTTATTTTGCAACTATTGTTATCAGGCTTTTGCCCCCACTAAAAGTTTTCTTCGTGAATCTCGAAATAGCTCTGAGGATGTGCACATACAGGGCAAACCTCCGGTGCTTTGGTGCCTACCACGATATGGCCGCAGTTTCTGCATTCCCAAACCTTTACTTCGCTCTTTTCAAATACCTGGGCATTCTTTACATTCTTTAACAGAGCTCTGTAACGTTCCTCATGATGCTTTTCAATCTCTCCTACCATACGGAACTTAGCTGCCAGTGCGGAAAATCCTTCTTCTTCAGCTACTTTAGCGAACTCTGCATACATGTCTGTCCATTCGTAATTTTCGCCATCTGCTGCTGCAGCCAGATTTTCAGCAGTATCACCGATACCATTAAGTTCTTTAAACCATATTTTAGCGTGTTCTTTTTCATTATCAGCTGTTTTTAAGAAAAGTGCTGCGATCTGCTCCAGACCTTCTTTCTTTGCCACAGAAGCAAAATAAGTGTATTTGTTTCTTGCCTGTGATTCACCGGCAAATGCTGCTTCCAGATTCTTCTCTGTTCTGGTTCCTGCGTATGGGTTGGATTTCTTTTCCTCTACTGTTTTTTCGCCGATCAGTTCCAGTTTATCACCTTTCTGTTTGCAAAGCGGACAAATTGCTTCCTGTCCTTCTTCTACCTCAAAAATCTGACCACATACTTTACACTTATACTGCAATACTTTTTTCATCGCTGTTTCCTTCTCCTTTTTTCCTAATATTTCGCTTTTATCAAAATACATGGTATGTAAAAGTTTCTCAGCCAGCTCACTTCCGGGAGCGAGCAGATAATCTTTATACAGTGCAATAATTTCCTTATTCGTATGGGATGCTCTGCACTCCATGCTCTTATCACGCTCATACAATGCCTGGATCCTGGCTTTCTGTGCTGCTTCTTCTTCACCCAGATGCTTTGGCTGTCCACCGCCACCGATGCAGCCGCCCGGGCATGTCATAACCTCAATAAAGTGATATTCCGCCCCTGCTTTTACTTTATCTATGATTTTTCTGGCATTTTCCAGTCCATATACAACCGCAACTTTGACTTTTAGATCTGCGATTGCCACTTCTGCCTCTTTTACACCATCCAGACCACGTACCGGCTGAAGGTCAAAGAATAGATCAGACGGTTCTCTGCCGGTCAGATAAGAATACGCCGTTCGAACCGCAGCTTCCATAACGCCACCTGTATTTCCAAAAATCACACCGGCACCGCTTGCCTCACCCATAACCGGATCAAAGGATGCATCCTCCAGATTTTCCAGGGAAATGTTCTTTTCTTTCGCCCATTTTGCCAGTTCCGCAGTAGTAATGACATAATCCATATCCCGCATGCCATCTACGCCATTTATTTCTGCAGAAATATTCATTTCGGAACGTCTTATCTCCATTTTCTTTGCGAGACAAGGGGTTAAAGCCACATTTACAATTCTGGATGGGTCGATCCCCATCTTTTTTGCAAAATAGGTTTTGATCACCGGTCCCTGCATTCCGATCGGACTCTTACATGTGGAAATATGAGGCAGCATTTCCGGATAAAATATCTCCGCAAATTTAACCCATGCCGGACAGCAGCTGGTGAACTGGGGCAGTGGCATGCCGTTTCCCTTCAATCTTTCGATCAGTTCTGTGGCTTCCTCGCAAATCGTTAAATCCGCCGAAAAATTAGTGTCCAGGACATAATCCACACCCAGTTTCTTCAGCAGTGCCACCATTTTTCCTTCCAGGAAAGTTCCATTCGGATAGCCAAACTCATCTCCCAGACCTACCCTTACAGAAGGGGAAGTGGATACAATGACCACTTTACTGTCATCCAGAATCGCTTTTTCCACATCCGGATATTCATCTTTCCCTACCAGACTGTTAACCGGACAAACTTTTACACACTGCCCGCAGTTTACGCAGACAGATACCTGTCCGGTGGATTCCAGATCATAGTGATTATTCACAGAAATAAAATCATTGCAAATGTTTTTGCACTGGCCGCAGCGTATGCACAGTTCTTCCTTTCTCTGAATGGAAGGATTATCCGCGTCGATTGCTACACGGATGCTTTGACTTTCATGCATAAAATATGCCTCCTTTTCTTTTGTCTTTCTTTATGATTCTTTCTTTTTGCATTCTTCACAGAGATAGAAAATCTTCAAATCATAGGAATCAATTTTCACTCCCGACTTTTCTTCAATACTTCCGGTCATATCGCCCAGATTCAGATCCCATATCTTTCCACAGTTTCTGCAGACAAGATGATCATGACGAAGAAGCTTATCGTATCTGGCCGATTCACCCTCCATAGTGACTTTACGTATCAGCCCCTGCTCATACAAAGAGTTCAGATTATTATAAACTGTCGCCATGGCCATTTTGGATGAGGTTTTCTGAAGTTTCTGATAAATCTGTTCCGCAGTATAATGTTCAGAGGAAGCATTAATAAGTTCCAATATCTGTTTACTGTTCTTCGTCATATGAGCCTCCTTTCATTAGAATTATTCTAATTCTATTGCTTGATTTTGTCAATATTTTACGTTCAGCAGGGACGTTTCTTTTGTCCACAGGATAGCCCTTTGTCCTTAGAAGTGTCCCCTGTCTTGCTGCGAAGGAAAAAGCTGTTTCATAAATGAAACAGCAAAATGCACAGGATAAGTTGTATGGATGATTTTGCGCTATGGAGATGAGACTCTAAAATCGTGGAAGCCTTTGCTGAACACGATTTTTGTTTTTGAGGCTCATCGGAATGCTTAGCGCAATGAATACAAACAACTTATCCTGTGCATTTTGTTTTTAAATATAAGGCGATCCTGCTTTTTCCTCCACAGCAAGACAGGGGACACTCCTATGGACAAAAGGGCTATTCCGTGGACAAAAGAAACGTCCCCACTATAATTCTAAAATTGCTTTAAACAGATCACCATCCGTTTCAATCCGCAGACTTCCGCCCATCAGATCCATCAGGCTGACTGCTATGGAAAGGCCAAGGCCACTGCCCTCTGTATGCCTGGAGGCGTCTCCTCTGGCAAAGCGTTCCATCAGGTCCTCACCTTTCATATTAATAGGATACTTTGAAGTGTTTTTCACGGATATGATACATCCGGTTTCGGTCTTCTTCAGATCAATAAATGCACGGGTGCCCGGATATGCATATTTGCATATGTTGTTCAGCAGGTTATCCATAACCCGGCTTAAATGTCTGCCATCAGAGGATACCATGACATCTTCCTCCGGTTTGGTCAGAAGCACTGTGATATCGGATTTTTTCAGTTTTTCTTCATATTCACCCAGCATCTGCATCAGGAAAACACCCATCTCCATCTGCTGCTTATTTACCGGCAGATTACCGGTGGAGGCTTTCGATGCCTCGATTAAATCCTCAATCAGCTTTTTCAATCTGGAAGACTGCCTGCTCAGGACATCCAGATACTCCTGTGCTTTTTCATTCTCGATTTCTTCCTTGCCCAGCAGATCTACATAATTGATGATGGAAGTAAGCGGTGTCTTGATGTCGTGGGAAACGTTGGTAATGAGCTCGGTTTTAAACCGTTCACTCTTCATCCTCTCTTCCAGCGCACAGTTCATTCCATCCACGATCTGGTTCAAATTCTCTCCGTGCTTTTTAAATTCCCACAATAAGTTTTTGGTCTCCACCTTTTCATCCAGCTGGCCATGTGCCATTTTTTCCCCTGCTTCTTTCAGTTTGCCAGCCTGGCGTAAAAGCAGTACGATACATACGACCAGAAGGATTCTTCCAAATATCCAGAACAGGATTTCCACTTCCACATTGTGCCGGGTCAAAACAATCACAATAAATTCCAAAAGTGATACCGCGCCTACTACCAGTGCGGTTTTTCCCAATAAGGAAATGTTTTCTTCCGCAAACCGGAATACGTTTCGAAACAGCTTCTTAATGGCCCTTCCGATTCCTGCCAGTATCTTATATACAAGGGTGTTTCTCCACCATTTACCCAGCTTGATCCGGACTGCAAAATCAGCCAGCCAGATCAGGCCGATCAGATATGCCAGCATCAGCATGAACATGGCCATTACAATTCCATGTACCGACAAGCCGATATCTATCATGGCATATGCTCCAAAAGCTACTGCCATCACTAATCCAAACAGGACTGCAGTAAAGATATCAAATGGAAGCACCTGGAGAAAGCCTTCCTGCACTTTGTCGGCATATTTTGCTTTCTTTTCTCCCGGTTCCGGTTCTATTTTCACCCGGATATGCCCGGCCATAGTCAGCACGATCACTGTACTGATCAGCCAGAGGATTCCGGATACTACCATGCAGATGATGAGATTGTATTTTAACTCATATAAAAAGTGTACTGTTGAAACTGCCTGCTGATACAGATCACCGGTCCAGAACATGGAACTGATGACCGGTTCTTCCACGCGGTAAACAACCCAGTAATGGAAATAATTTTCGTCCTCATCCGTATCCGGCTCTTCTCCCAGATAGGTTAAAGTATCAGCGGACGCAGAATCATAGTACATGGTTGCGATTTCGCCGATTTCGTCTTCTCTTACAAAATCAATGTCCATATGACTGAAGCTTTGTCCATCCAGAACAATTTCATTCCAGCTTTCCCATCCATGGTCCGTACTGTCAAAGGCATTTAAGGTCAGATAATATTCCGGGATCAGACACCGGTCTTTTTCCTGATTGTAATATGCTCCCTGGGAACTGTCATACTGAAAATCCACATAATCTCCATCCACACTTACCGGCAAGGCAACTGTATTTATACGGAAATATCCATCTTCTGTTTTATAAAAGAAGATACCGTTATCGATGTCATATACGCGTCCCTGGATCGGTACCTGGATGTAGGTTTTTTCTTGATCTGCTGCGTTGTACTCCTCATCCGAATATTCGAAGTTGGAATCGATTTCCCTGAAATCCCCATTATTGTAATAATATGCGTATCCAAAAATAGACTGATACCACTCATAAGTGGTGTGATCACCTATGTAATAATGTAATACCTTCCATTCCTTCGATTCTTTCAGCGCATTTGCGGTAGGAAAGGTTTCGAAATTCGTATCTACATAGTTTTTTTCATCGGACAGATCCACCCGATCGATATGATCTGCCTTTACGATACCATACCGAAAACCGGTTTCCTTCATGGATTCTGCAAAATCAGTCCCTCGATTTGCCATCGCCATGGTGGCGTATATTTTATCAATTTTTTCTTCCAGCCTGGCATTCACTTCCGACTCCCGCTTATCATAAATCCCCTGATCTGCAGCAATCGTTGCAACAGCTGCGCTCATGATAAAAACAGCTGCACTGAAAATCGATAAAATCCATGCTAAAAATTTAATACTTGTTTTATTCTTCCAACTATTCATTCCCTTTGTACTCCATCTTATATCCATGTCCCCAGACCACCTTGATGTATCTCGGATCTGCTGGGTTATACTCTATTTTCTCTCTTAAATGTCTGATATGTACTGCCACTGTATTTTCACTTCCGTAAGGCTCATCATTCCATACTTTGGAATAAATATCCCTTGGAGAAAAGACTTTATTGGGATGCTGCATAAACAACTTTAATATCTCGAATTCCGTGGGTGTCAGGGAAACTGGTTCCCCGTCCAGCAGAACTTCTTTGCTTCCATCATTCAGTTCAATCCCACCGATCTGATACATCTCGCTTTCCTTCTTTGGCTGCCGGGGTGTATCTCCTCCCAGCATCATATATCTGCGTAGCTGGGATTTTACCCTTGCCAGCAGCTCCATAGGCTGGAATGGCTTGGTTACGTAATCGTCCGCTCCGACCGTTAAGCCAAGCACTTTGTCCGTGTCTTCCCCTTTGGCTGTCAATAAAATGATCGGCACGTTGGATATTTCCCGGATCTTTGCCATAGCAGTTATACCATCCATCACCGGCATCATAATATCCAGAAGGACCAGATGTATTTCTTCTTTTTCTACTACCTCAATTGCCTGTACTCCATTCTCCGCAGTGAATACCTGATAGTTTTCTCCGGTCAGGTATATCCGAAGTGCGGATACAATATCTTTTTCATCATCACAAATTAATATATTGGCCATTTTCTCTCCCGTATCTGTTATTTGGAATTCCTTTTTCCTTTGATATCATAGCCCTATTGTAACGAAATTTTTATAAAGAATAAACGGGTAAAATCATTAAGATATTCTTAAGAAAGATTTGATTTTTCTTTTATAGTTTTTACTTGACTTTCTGCATCTCCCCCCTATAATAGTTCTATTATCGGTTAAAAAACTGGAGGAAAAGAGACCATGACATTACTGATAGAAACGATTGTCTGCTTTTTTGCAGGAATGGGTGCCGGCCTTGGAACCGGATTTGCAGGAATGAGTGCTGCTGCAGTCATCAGCCCTATGCTGATCACTTTTCTTGGAATGCCGGCTTATGAAGCGGTAGGCATCGCCCTCGCAAGTGACGTTCTGGCCAGTGCAGTCAGCGCCTATACTTATGGAAAAAATAAAAATCTGGATATCCGAAACGGTTTTGTCATGATGATCACCGTTCTGCTCTTTACCTTCGTTGGAAGCTTTGTTGCAAGCAAAGTTCCCAATTCCACCATGGGAAGTTTTTCCACAGTCATGACTCTGCTGCTTGGTATTAAATTTATTGTCCGCCCGGTTATGACCACCAAAGAAAACATGGCCTCCGTCAGTCCCCGTAAACGCCTGATCCAATCCGTTCTGTGCGGAATCATGGTGGGATTTATCTGCGGATTTATCGGTGCCGGTGGCGGAATGATGATGCTTCTGCTGCTTACCAGCATACTGGGTTATGAGCTGAAAACCGCAGTGGGAACCAGCGTGTTTATCATGACCTTTACCGCCCTGACCGGGGCAGGAAGCCATTTCATGATCGGTGGCATGCCACAGGTTCTGCCTCTGATTCTCTGTATCCTGTTTACTTTTTTGTGGGCCCGTATTGCTGCAAAATTTGCCAACAAAGCAAGTGCTGCTACGTTAAACCGGGCCACAGGTGTAGTGCTGACGATATTGGGGGCAGCTATTTTGGTGGTGAATTTGGTAAAATAAGTTTTATGTATGATTTCATCCTCTGAAAAAGCACATTGGCAATTGAATAAAGGCTTTACGCTATGATATGATACCGCTTGAAAAGGTGGTGATTTAATGGAAGATGAAGAATATATGACATTAAACTGAATTTACTAACTGAATTTTTCATTATTTCTTTTGTGTGGCTTGCACAATCCTCACACTCTTCCCCGAAAAAGCAATGCCAAGTTTCAATATTCTTTCCACACCATCATATCTCATTTCTGACTCATATCGTTTGTCACCTATTTGCCCAACTGCTTCCTCTGCCAGTTTCTCCAGTGTTTCCTCATCCAGTCCATTGTTCCATTTCAATTCCATGATAATCCCCGGATACTTCTTTTCTCTGGGAATCAGGCTGATATCATATCTTCCATCCCCGGACTCCCTGTTCGACTGGATTTTGTATTGAGAATCCATTAATACGACCAGCCCCAGCGTAAGACCATGGTAGAACCCCTCTGCACCTGCGTCGTAGAAGCTGATTGCTTTATCCATATATTCTGCGATTGCTCTCTGAAGATTTTGCGGGTCATTTGCGTAAAGGCTTTCGGCAATCTTATTCGCAGTGGTCCTCGTAACTGCCCCGATTTGTACGAAATGTGTCAAAATCTCACTTTTATATACAGAAGCGATCTCTTTGTTTGGAATGGATACCTCGCACAAATAAGTTCCGTCCCCCTGCAGCTGTTTCTTTTGCGCCTTTAAGTATCCGGCAACAAGGAGCAGGCTGTAAATATTGGCAGGTTCCTCACTTAACGATCTGTAAACAACATTCTGATCTATTCTCGCTATGACACACCCTCCCTGCAAAAGTGCATACAGCCTTTCTGTGATATCATCAGTAGCCACCTTTAAGACATCCTCCAGGATTTCATTTTTCCCGGTATTGACCCAGTATGCCTGCGGAAGACATCCTTTTGCTATATAATTAACAACAGACCAGGGATTATAAATCTCTGTATTTCCGAACAAGTAACCATCATACCAATCCGCAAGTTCTTTCTCTTTCTCTGAAATACCGTAATACTCCAGTATCTGATTTACCTCTGTCTGTGTAAATCCAAAGAATTTGTCATAATCATCATCCATTACAGAATTTACAGGTAAATTGTTCAGTCCACTGAAAATACTCTCCTGAGCAATGCGCAGGATACCTGTAAGAAATCCAAAAGAAAGATTCTTATTGTCCTTAAATGCCCCTGAGAAAAAATTGCGCATAAACGTGATGATTTCATCATAAAAATCCCTGGCATAGCCTTCCTGAATCGGTGTGTCATATTCATCTATGATGATAATCGGTGCTTTTCCATAGTGGGATGCCAACATCTTTGACAAATTTTCCAGTGCAGAGGTCATCTCTACCTCTGTTGCACTTCCATCCAGGATTTTTCTGAAATACTCTTTTTCATACTGCGCTGCCTTCTGACTGTCAAGCAGCTCCTGATGTCTGCCAAACTCAGCCTGAAGAAGTCCTCTGACTTTATCTATGGTAGCCTCCCAGGAGTCAAACTTCACATCCTTGAAGGTCAGGAAGATAACCGGATATTTTCCCTGATGCGACCTGTATTCTTTCCCACATTTCCAGATTGCCTTGTCTCTGAAATACACGCTTGTATCGTCATCGGATATTTCAAAAAATACTCTGAGCATATCCATATTCAGAGTTTTCCCAAATCGTCTCGGTCTGGTAAATAAAGATACCAGGGGCTTCTGATCCAGGAATTCCTTGATCAGAAGTGTCTT
>CAMFGH010000044.1 GCA_945949875.1 uncultured bacterium
GACTGCTGAACGCCATGCAATAAAGATGGGGCTGCTTCTTTGAGACAGCCCCTTTCTCTTTCCGGTTGTGCAACGGAAACTGCTGAGACCGAAGTGATAGATTATGAGGTGATTTTTCATGAAAAGAATATGTTCTTTTTTAATTATCGGTGTACTGATGATAGCTATTGCCGGATGTACAGGGGAAGAATTGACAACAGAGATTACTGTTACAAATAAAAGCTTTCAGGCAACTGTTTTGGAGGTGCAGGATAACACAATATTGGTGGAACCGCTGGGAGGAACCAAAGAGCGGGAGCTTGTTGCCAACCTGCTGATAGACACAGAAAATTTGGCTGAAATGGAAACTGTGGAGTATGTTTCAAAAGCACAGGCTGGGGATATCATTGAAATACAGTATTTGGCAGAAGAGTCAGATTTGAGTAATGGCGAAATAGCGGTAAACCAAATGAAGCTTATCAAAAGTGCCACCAAACTCTCTTAGCTATGGGGAGTACCTATAATGGATATTGTAAGAAAAAAGGAAAGATAGAATATGTGAAAAGAAGAAATGGAGAAAGAAATGGGAAGATGGGATCCTTGAAGAGGATGTCACCGATGCAGTGATGGGTGCAAGTTTTGCTACATTCATAAGGGTGATGAAAGGCGCGGAAGAGATACGATAATGTAATTATTTGCTGCACCATTGAAAATCAGGAGAACGCTGATAGGAAACTATCTGTTTTTCAAAGGATTCCGGCAAAGCATAAACAAATTACAGCGCAGCCTTTAATCGGTCCGGTCAATATGGAGCCATACTTAGATGGGATGGAGGCAGTAATTGTTGGTGGCACACATTTTATTAAAGATGGGAAAGAATATACGTTGCAGGTTAAAGATTTATGCAGACAGGCACGACTGGCAAATATTGATTTTGATACATGAGAAAAAAGATGGTGCAAAACGGATATAGATAGGGTATGATAAGAATACAGAATAGCTTATGAGAAAAAATAGGAAAATTGTACAGGGTTTTTATAATTATTTCTGTTCTTTCAATTGGAAGAGAAAGGAAACGCTATGTACAAAATTAAAACCTATGAAGAACTGGATTTTACAGATGATTTTCTGTTCTGTAAAATATTGGAATTATATCCGGAGCTGGCCAGAGAACTGCTGGAAATGATTTTGCAATTCCCTATCCGGAAAGTAAAAGTAAACAGACAGGTTTCGATTGACCAGATTAGGGAAGGGAGAGGCATCAGACTGGATGTATATGCTGAAGACGAGAACAATACAGTATATGATATCGAGATGCAGACTACAAAGCAGAAAGAACTTCCCAAAAGAACAAGGTACTATCAGGGGATGATAGACCTGAATATGATTGAAAAAGGTGCAAAGTTTAGTGAACTGAAAAAGGCATATATCATATTTATCTGCATGAGCGATCCCTTTAAAGAAGGAAGATATGTATATACCTTCAAAAACCTTTGTATGGAGAATCCGAAGCTTGAACTTGGAGATGATACTACCAAAGTATTTTTGAATGCATCCGGTACAGTTGGGGAGATATCAGAAGAACTCAGGGACTTTTTCAATCTGTTAAATAAAAGAAAAATAAAAAGTGATTTTTCACGTAAAATAGAGGCTGCTGTAAAAAATGCAAAAACCCATAAAGAATGGAGGGCAGAGTATATGACACTTGAAATGCACTATCAGGAAAAATATGAAGAAGGATTGGAAGAAGGAAGAGCAGAAGGAAGCGTGAAGACATTAATCGCGCTTGTAAAAAAAGGAAAATTAACTATTTCAGAAGCAGCAGAAGAGGCTGAAATGACAGAGAAAGAATTCGAAGAACTTCTAAAATCCGCTGAAGATTAGAACTGAAATAAGAATTTAATATGAAATAGTGGAGAGGGATATGCTTTGCATATCCTTTCTCTTTCCGATTATGCAACGGAAACTATTGCGACCGGAACGTTAGTTATAGAGATATTTTGCATGAAAATATAAGTGAAAGAAACGAAATGGAGAAAGGGCACTGGATAGACATGGAAAAACTAATCGGGTTACAGGATGCGCTTAAGGCAAAAGGGTATGTCGTAGAGATCTTCGAGACAAAAGAAGAGGCAACAGAATACATAGATTCACAGATTGACAATTGTGTTGTTGGAATAGGCGGTTCACAGACTGTTGCACAGATGAAATTGTTTGACCAACTTTCCACTCATAATCAAGTGTTCTGGCATGATGAAAAGCCGGAAGGCATGACTGTTATGGAGACCAGGAAAGCGGCAACCAGGGCAGAAATTTATATTTCATCTGTCAATGCGATTTCCATGGATGGAGTGATTGTAAATATAGACAATACCGGAAATCGCGTGGCAGCAATTTCCTTTGGTCCGGATAAAGTGTTTTTGGTGATTGGAGAGAACAAAGTTACAGAGGATTGCGACAGTGCTTTATTTCGGGCAAGAAATGTAGCAGCACCCAGGAACGCCAAGCGTCTGAACAGAAAGACACCTTGTGCAATAAAAGGTGACAAATGCTACGACTGCAAGAGCCCTGAGCGCATATGTAGGAACCTGTCTGTGTTATGGAATCGACCTACTGGTGCAGAATATCATGTGATTTTGATACATGAAGAACTTGGATATTGATTTTAACACGTGCCCATCATAGAAATCAAAATGCATATCAAAACATGCCTATTATAAAAACAGTAATGCATGCCACACATGCAGACAGGAACAAATTTGAAGTGATCCATGCAATAATTCCTGCAGCAATCAGAGCGGCAATTCCGCATACCGGATTCTCTGATATGGAGAAAATGGCCGGCACTGTCATAACAGACAGTGTGACGTAAGGCAGATAGAATAATAAGGATTTGATAAAACGGTTTTTTATCTGTTTGCGAATTAAAGTAAGTGGTAATACACGAAGCAGATAGCTGACCAGTGCCATTACCATAATATATAACCAAACGGAATGATTCATGTTATGCCTCCTGTTCTTTCTGAGACGTGACTTCGGATTCTGCTTCGTCAGATACCGGGCGAATAATAGCAGCAGCGCCGGCAATCAAAAGAGTCAAAATGATGATTCGTACGCTTTCGGAGAGAGAAGCGATGCCGGGAATGATCGCAAAAAGGGAGCTGATCAGGAAACTTACCAGAATAACCCCCAGCATAAAATGGTTCTCCCGGCAGGGAGGAATGATGATTGCAATGAACATTCCAAAGATTGCTGCACTTAAAGCAGTAACAATATTGACTGGAAGCATGTTTCCGGCAATGATTCCAAACATGGTGCCCAAAGCCCAGGATGGGATGGAAACAGCAGAAGCGCCATACATATAAGACGGTGGAAGCGGATAGGAATGAGCGATACCGATTCCGAAGATTTCGTCCGTTACGTTAAATCCAATAAGCATCCGGTGGATCAGAGGAAGATCCGGCGAAAGCTTCTGGCTCAGGGAACAGCTCATCAGCAGATATCTCGCATTAGCGATAAGTATCAGTAGTGCAATCTCTATATAAGACGCATTTGCCTTGATTGCAGCGATTCCTGCATATTCACCGGCAGATGCGTTATTTAGCATACTCATGATCAAACCCTGGAATGGAGTGATACCTGCACTTTGTGCAGCGATTCCAAGAGAAAAGGACACAGCAAAATAACCAAGTCCAATGGGAACACCATCCTTCATTCCATGAAGAAAATTGTATTTCAAGTTCTTATGTGTACTCATGACATTACCTCCAAGGGAATAGTTTACCAACTTTCCCCTATTCTGTAAAACCTTTTATCCTAAATATCTCAAAAAAACGTCCTATTCTAAACACATACAAAAAGAAAACACTCACAAACACATAAAATGCTGCCACATTGCATTAACAACATGACAGCACTCTATTTTATTCATTTACTTAAGTATAGGGAAAATGATGTAATACGATTACGCATTTCACCTCATTCCTTTGCAAATTAGGTCCTATGCGATTTTATATTTCGCTCTCAGGTCCGTTACTGAATGCCGGTACTTAGCGAGGTTTTTTCGAGCTTAGTACCGCTGCATGAAGTACCGAGCGAAAGCGTGACCTGAAGTGAAATATAAAGAGCATACCCCAGAATCCTATTTATACTCTTTGGCAGCCTCTTCACCATTTAATACTCTCAGAGCGCCCTGAGCCAGAGCCAGCAGTTCATCTTCACCGGGATATACAGTAACCGGAGCCATCCAGCCAACGTTTTCCTTTAATGCATCTGTTACTACTTTGTCATAAGCGATACCGCCGGTCATGATGATCTGATCGATCTTACCTTTCAGAACAGTAGCCATAGCGCCGATATCTTTGGATACCTGATAAATGAAAGCATCTCTTGCTACTTTTGCTTTTTCGTCTCCTTCATCCACCAGTTTTTCTACTTCACGCATATCGTTTGTACCAACTAATGCGTTGAGACCACCGTTGCCAACAAATTTTTTATAAACTTCTTTTTCGGTATACTTGCCGGAGAAGCAAAGCTTGATCAGAGCACCGGATGGAGCACCGCCTGCACGTTCCGGAGAGAAAGCACCGTCACCATCTAAGGCATTGAACACATCCACAACTTTTCCACCGATATGTGCACCTACAGAAACGCCGCCACCCATGTGGATAACGATCAGATTCAGGTCTTCATATTTCTTGCCACATTCAGCAGCATAACGTTTCGCAACTGCTTTCTGATTTAAAGCGTGGAAGATGGAGATTCTTGGAAGCTCCGGTACACCGGAAATTCTTGCAACATCTGCCAATTCATCTACTACTACAGGGTCAACGATGAAGCTTGGTTTGCCAATGGAGTCAGCGATTTCTTTTGCAAGGATACCACCCAGGTTGGAAGCATGCTGTCCGGAAACACCGATTTCAAGGTCTTTTACCAGAGCATCATTTACTGCATAGGTACCGCCTGGAATAGGTTTTAACATACCACCACGTCCAACACATACATCTAAAGTTGCAACGTCGAAGTCTTTGCTCTTTAAGAAATCAAGAATAATGTTTTTACGGAAGTCCTTCTGCTCAATAATAGAACCGAACTGAGCGATTTCTTCTGTAGAGTGTCTCAGAGTTTCATCGAACAATAGTGTTTCATCTTCAAAGATACCAATCTTAGTAGATGTGGAACCTGGATTAATGATTAAACTTTTAATAGACATAACCTTCTCTCCTTTTTGTCTTTTATTATATATATCTGTCTTACTTTTATGAGATGCCGGAATAGCGGAGCTCATTATTTATTCAAAGTATCAGCAACGATAGCAGCCAGTGCAATGGAGTTAACCTTTACTTCACAGCTGTCAGATCTGGATGTCAGAATAACAGGTGCTTTGGTACCCATTAAAATGTTACCGTTTTTCACATCAACCATATGTACGATTGCCTTGTATACCAGGTTACCGGCATGAATATCAGGGAACAACAGAACATCTGCATCACCAACGATCTTTCTGCCTGTAGCACCTTTTTCTTCTGCAGCTTCTTTATAAAGAGCAAGATCCATAGAAAGAGGACCATCTACGATACATCCGGTGATCTGGCCTTCATCGTTCATTTTTGTCAGCTCAGCAGCTTCTACGGTAACAGGCATTTTAGGATTTACCACTTCTACAGCAGCAAGTGGAGCTACCTTTGGACATTCCACACCACAGGACTGTGCGATTTCTGTTACCAGATTGATGATGTTAACTTTGTCTTCCAGAGTAGGATATGGCATAAATGCTACGTCTGTTAAGAATAAGAGACGGTCGATGCCCGGGATTTCAAATACGCAGACATGAGATAAAGGTTTGCCGGTACGAAGACCAACTTCTTTATCCAGTACACTCTTTAAGAATGTCTTTGTATCCAGAAGTCCTTTCATGTACATGTCAGCCTTGCCATCATGTACTAATTTTACTGCGGTAAGAGAAGCGGTAACGGTGTCCAGCTCGTTGATCACTTCATAATCAGCCATGTTCATGCCAAGTTCAGCACCGATAGCGTTAATTTTTTCTGCGTCACCAACTAAAATAGCATCAGCAATACCCTGATCTTTTGCAGCCTTTACAGCTTCCAGAACAGCTTTGTCCTGTGCTACAGCAACAGCCAGTTTCTTTTTACTGCACTGAGAAACCTGAGATAATAAATCGTTGAAACTTTTGCTCATTTGTATACTCCTTATTTATTTTATAATCATAAATTTACAGCCTTTAAATAGTAACACTGAAAAGGGGAAAAATCAAGGTATCCGGGGGGTGGATGACGAGTTTTCCGGCGATTTTCGTGGAAGGCTGCGGAAAGGTTTTTCGGGATTGGGGAGAGAGTCTGAGGAGAGTTTCGCGGTCAATTTCATGGGATAAAGGTTGAATAAAAAAAGCATATCTGCTACAATGATTTTTAGACTGTAATCTGGGGGAGAAGTGCGCAAACGTAAAGCACTCCTATACACAAAGTATTTCAAAATAAAAGCCCCAATACCAAAAGGAACATAAGGTGAATTAGCATGAAGGTAATTGATAAAGTATTCGGAACTCATAGTGAACGTGAATTAAAAAGAATTATGCCGACCATTGACCGTATTGAAAAGATGCGGGATGAAATGATGGCACTGAGTGATGAGCAGTTAAAAGATAGAACGAGAATCCTGAAAAAGAGACTGGCTGAGGGGGAAACCCTGGATGATATTCTGCCGGATGCATTTGCTACGGTACGTGAAGCCGCCAGGCGTGTACTGAAAATGGAGCCATACCGTGTTCAGCTGATCGGTGGTATGATTCTGCACCAGGGGCGTATCGCTGAAATGAAAACCGGTGAAGGTAAAACTCTGGTTTCTACGTTACCGGCTTATCTGAATGCGCTGGAAGGAAAAGGCGTTCATATCGTTACGGTAAACGATTACCTGGCAAAGCGTGATAAAGAGTGGATGGGCCAGGTGCATGAATTCCTGGGCCTTACCGTTGGCGTTGTATTAAACGGTATGGAAAAGGAAGAAAGACGTGCCGCTTATAATTGTGATATTACCTATGTAACCAATAACGAACTGGGTTTTGATTATCTTCGTGATAACATGGTTATTTATAAAGAGCAACTGGTACTTCGTGACCTGCATTATGCCATCATCGATGAGGTAGACTCTGTTCTTATCGATGAAGCGAGAACTCCGCTTATCATTTCCGGTCAGAGTGGTAAATCCACAAAACTGTATGAAGCCTGCGATATTCTTGCCCGCCAGATGAAACGTGGTGAAGATATGGAAGAGCTTACAAAGATGGATGCTATCATGGGTGTTGTCAGGGAAGAGACCGGTGACTTTATTGTAAATGAAAAAGATAAAGTGGTTGTTCTTACAGAAGCCGGTGTAAAAAAGGTAGAAAGATTCTTTACCATTGACAACCTGGCAGATCCGGAGAATCTGGAAATCCAGCACAATATCGATCTGGCTCTTCGTGCCAACAATCTGATGTTCCGCGACAAGGATTATGTGGTAAAAGATGACCAGGTACTGATCGTTGATGAATTTACGGGACGTATTATGCCGGGTAGACGTTATTCCGACGGTCTGCATCAGGCTATTGAAGCAAAAGAACATGTGAAAGTAAAACGGGAGAGCAAAACTCTTGCAACCATTACCTTCCAGAACTTCTTTAATAAATTTGGGAAAAAATCCGGTATGACCGGTACTGCTTTAACAGAAGAAAAAGAATTCCGTGATATTTACGGAATGGATGTTATCGAAATCCCTACCAATAAACCGGTAGCCAGAATCGATCATCAGGATGCAGTATATAAAACCAAAAGGGAAAAATTAAACGCTATCTGCGATGCAGTAGAAGAAGCACATGCAAAAGGACAGCCGGTTCTGGTTGGTACCATCACCATTGAAGCTTCGGAAGAGCTCAGCGGCATGTTAAAGAAACGCGGCATCCAGCACAACGTATTGAATGCGAAATTCCATGAGCAGGAAGCAGAAATTGTTGCAGATGCAGGTATTCATGGGGCAGTTACCATCGCTACCAACATGGCTGGTCGTGGTACGGATATTAAACTGGATGATATTTCAAAAGAAGCAGGCGGTCTGATGATCATCGGTACAGAACGTCATGAGTCCAGACGTATTGATAATCAGCTCCGTGGTCGTTCCGGACGACAGGGAGATCCGGGTGAATCCAAATTCTATATATCACTGGAAGATGATCTGATGAGATTGTTCGGTTCTGATCGAATGATCGCCATGTTTAATGCACTTGGTATTCCGGAAGGACAGGAGATTCAGCATGGATCTTTGACCAAAGCAATCGAATCTGCACAGAAGAAGATTGAAAGCAATAACTTTGGTATCAGAAAGAACCTGTTGGAATATGACCAGGTTATGAATGAGCAGAGAGAGATCATATACGAAGAGAGACTTCGCGTATTAAATGGCGAAAGCATGCGTGATGTGATTTATAAGATGTACACGGATATCGCCGAGAACTGTGTGGATATGGCAATCAGCGATGATGATGATATGGAAAAATGGGATTTCGGTGAATTGAATTCCTTATTGTTACCAATCATTCCATTAGAGCCATTTTCTCCTGAGAGAGTGACAAAAGCTACTAAGGCTAACTTGAAGCAGCAGGTAAAAGAAGAAGCTGTTAAATTATATGAAGCAAAAGAAGCAGAGTTCCCGAATCCGGAACAGATTCGTGAACTGGAGCGTGTGATTCTTCTGAAAGTAATTGACCGTAAATGGATGGCTCATATTGATGATATGGATCAGCTTCGTCAGGGTGTCGGCCTGCAGGCATATGGTCAGAGAGATCCACTGGTTGAATACAAGCTGGCCGGCTATGAAATGTTTGATGAAATGACACAGAACATCAAAGAAGATACCGTGCGTCTCCTGTCTCATGTAAAGGTAGAACAGAAAGTAGAGCGTGAACAGGTGGCTAAAGTAACGGGTACGAATAAGGATGATTCTCTTGCAAAAGCACCGGTAAAACGTGCAGAAGCTAAGGTATATCCAAATGATCCATGTCCATGCGGCAGCGGAAAGAAGTACAAACAGTGCTGTGGAAGAAAGTAGTATCGGAAAGTATCGAAACAGTGTTGTGACAGAAAGTGGAATCAGAAAGTGCTAAAACAGTACAGAAAAAGCTGAAGTAAGAATAAGAAGTAAAAGTATAGAAAATAGTAAAAAATAGAAAGAAGGTGACGTTAATGGTTGAACTGGATAACATGAAAATGGAAATTCAGGCATATGAAACACCTTTAGCGGAAGTGAGGGATTCACTTTGACTTAGCAAATAAGGAAAAGCGAATCGAAGAATTAGAAATGGAAATGCAGGCTCCTGACTTTTGGGACGATCCTGAAGTTTCCAATAAAAAAATGAAAGAATCCAAAAATATGAAGGATATTGTGGACACCATGAATGGGCTATCCCAGCAATATGAAGATATCCTTACACTGATCGAAATGGGATACGAGGAAAATGATCCGGAAATGATCCCTGAGATCCGGGCTGAGTTGGATGAATTCATCGAAACCTTTGAAAATATCAGAATCAGTACGCTGCTGTCCGGAGAATATGATAAAAATAACGCTATTCTGAAACTGAATGCAGGTGCAGGCGGAACAGAAAGCTGCGACTGGTGCAGTATGCTGTACCGTATGTATACCAGATGGGCAGAGCGAAAAGGATTTACCATTGATGTGATCGATTATCTGGATGGAGATGAGGCCGGTATTAAGTCGGTTACATTCCAGGTGAACGGTGAGAATGCTTACGGCTATCTGAAATCGGAAAAAGGAGTACACAGACTGGTTCGTATCTCGCCCTTTAATGCCCAGGGAAAACGTCAGACTTCCTTTGTGTCATTGGATGTTATGCCGGATATAGAAGAGGATCTGGATGTGGAAGTGCGGGATGAAGATATCCGTATTGATACCTATCGAAGCAGCGGCGCCGGTGGACAGCACATCAATAAAACATCTTCGGCTATTCGAATCACACATTTCCCAACCGGAATTGTGGTGACCTGCCAGAATGAGCGAAGCCAGCATATGAACAAAGATAAGGCAATGCAGATGCTGAAAGCAAAGCTGTATATGTTAAAGCAGGAAGAAAATGCAGAAAAACTTTCCGACATTCGAGGAGATGTTAAAGATATCGGCTGGGGAAACCAGATTCGTTCCTATGTCATGCAGCCATATAAAATGGTAAAGGACCTTCGAACGGAAGAAGAAACCGGAAATGTGGATGCTGTTATGGATGGCGCAATTGATCCCTTTATTAATGCGTATTTGAAGTGGATTAACAGACCGGCTGAAAGTTAAAAATTCATCTGGCACAATTAAAAATAGAATGAATCAAAAAAGCTGTATGATAAGTGATTTCTTATCCTGCAGCTTTCTTTTCCTTTATGAATGGAAACCATGTCGGGATGGCACAAATCATCGTGCGTAATAGTATTCAACCAATAGTTATGATTTATGGGTAGCTATATCTAAGTAGAATTCCGTCAGGACAGCCTGCATATAGGGAAGTACCCATAAAAATCCAATCCCCAGACTGAGGATGCACAGCAGAAGCAGAGGGATAAAGCTTGCATAAATATAGAAAAGACGACCTTTATGCCCTTTCATAAAATGCCTGCTCATGCGCATGAGAGATAAGGCAGATTCTTCCGGATAATCCAGTGCCAGATAATATGCCTGAGAGTATGCCAGTTTGATATACGTGGTCAGGCATAATGCAATGGTGGAGAAAATTCCCAAATAGGTCAGATCCATATAGGACATCTCCAGCATATAGGCATTGGTAAAATAGTCGGAGGGCAGGTTTATGAAGGTACTTAGCAGTGCCAGAATCAGGGAGATTACAAAGAAAATCCCGGATTTGTACTGGAAACCATAAAACAGATTGGATACCTGAATCTTTCTGCCACAATAAAGTTTCAGGAACATATATTGATAACCGGCAGAGAGAATACCGGAAAGGACACTGATCAAGAGCCCGCACAGGGACTGAATGATAATGGTGACAGAAGAAGAAACACCGATAGTGAGAGCGGTCATCACATACACAGCAGCAATGATACCCAGATAGCTTGCGGTTGCCCCCACACAGATTCCCTGATTGGCAGACAGACGTGCACGGGCGGATTTTTTTAATTGTTTGGATGACATATGCTGATACATGGTGATTTCCTCTTAAAAATAGTCTTATAAAACGTATAAAATAGTATTGAACTTTTGCTATTTTAGCATTTTTCACGTATAATGACAATGCATGGTTATGAAGACCTGTTTTACAATCTATAATTGTAAATGTCTTATGCAGAGCAGACCATGAGCAAATAAAGGGAGAAGAGAAAAAGATATGGATATCATATTGAAGATTGCAAAAGAATTACAGGTACAGAAGTGGCAGGTAGAAGCTGCTGTGAAACTGATTGATGAAGGAAATACCATCCCGTTTATTTCCCGTTATCGAAAGGAAGTGACGGGTTCCTTAAATGATGAGGTGCTTCGAAATCTCTATGAAAGACTGCAGTATCTGAGATCTTTGGAAGAAAAGAAACAGCAGGTTCTTGGAAGTATCGAAGAACAGGGAATGCTGACCGATGAACTGCGTGAGAAGATTCTGGCTGCTGAGACACAGGTGGCAGTGGATGATTTATACCGCCCGTATCGTCCGAAACGTAAAACAAGAGCCAGTGTGGCAAAAGAAAAAGGTCTGGAAGGACTGGCACTTTATATCAAACTGCAAAATGCAGCAGCGCCCATTGAACAGGAAGCTGAAAAATATGTGGATGAAGAAAAAGGAGTGGCCAGTGTAGAAGAGGCCATACAGGGAGCAAAAGATATTCTTGCAGAGTCTGTTTCGGATGAGGCAGATTATAGAACCCATATCCGTGAACTGACCATGCGGGAAGGCTCTATTTCCAGTGAGGCAAAGGACGAAAAAGCCCAGTCTGTATATGAAATGTATTATGCTTATCAGGAACCGCTTAAAAAAGTTGCCGGTCACAGAGTGCTTGCTCTGAACCGCGGCGAAAAGGAAAAGTTGCTGACTGTTAAGGTCAATGCACCGGAAGAACAGATTATTGCATATCTGGAAAAGCAGACCATTGTGAAAGAGAATAAGTATACCACGCCGATCTTAAAGGAAGTGGCAGATGACAGTTACCACAGACTGATCCAGCCGGCAATCGAACGGGAAATCCGTAACGAGTTGACCGAGCGGGCCGAAGACGGTGCCATCTCTGTTTTCGGGAAGAATCTGGAGCAGCTGCTTATGGCACCTCCCATTGCTGGGAAAGTGGTTCTGGGATGGGACCCGGCTTTCCGTACCGGGTGTAAGCTTGCAGTGGTAGATGAAACAGGTAAAGTGCTGGATACCAAAGTAATTTATCCAACCGCTCCACAGAATAAAGTGGAAGAAGCCAAAAAAGAACTGAAAAGGTTGATTGAGAAATATCACATTTCCTTGATTTCCGTAGGAAACGGAACTGCATCCAGAGAATCGGAACAGGTTATCGTTTCCTTATTGAAAGAAATTAAAACTCCGGTTCAGTATGTGATCGTAAATGAAGCTGGGGCATCGGTATATTCTGCAAGTAAGCTGGCTACAGAAGAATTTCCACAGTTTGATGTAGGCCAGAGAAGCGCTGCGTCTATTGCCAGAAGACTACAGGACCCATTGTCTGAACTGGTCAAAATCGATCCGAAGTCCATTGGAGTGGGACAGTATCAACATGATATGAACCAGAAGAAGTTAAGTGAAGCTTTGACAGGTGTGGTGGAAGATTCGGTAAATAAAGTGGGTGTAGACTTAAATACCGCATCTGCTTCCTTATTAGAATACATATCCGGTATTTCCAAAGTGCTGGCAAAAAATATCGTAGCATATCGGGAAGCCAATGGCAGATTTATAACCAGGCAGGATTTGCTGAAGGTACCTAAACTGGGGCCAAAGGCCTTTGAACAGTGTGCCGGATTCATGCGTATTTCCGATGGGGAAAATCCATTGGATGCTACCAGTGTACATCCGGAATCCTATGAAGCAACGAAAAAACTGATGGAAAAACTGGGACTGACCATGGATGATGTGCGGGAACTGCAAAAACAGGCAGCGTCCGGGAAAGGAAAGACCGGTATTCTGGCAAAAAAGATTAAGGATAAAAAGAAACTGGCAGAAGAGCTGGGCATCGGTGAGCTGACACTGGATGATATTGTAAAAGAATTGGAAAAACCGGCCAGAGATCCTCGTGAGGACATGCCGGCACCTATCCTTCGAAGTGATGTCCTGAATATGGAGGATTTAAAGCCGGGCATGATTTTGAAAGGTACAGTGCGTAATGTAATTGACTTTGGTGCCTTTGTAGATATCGGGGTACATCAGGATGGCCTGGTGCATATCTCACAGATGACAGAGAAATATATAAAGCATCCGCTGGAAGTGGTAAGTGTGGGAGATATCGTAGAGGTACAGGTACTTTCCGTGGATGTGGCAAAGAAACGAATTGCACTTACCATGAAGATTCAGTGACCACTATAAGTTTCAACTGTGATTACTATAAGTTTCAATTGCTACTTGTATATCCCTTCATCTTAGTATATAATGACAAACGACATATGGATATTCTTCGGGGTTGGGTGTGATTCCCTACCGGTGGTAATGATGCAAACGGCATACAAGTCCACGACCCATGCAAATGGCTGATTTGGTGAGATCCCAAAACCGACAGTAAAGTCTGGATGAAAGAAGAACTGTAATCATACAAAAGATGGTTATTCACTTTGTATTAGCAGAGGGAATGACAATTTTTGGAAAAGCAGCTTAGCCCCGTGAGTTTTCGCGGGGCTTTTTTATGCCATGATTGTCGATGGATTAGCGATTCTGGAAGCGTTCCGGAACAACTCGGGAATGACTCCGGAACGATTCCGGAAAATAGTGGTAATAAAGCACCTGGAATATCCTAACAATTTTATTTTTAGGAGGTTCTTTAAATGAACGGTTTAATGAAAAGTGTAACTGAAAATGTGATTTTCCTGCTGGAATTTCTGGCTGTTATCGTAGCTATTTTTTTGGTGGCTTACATAGCAGAGAAACTGGAAAAGAAGAAAACCGGCGATACCCAGCGGATTTTGACAACAAAAAAAATCGCAGTGATCGGTATGTGTTCCGCTATCGCAGCGATTCTTATGTTGTTTGAAATACCGGTTCCTTTTGCACCGGGTTTTTACAAAATTGACTTTTCTGAGCTGCCGGCTTTGATTGGTACTTTTGCTTATGGCCCTGTGGCAGGCGTGATGATTGAACTTTGTAAGATTGTCCTCAAGCTTGTAATGAAAGGAACCTCTACAGCATTTGTGGGGGAACTTGCTAACTTTGCAGTGGGATGCAGCTTCCTTCTGCCGGCAGCAGTGATTTATCTTTGGAAGAAAACCAAGAAAAATGCAGTACTGGGTTGTGTGGCAGGGACCTTGGTTATGACCATTATTGGAACTTCTTTCAATGCGGTTTATCTGCTTCCGAAGTTTGCACAGCTTTTTGGAATGCCACTGGATGCCATCATTGGAATGGGTACCGCCATCAATCCGGCCATTACCAATGTTTCTTCCTTTGTAATATGTGCAGTAGCACCCCTTAATCTGTTGAAGGGCACACTGGTTTCTATCATTACCTTATTGGTCTATAAAAAAATCAGTCCGGTGCTGAAAGATACAAAAACTCGTCCATGATGATAGAAAGGGTGACCGGTTACACTCTTGCACTTTAATGGATTTTCAGTATAATATAAGAAGTAGTGGAAAAGCACCTACCAGGTAGGTGCTTTTATTTCCTTATACAAAGAGGATGATTTAGATGGAATTAGAATTCGATGTTCAGATTTTAAAAAAGGATATATATGATTATCAGTTACACCATATCTACACATCACCCAGCGGACTGTTTGGTACGATCGTTGGTTTTTTTATGATTGCAGCGGCCTTTCAGACGGGAACAGTGATCCTTGGAATTATGGGTGTATTTATCATTGGGTATTTTCCCTGGATCTTAAATATTAAATCAGCTGCTCAGGCAGCTTCCCCTGCCTTCAAAGATCCGATTCATTATAAAATGGATGATGAGGGAATTGAAATCTCCAAAGGTGAGGAGTCGCAGAAGATTGAATGGAATGTTATCACAAAAGCGATTTCTACCAGAAAGAGTATTGTATTATACACCTCCAGGGTCAATGCATTCATTTTCCCCAGAAGGGTTTTAGGAGAGAAAACCAGTTATCTGATCGAAATGATTTCCACCCATGTGGGACCTGAAAAAGTAAAAATCAGAGGCGCTATATGATATATGAAAGCTTTGATGCAAAAGATACATTTTTAATAGGAAAAAAGATAGGCGAAAATGCAAAACCGGGACAGGTATATACCCTGATCGGAGACCTGGGAGTTGGCAAAACCGTATTTACCCAGGGGGTTGCCCGGGGATTGCAGATCGAAGAACCCATCAGCAGTCCAACGTTCACCATTATTCAGATTTACGAAGAAGGAAGAATGCCATTCTATCATTTTGACGTATACAGGATCGGTGACGTGGAAGAAATGGATGAAATCGGGTATGAAGACTATTTCTACGGAGATGGACTTTGTATGATTGAGTGGGCTAATCTTATCGAAGAGATTTTGCCGGAACATTATTTTCAGGTGACCATTGAAAAGGATCTGGAAAAGGGCTTTGATTATCGTAGGATAACGATAGAAGAGATCGGGGAAGGAAGTGCTCTATGAGAATACTTGCAATTGACAGCTCAGGAATGGTGGCATCCGTTGCCCTTTGGGAAGATGAACTGATTCTGGCTGAATTTTCCATGAATTATAAAAAGACACATTCACAAACCTTGCTGCCTATGCTGGAGGATGTGAGAGAGAAAATAGATCTGGATATGACAACCATTGATGCTATTGCTGTCGCAGCAGGTCCCGGTTCCTTTACCGGACTACGAATCGGCTCCGCCACAGCAAAAGGACTTGGCTTTGCACTGGACAAGCCGATCATTCCTGTTCCTACGGTGGATGGACTTGCATATAATCTGTATGGAACGGATAAAGTAGTATGTCCCATTATGGATGCCAGACGCAGCCAGACCTATACCGGATTGTACACCTTTGTCAGAAATGAAGAAAAAGGCATATATGACATGATTGTCATATGTGAGCAATGCGCAGTTTACATGGATGACATACTGGACAGATGCAATAAACTGGGAAAAGAAGTCATCTTTTTGGGGGATGGTGTTCCGGTTTTTCAGGATGCGATCAGAGAAAAGCTGACCGTACCATTTTCTTTTGCACCGGCCCACATGAACAGGCAGAGAGCAGCAACGGTAGCCAGCCTGGGTGCACGGATGTATGAACTGGGGAAAGTAGAAAGCGCAGCAGAGCATGCACCGGAGTATCTGAGATTGTCACAGGCAGAACGGGAACGACTGGAACAGAAGGAACAGCCGGAACAGAAGGAATAGCAAAAAACGGAACGGGAAAATAGTGCAAAAGAATAGCCGGAGGAAGCAGATTGATCATACGGGAAATGACAGTAGAAGATGCGGCTGCCGCTGCAGCATTGGAAAAGGAATGCTTTTCCATGCCATGGTCACAGAAGATATATGAAACCACCCTGGCGAATAAAGATACGCTGTATCTATTGGCAGAGGAAGATACCCCGGATGGCAAAGTCCTGGTGGGAATGTGCGGCCTGCAGAATATCCTGGGGGAAGCGGATATCAGTAATGTGGCTGTGAAACAGGAATTCCGAAGACAGGGAATTGCAGAAAAGCTTTTGGGGCGGCTATTGGAAGAAGGACGCAGGCAGGGAATTTATGCATTTACGTTGGAGGTTCGAAGCTCCAATGAAGCGGCCATAAAACTATATGAGAAATATGGTTTTGTTACAGAAGGAATCCGAAAAAGATTTTATGAAAAACCGGTTGAGGATGCACTGATTATGTGGCTTAGGTAAGAGATGAGCAGAACGGTTTTCAGATGGGAATTGGAAGGAGAATGATATGATTGATGTGTGCTTATTAGGGACCGGTGGTATGATGCCGCTCCCATATAGGTGGCTTACATCTTTGATGGTTCGATATAATGGACATAGTATTTTGATTGACTGTGGCGAGGGAACTCAGATAGCCATGAAAGAAAAGGGCTGGAGTGCCAACCCCATTGATATGATCTGTTTTACTCATTTTCATGCGGATCATATCAGCGGACTGCCGGGAATGCTTTTGACAATGGGAAATGCAGAAAGGAAAGAACCACTTACTTTGGTGGGACCGAAAGGATTGACCAGGGTGGTCGCAGCATTAAAGACCATTGCACCGGAACTGCCCTTTGAGATAAAATTTATTGAGATCACAGAACCGGATCAGGAATTCGAACTGGACGGATTACGTTTTAAGGCATTTCGGGTAAATCATAATGTGATATGTTATGGGTACACACTTACTTTAGACCGTGTGGGTAGATTTCAGGTGGAAAAAGCAGAAGCGCTTCATATTGACAGAAGATACTGGAGCAGACTTCAGAAAGGCGAGACCATAGAAACAGAGCAGGGCACCTTTACACCGGAGATGGTTCTTGGGGAAGCCCGTAAAGGAATAAAGCTTACCTATTGTACCGATACAAGACCCACAAAAAGTATTGTGGAAAATGCCAAAGATTCTGATTTATTTATATGCGAGGGTATGTATGGGGAGCCGGACAAACAGCAAAAGGCAGTGGAGCATAAACACATGACCTTTCAGGAAGCTGCAGAACTGGCAAAACAGGCAAATGTGGGAGAAATGTGGCTGACCCATTACAGCCCTTCTTTACCCAAGCCGGATCCTTATATGGATGATGTAAAGAAAATCTTTCCCAGAGCATATGCCGGAAAAGATGGGAAAAGCGTGGAACTGCGTTTTGAAGAAGAGTAAAAGGAGAAGCAGGCCCTATGAAAAAAGGGACTAAGACAGCAAGAACTGCGTTAGTGCTGCTCATCATGGCAGTGACAGTGATGCTACTTTATCATCATATGGTAAACAAAGTGCGTGGTACGCAGGTCCCGGAGACGGTATCAGCGGTACAGAATGTACTTTTGGTGAAACTGGAAAGTTCATATCCTGCCACGCCCCGTGAAGTGGTTAAATTTTATAATGAGATCATGCAGTGCTATTATAATGAAGAATATAGCGAAGAAGAATTCGAGCAGCTGGCAGGTAAGGCATGGCAGATGTATGATGAGGAACTGATTGCCAAACAGGACTGGGACAGCTTTCTTGCCAGTCTGAAAGCAGAGATAGAGTCCTATAAAGAAAAGGATATTGTTATTTCCAGTGCGGCGCCTGCGTCCAGTACGGATGTAGATTATTATACCTATGAAGGACGGGAATGTGCCAATATCCGCTGTGCCTATACCTTGCGGGAAAAAACATCACTTTCTGTTGTAAAAGAAATATACGTGCTTCGAAAGGATGACCAGGGGCATTGGAAAATCCTGGGCTGGGAATTGATAGAAGACGATGACGAGGACGACTAAGGCATAAAAGGCAGGATAAGTAGTTGGATAATGCAGTGTTAAGGGAAGAACAATTGAAAGAAGAGCAATTGAAAGAGAAACAATTAAAAGATGAACAATTGAATAACGAAAAGAAAGATGTCTACATTCTGGCCATAGAAAGCTCTTGTGATGAGACAGCAGCTGCTGTTGTGAAAAATGGCAGGGAGGTACTTTCTAATGTGATCTATTCACAAATCGATCTTCACACATTGTATGGTGGAGTTGTTCCGGAAATTGCCTCCAGAAAACATATAGAAAAAATAAATCAGGTCATTCAGGCGGCCCTTGAGGAAGCCGGAATGAAATTGGAAGAGATCACTGCCATTGCAGTAACTTATGGCCCGGGACTGGTTGGCGCTTTGCTGGTGGGCGTTTCCGCTGCAAAAGCAATCAGCTTTGCCAGTGGGATACCACTGATCGGAGTACATCATATTGAAGGACACATCAGTGCAAACTTTATTGAAAATAAAGAATTGGAACCTCCTTTCGGATGCCTGGTCGTATCCGGTGGACATTCCCATCTGGTTCGTGTAAAAGATTATGGGGAATATGAAATCCTGGGACGAACCAGAGACGATGCGGCAGGGGAGGCTTTTGATAAAGTGGCCCGTGCCATCGGGCTGGGCTATCCGGGTGGACCTAAAATTGACAAGGTATCCAAAGAAGGCAATCCGGACGCCATCCATTTTCCGCGTGCCAAGGTGGATGATGCGGCTTATGATTTTAGCTTCAGCGGATTAAAATCAGCAGTACTGAATTACTTAAACAGCTGTCAGATGAAAGGCGAACCCTTTAACCAGGCAGATGTAGCTGCATCCTTCCAAAAAGCAGTGGTGGATGTCCTTGTGGAGCATTCCATGCAGGCTGTGAAAGAACATGGATTTCAAAAATTTGCAATAGCAGGCGGTGTGGCATCCAATTCTTCCCTTCGCAAGGCATTTGAAGAAGCCTGCAAAAAACAGAAGGTGGAATTTTACCATCCTTCGCCAATTTTCTGTACGGACAATGCAGCGATGATTGGAGTGGCGGGCTACTATGAATATATAAAAGGTATTCGACACGGATATGATCTGAACGCTGTTCCGAATTTGAAACTGGGAGAAAGATAAATCGTATGAAAACAATTGCAATCCTGTTGGCAGCAGGCCAGGGGAAGAGAATGCAGAGCGATGTGAAGAAACAATATATACTGATTCAGGGAAAGCCGGTCCTTTATTATCCCTTGAAAGTTCTGCAGGACAGTTTTATCGATGAAATCATTCTGGTATCTTCGCCGGGAGAAGAAGCCTTTCTGAAAAAAGAATTTGTGGAACGCTATGGCTTTGATAAAGTAAAAAAGATCGTACCCGGCGGGAAAGAAAGATATCATTCCGTCGCATATGGTTTAAATGCAATCGATACCTGTGACTATTGTTTCATTCATGATGGCGCAAGACCCTTTCTTTCTGAGGCCATACTGGAAAGAACATTAGAAGCAGTAAAAAAGTATCAGGCATGTGTGGCAGCAATGCCGGTGAAGGATACCATTAAAATAGTAGATGAAGAAGGCTTTGCAACGTTAACACCCAGGCGGGATCTGGTCTGGATGATGCAGACTCCCCAGGTTTTTGCATATCCTCTGATTCATGGAGCGTACCGGATGCTTTTGGAGAAAGAGCAGGAGCTTCTGGAACAGGGAATGAAGATCACAGATGATGCCATGGTGATTGAGACCTTTACTGATCAGAAAGTGAAAATGGTGGAGGGATCTTACGAGAATATAAAGATTACAACACCGGAGGATATTCCTATGGCAGAGAATATTCAAAAGAATAGAATGCAAAATTTGGAATAGAATAATAGGTCAGAAAAATAGTAAGAAAAATAGTGTCAAAAAATTCAGAAAAAATGTTGACACTTAAAATGTTCTTTGCTAATATATTTCTTGCGCTGATTCAACGCGCAACGCTTGGAGAGGTATCGAAGTGGTCATAACGAGGCGGTCTTGAAAACCGTTTGTCCGAAAGGGCGCATGGGTTCGAATCCCATCCTCTCCGCTGGAGATATCTCTCCAACACGCCACTTGTTTATGTGGCAAACGGAAAAGTCATCAGCAGCAGTATCGTTGATGTCCATATCGCTGTAAAAGATTCAGCAAACTTGGAGAAGTACCCAAGCTGGCCGAAGGGACACCCCTGGAAAGGGTGCAGGTCGT
>CAMFGH010000045.1 GCA_945949875.1 uncultured bacterium
GACAAGTATCAGCACACCTGCAGAAGCGATCATAGAAACCACTGCCGGTCGCAGGTCCCTGCAGTGTGCCAAATGACTGTCAAAGAGGATTGTGCGATAACCAGCAACTTTTTTCTTCATTACGCTAACAATAACATAGCCTCAACCAAAAGTAAATGTAGCCATGTAATATTGGCACTCTTTTGCACAATACTGGCACGGCTTTGCGATTTTCACTGTCACTTTACTATACTACAATATAAACCGTGAATAATTCTTATTTTACAAACTCACTCCTTAAAAAGCAAAATCTTGTGCAGAAATGACACTGCACAAGATCTCACATACGCAACAATACTTAACAAACACTCATTAATAGGGACAAAACAAACTAATTGATTACTTATTAAAACTCTGTAATAATTCCAATCTACATTTTAACGTTTCTTCGCAGAGTAAATAAATATATTTTCCGCTTCCATCACCGTAATTGCCCTCCTGCTCAAAGGTAGCACCCATCTCCTCCTGCAAACGTTTAGCTACTTCGTCTGCATCATCCACCTGGAATGCAATGTGATGGATTCCTTCTCCATAGGTATTAAGGTAATCCCTCCATACAGAAGGCTCTTCATTGGGCTGAATCAATTCCAGCTGAACACCAGGGGTCATATCAAAAAATGCCATGACGCATGCCGCATCCGGTGCCGGTTTCCCATAAACCTGTGTCTGTGTCACATCAAATGTGCCGCAATCACACGTAGGGGGTATTTCACATCCAAACAACAAAGCAAACTGCTTTTTTGCTTTCTCAATATCGTTTACCACAAATCCTACTTGTGCAAATTTGGACTGACTGACAATTTTCTTAACATCCATTTCTAGCTTATCCTCCTTAATTGTTTTTTGTTATTTGGGCCCGAATTTTATTCATTACTTCACTGTTGTCTCTGTCCACCTTAATATTCAGCTCCGTTTTTAAGCTGTCAAAAGTGTCAACAAATGAATAACTTTGATCGGGATAATAACCTATATGATAATATCCATCCGTTCCGCATGCTTCCCTGATTGTGCGGAACGCCTCTTCCTCATCCGGAGTCAGAAATGCCATATGCATCATTCCCTCCCCATGCTTTTCCAAGAATGTCTTCCATGGGCTGGGTTCATCTCCTGGCTGAGTAAGCTCCAAAGTAACATTTTCCAATTGAATTACACTAATTCTGCAATTTGTATAAATCTCCGGATGTCCATTCGTTAATACCGGAGCAACATCAGGTCCCGGTATATTCCATATTCTTGGTCTTTCAATACCTAGTATTTTTGTCCAAGCATCTACTACCTTGTCAAGATCTCTCACCACAAATGCGATGTGTACAAGCTTTTTTGTTCCAATTGACATATTCTTTCCTCCTCGTATATTGTCATCCATTTATAAAGGCATTGCATTACCACGATAATCAATAAACCATTGATCCTTTTCTATATGAGTTGTTCCTTCAAGAATATTACAAAATCCGATAGCAGCTTCTTCAGGTTCTATCTGTGCTGTAGTTCTTCCCATATCTGTATTCATTCTCCCAGGGTGCACGGCATATACATTTATGCTTTCACCAACTGTCACCCGTAATGTCTGAATGATTTTATTGGCAGTTGTCTTAGAAATCCCATATGCCGGGAACAAGCTACCTTCATTCGCAAAGCTGCCTCCTTCTGATGTTACCCCAATAAACAATCCTGACTTTTTGATAACAGGTAAGAAATCTCTAAATACCGTAATCAATCCAAGCGCATTTACTTCTATCTGTTTCCGAATATCATCTAAGCTTTCTGTCAGTAGAGTCTCTGTGCGATCAGATTGAAGTAAAATACCTGCTACATATACAACCGCATCTATCTCCCCCACATGATGCTTTGTCCATTGTACTGCATCCCGTATCTGTCCTTCATCTGTAGCATCCATCTGCAGATAAATTAGATTCTCTCTTTCAGAGACAGTGTCATCCAATCTTCTAAGCCCTGCGACAACAGTATGACCTTTTTCCGCCAACATTTGCGCTAATACATGTCCCAGACCTCTCCCAGCTCCGACAATCACAATCTTCATTCTTATCCTCCTAAAGCATTACATTTGCATTTTGTAGACGTTTCTTCACATAGGTTAGACTTTTTAAGTACTCTTCGTCTGTGTCTAAATGTTCAATAATTACTGGCATATCGTGATTATAGTCCTGAAGATGTTGAATTAATTGTTCAATATCCAATATGCCATTTCCACAGTTAGTTTCTTCCAATTGAAAAGTCAATTCTCTTTTAAGTCTTATATCCTTTAGGTGACAACTCAATATTCGATCCCCAATCTTGTCAAAACACTCTTGCATAAATTCATTGATGTGAAAATATCGCTGTGGGGAATTAATCATATTGACAAAATCAAAATGAATCCCAAATTCTTCTCTATTTATATCCTTCTCTAATCTTAAATACTCATCCGGTCCGGTTGGATACATCCATGGCATGGGTTCAATACTATATTTGACCCGATGAGGTCGTACCTCATCAATCAGTTTTTTTGTATAACTGACCAGTTCACTCCATGCTTCCGTAGAAAAGTTTTCAGGATATCCTCCATCCCAAATCGGTCCGCCAAAGGTTCCAGCAACGTTGACACAGCAGACCGCACCGATTTCATCTGCAAGCCTTAGCTGCCTTCGTGCATATTCCCGAGCTTCTTCTCTTTCTTTTGGATTGACAGCAAAAACATTTTTCCAGATTCCCACCTCTGCGATCAACAGATCATGGTTTTTTGCTTCATTCATGTAATCTGCAACTAATAGATCTGATGCAGTACAGTCAACAGGAAAAACGACAGCTTTGCATCCCAACCGTTCCATCTTTTCTGCCCATTCTTTAGGTGTTGTATGTTTCAATGCTGTGGAGATTCCCAATCTCATAACTCATTGCCTTTCTTCATATTCCGTCTCTAACGCTTGAGGCATTCCTGTTTCTGCAGATTTAATAATGCTTGTAATAATATCCACAACATGAACTGCCAGCTGTGCATTCTCTTTCTCATTATTATCTAATTTATGAACAAGGTCTACCACACCTGCTCCTCGTACGAAATTGCCCACATCTTGATATAACTCGGGAAGTGTGCAGAAGCCTCCGTCATTTTGATCCTGCCCGCCAAAGCATTCTGCAAGCATTTGTTCCCTTCGATATATCTTCGGGACTCCTCCGGTCATATTAGGATCCGGTGCTTCTAAGGTTCCATCTGTCCCATATATCTCCATGTGTGGCATGGTACTTTTGGAAATATCAAAACTAAAGTTCATATTAGCAAGCATACCATTTTTTAAATCAATAATCACTGCGAAATGAGTAGGTGTCTCTACCGGAATTTTGCAACCAAACCGTTCACTGGTATACACTGTTCTTTCAGCAAATCCTTTCTTCGCATTTGCGTACACTTTCCTGACAGATCCAAAAAGTTTTACTAACGCAGATAAATAGTATGGTGCCATATCATATAAGGGTCCTCCACCTTCTTCATAAAATGCTTCAGGTCTTGGATGCCATGTTTCCACTCCTGCACTCATCATATTGGCATTTACATATAAGGGTTTCCCAATCCACCCATCATTGATTAATTTCTTGCAAGTACTGAGTGAACTACCCAAAAAGGTATCCGGTGCGCATCCCACTGCCAAACCTTGTTTTCTTGCCAGTTCTTGTATTTCCTGTGCTTCTTCCAATGTCAAAGCAAACGGTTTCTCACAATATACATGTTTACCTGCCAACAGTATTTTACGATTTACTTCTGTATGCATCTTGGGCGGTGTCAGATTTATAATAAGCTCCGTCTCTGTATCGTTCAACAATTCATCAGGAGTTCCCCACCGTAGAATATTATACTGTTGGGCAGTCCTTTCTGCTACATCTGAGCGAACATCTGCAACCATACAGATTTCCAGTTCCCGGTATAATCTCTGAATGTCCTGAATATACTGTTTACTGATCACTCCGCAGCCCATAATACCAATCTTCATATGTCTCCCAACTCACCTTTCACAGTCTGATTTATGAATTATTTGACTCTCCAAATTTTAAGAACTTAAATAATATAAGAATAATCGCAAATGCTACAACCAGCATAATCCATGCCTGTGCAGACGCATATCCCATTTTAAAATAGGTGAATGCATTCTGGTACAGATAAAGCGAATAAAACATTGTTGCATTATTGGGTCCGCCCTGTGTCATAATGTATGGCTCTGCAAACCACTGAAAGACGCCAATCACCAAAGTAACCATGTTATATAAAATGGTAGGCTTCAGCAAGGGTAGCGTAATGGAAATAGTCTCCCTAAAGAAACTTGCCCCATCGATTTCAGCCGCTTCATACAATGATTCTGAAATATCCTGCAAACCTGCCAAATAAATTATGATAGCATTTCCACAGGTCCATATCATCATCATGATAAATGCAGGCTTTGCCCATGTAGGACTTGCAAGCCAACCGGGACCTTTAACACCGATATATCCTAATAGGGTATTGACAACTCCAGTTTCTGGCTGCATAACCCAAATCCAAAGCAGACAAGCCACTACGGTAGGTACAAGCGTTGGAATAAAGAACACAACTCTCATCCAGCCAGTATGTCTTAATTTTTTGCTATTAAGAATTACAGATACTGCAACAGCAAAAAAAGTGGTCACCGGCACCCCGATTAACATCATGTACGCTGTATTCTTACATGCTTTAATAAACGTCTGGTCATGAAAAAGGGTGACATAGTTTTTTACTCCCGTAAATACCGGCTCTTTAATAACGCTATAGTCACAAAAAGAGTAATATAAAGAGCTTAATATCGGGTACAGAGTGAATCCTAAAAATCCTATAATCCAGGGAAGCACAAACAAAATACCATTTTTTGCTTCAGCCCTTCTCATCCTCGAGTTTTTATATTCGCTAAATTCCGTTTTGACTGTTTTCTTCATAACGGCCTCCTATCCTTTGATTCCGCTCATGGTTATACCCTGGATAAAATACTTCTGCAGTACAAAGAACAGAAGCAAGACCGGAAGTACCATCACAACACCTAACGGTAACAGTAAATCCCAGTTGGGATCATAATTAGACTTCAGCATTGATGCCGCAAGTGATAAGGTATACAACCTATCACTTCCCAAGAATACTAACGGTCCAAGGAAATCATTCCATGCTCTGATAAATGCCATAATTGCTACAGATGCTAATGCAGGTTTTGAGATGGGCATAATTACTTTTAAGAAAATTTCAAATTCATTTGCTCCATCAATACGCGAAGACTCTGTAATTTCTTTTGGTACTCCCGTAAGGAATTGCCGTAATAAAAATATATAAAATGCATTTCCAAAAAATTGCGGAACAATCAGTGGAAGGAATGTTCCTACCCAATGCATTTTGGTGAACATTAAATACAAAGGGATCATTGTTACCTGATACGGAAGAATCATTGTGGCAAGTACAATCATAAACACTTTATCTCTTCCGGGCCAGCGTAATCTTGAAAATCCATATGCTATCAAAGAATTAGAAATCAAAGCTCCTACTACACTGAAAAAGACAATTATTAATGTGTTTTTTAAATACCGTAAAAAAGGAATCTGCTGAAACATATTTATGTAGTTATCAAAGTCAAAGTGCTTTGGCAGCCATCTGAACGGTACCTGAAAAAGTTCGCTGGTGCTTTTAAACGATCCCATTACAAGGAAGAAAAAAGGAATAAGCCAAAGCAGTGCGAAGAACAAAAGGATGAAATATAATATAAATTTTCGGAAGAAGACTCCCATTTTGTAAAGACGCATATTTTTCTTCATATTGTTTCCTCTTATTCAGGCAGGATAAAGGAATACCTTATCCTGCCCGAAGTCACTTGTTATTTACTTCGCATCCATTGTTGCCTGCATTTGATCCTGAAGTGTCTGTAAAGCAGCCTTTGCATCAGCATCCGGATTATATATCATGTTCTGTCTCAGTGCAATAAACTGATTCGACAGTTCTGCAGATACAGAACAAAGTGCCGGAATTCCATTTTCAGGAGAGTTTGCAATTTTACGTTCTAGTGCATACATTTCATCACCATTTTTTGTCAAGCTGACATCATCAAATGCCGCATCGATAACCGGAATGGATCTCCACACAGAGAAATTATCTTCATTGATACTTCCCTGTTCAGCAAATTTAATAAACAGTGCAGCTAACTGCGCTTTATCAGGGTCTGTTCCTGCAGGAATCGCAAATACATTGGTTCCAAACGTTGTACTGTTTGCGCGTCCGCCTTCCGGAACAGGAACTGCACATACTTTGTATGGCACATCGGGTGCATACTCTTTTAAAGCCTCGGAAAACCAGTTGCCGGTAATAGTCATGCCTACTTTTCCAGTCATGAACGGATGATCAGGAGAGAACATCTGTCCCAATCCAGAAGTAAAGGCATTAATTTTTTCCGGATCATATTTTTTTGCATATCCCTGAATCCAAGCCATATAATTCAGCATTTCATCAGAGGTTAGATCCACTTTTCCAGTTTCTTTATCATAAGGATCTGCACCAAACAGATACGGCAGGATAAATGCCTCATTTCCGGAATCAAGCCACGGCACAATTCCAAGTCTGTCATAGGATCCATCAGCAGTTTTCACTGTCATCGCATCAGACCAGCTATCCAGTTCTTCAATAGTCTTAGGTGGATTTTCAGGATCCAAACCACACTCTTTTGCAATTTCAGGATTATAATATAACATGATAACATTGGTATCCTGAGGGATCAGATAGCAGACATCATTATAATACATGACATCCTTGCAGCCTTCAAAAAAGGAAGATACATCCAAGTCAATCTCATCTAATACTGCATCAAGTCCCATAAAGGATCCTTCTGCCGCATACTGATAACATGATATAGAATTGTCTGTTACGATCAGATCAGGAGCAGTTCCACCTGCTATTGCACTAAGGAGTTTACCATTATTTATTCCTGCGCCATCAGGTACAAACTGTAAATCACACTTTATTCCAAGATCCGCATAGGCTTCGTTGAATGCATCAACCCTCTTCTGCTCCCATATAGCAGAATCACCCGTATAAGCTGACCAGAATGTAAAGGTACCGGTTTTCCCAATGTCCGTCACCTCTACTTCAACATCATTATCTCCCATTTTTACAGTTTTTACCGTGGTTGTCTTGTCTCCGTCAAGGCTGACGGCCTGTGTCTGAGCTGATGATGTTTGAGAAGCATCCATATTTTCAGTGTCTTTGGTGCCTCCGCAGGCAGTCAGGCTAGATGCAATTAACATTGTCGCCATCACCGCTGCTAATGCTTTTTTCTTTTCCATAAATGTACCCTCTCTTCAATTCATTAAAAAGCGATTAATAGTTGCGTCATCATATTTAACAAGCTTGTTTTGTATGTAAGTGTATTCTATCTCTAATTAGCATTTTTTGCTTATAATATTTTGTTATGTACTTATTATTTTTTGTCATTTATTTCATTCTTATTGACTGAATAATATAATTTTGTAACAAAATTAACAAACACATTGACTGCATCGCATAAAAATAGTAGTATATTTGTATATTATATCGTATAACTTTTCCTAAATTTACGGATAATTTGTTTTAAATTATTGTTATTGTAATTACTTATAAATTGCTATTGAATAAGCAAAAGGAGGCTTTGTATGCAATCTTCTGAAAAAATGGAAAACATAATTACAGATCTTGATTATAACGTCAAATTTTCCTACATGGGTGCGCCAAGATCATTTCCTGAACATTGGCACGAATTTGCGGAGTTTATTATCGCAACTGATAATAATGGCAGTTACTCTGTCGGAAACGAGCAATACCACCTTGACACCGGGGATCTCCTCTTAATCTGGCCGGGTGAAATGCACAGCAATATATCTGTAACTTCAAATAGTTCTCTCTTGCTTCAATTTGGTGATAACTTTATTTATAACTGTCATGACCTAATGATTAACTATAGGCATTTTAAAACCTATCACAAAATAGGCCGCGAGGATATGACAGAATTAAACGAAATATTAACCTATCACATGAAAGAAGCCTATCATATTTTTAAATCACATGACCCTTTTACCGAAACAGCTTGTACTATACAGATTTATTCAATGCTGATGGCTTTAGGTAAATATATTTATAATAATATAAATACAAGTCAGATTACCTCCAATTGCAGTAGCCAAAATTATATTAAAATACAAAATGCATGCACTTATATTTCTCAAAACTGTGAAAAAGATCTGTCTCAAAAGGATATATCCGATATTTTTGGATTTAGTCATTTTTATTTTTCACGGTTATTTAAAGAATATACACATATGACATTTAATGATTATCTATCGAACGAACGTATTCAGCGAGCTACCCGACTGTTATGTGAGGAAGCCCTGCCAATTACGGAAATAGCTTATCAATCCGGATTTCAAAGTATTTCTAACTTTAATCGCGTTTTTAACAAAATAACGCATTATTCTCCGTCTGAATACCGTAAAAAATACAATGGAAATCAAGAGCCCACAAGTTAATGTGGGCTCTTTTAACACTTATACCAATATATTTTCCATAACTTTTTTCAAGGATTCTTCCGCCGAAAAGGCAGTCATGTATTCCAATCCAACATATCCATCGTATCCATTATCAGCAAGTTCCTGAAGCAAGTATGTATAATTGATTTCTCCGCCGGTAATAGGACCTCGACCAGGCACAGCCGCTGCATGAAAATGTCCTATTTGGTTCAAATGGTCAAATATATTAGAATACAAATTTCCTTCTGTGATTTGTTGATGATAGATATCAAATAATATCTTCACATTATCCGAATCTATTTTCTCTAATATGTCAAAAGCTTCTCTCGAAGTAGACAAATGATATCCCGGATGATCTACCAGTAAATTTAAAGGCTCTATTACAAGCTCTATTTTTTGCTCGGCCGCAAGGTCCCCTGCTTTTTGCATAGTATCAATGAAAGTGCATCTATGTTGATCTCTCGTTATGCCTTTTGCAGCTGTTTCATATTCCCATCCAGCCTGTACGATCAATCTTCCACAGTCAAGTACATGAGCCGTTTCCATACTCCTTTTTAAACCTTCAAGAAATTCCTGCTGTTTTTCAGGATCTCCAGGATTAATAAACTCCGTACAGAAAGCGGCTGTCTTTAGTCCTGTTTCCTTCTGAACCTCTTTTATACGTTTAATATCTTTATCCTTCCATGACCAAAATTCATAAGCTTTATATCCAAGTCTGTGAATTACACTCATTGCCTCTACGAATGATAATTTACTCTCCCGAAATACTGCATCAATACAAACAGAATAGTTTAATTTTTTTGCTCCCATACAATTGCTCCTTCCTTATTTTGTTAACTAATTATAAATGAATATCGGATGTCTTCTTTTGCACTTACATGATACAATGGTTCTACATCGGCTCCCCAACTATTAATTCCTCCAATGCCTCTTGTCGCTCCATAAATACACAGTACAGTTCTCCTTGCTGGTGGAAGCTCTTCCTGATGAGTTGCATTTTCGATTTCACATGCCGTATATGGAAGACATGAAAAATGAAATTTTTCTCCACTCTTACATATTTTCAACATATGTTTACCAGGTGATGTCATACTATTATCCTGTATAGTATCTCGATATATTTCAACCCATTCTGTATCCATATGCATTCCACATTCCTGCGGAACCAAATATGGTGTCATAATCGGTTTTTCAGTGAAAACACCTCTATGGGCTCCCTTCTTTCTGTCCGGGTAGGTTTCTCCCGACAACCCTTCATACCTATATTCCTTTGCAAGTGTCGGCATGAGTATACGTAGTCCAAAGACCGGAAGCTCTGGAAGTTCCGGTTTTCCATGGAAGAGGTTTTCCACAAGAATTTCTCCATTACTGTTAATCTGATAGGATACTTCCACCAATGTTTTGGGAATCGTAATAGTTTCATAGGTAAAGATTATTTTTACATGATCAGCATATTCATTGGCTGAAAATGCATTATTATAAGGTGCACATGGTAATCCGATATCTTTGTCATCAACTATCACTTGTTTCTTCACACAATGTATAAACATATCAGCGGACATCCACGCTCCACTCTGCACTTGGAATCCACAGCCCCGATCATTATCGGTAAGTGCTCTCCAAAAGGCTGGTTTAGGACATCTAAACAACCACTCTATTCCGTCTTTTACGAGTGACTCCATTCCTCCAGCCACATAAGAAAAAATATAAGAAAAGTTATCTCCCGATACTCCCAGAGTACAATCACCGTATACAATTTTCAACATTTTTTTATTCATATTTTGCATAATAGTATTTTACCTCCTGAGTTGCCGGCTTTTCTGTTCGGTCTGCAAACACAATTCCATTTCCGGAAAATTCATAATCGGACGGTCTGTCATCGAAATCTCCACCATAACGGAGAACCTGTTCTCCGGTCACTTCATCCTTGACATAAATCGCCTGATCAATATAATCCCATATAAACCCTCCCTGAAACATTGGATATTCGTCCAGGAGGTTCATGTAAGAATCCATTCCTCCAAGGGAGTTTCCCATACAGTGCATATATTCACATAATAAATATGGCTTTTTTGCATTCTGATCAAGGTACTGTCTGACTTCATCCGGAGTAGCATACATTCTGCTTTCCACTTGAGATATTTTATCCTCATAGCTTCTGTTAACAGATACTCCTTCATAGTGTATTAGTCTTCCGTCATTTTGATCCATAAAATATTGATTCATTGCTTCAATATCATCTCCGGCATATGACTCATTTCCTAACGACCAGAACAATATGGAAGTATGGTTCTTAAAAGTTTCATAATTCGATTGGGCACGATCAATCACCGCTTCTTTCCATTGAGGTATTGATCCGGGGACGTTATATGACGGCTCTATCGCACCCATTTTTTGCCATGATCCATGGCTTTCCAAATTGGTTTCGGCCATCATATATATTCCTGCTTCATCACACATATAATACCATGGAATCTGATTTGGATAATGACATGTCCTGACTGCATTAATATGATTCTGCTGGAAAAGCATTAAGTCAATTCGCATTTCTTTTTCCGTAATGCATCTTCCTTTATGCGGTTCCCATTCATGTCGATTAATACCTGTCAGAATCAGCCTCTTTCCATTTAAATAAATAACTTTGTCTATAATTTCAATTCTTCTGAAACCAATTGCATAAGGTACAATTTCTATCAGACAATTATCCTGATCTCTTACCTCTAAGCAGAAATCATAAAGATATGGCTTGTGATGATCCCACGGAGTAACGGATATGGGTAACGTATCTTTAAGAGCACCTGTTACCTGAAGGATGTCAGAAGTCCCCTTGTCGCTGTATTGCATTTTCATGTCCTGGCTCCAGCAGATTTTTCCTTTATCTCTCAGTACCGCCGTTACCCTGATGTCTTTTGCGTAGACCATGGACAATTTTGCATTAACTTCCAAATTTCCCTGTATGTTTGAGTTCCACAATATTGGGCGAATAAAAATGTCTTCAACATGTACACAAGGCTTTGCCTTAAGTTTAACGCTTCTAAATATACCAAAAAAGCGAAAGAAATCCTGATCTTCCAAAAATGCAGCTGTACTCCTTTTATGAACCTCAACGCAAAGTTTATTTCCCTCTGTCCTAATATATGGTGTAAGATCAAATTCTGATGGTGTAAAGCTATCTTCCGCATATCCTATAAACTCACCATTCAACCAAATATACATTGCCTGTTCTACTCCTTCGAAGCAGACGTAAACCCTATTTCCCCGAAAAGTCTCAGGCAGATCAAATGTGCAGACATATGATCCTACCGGATTATATGAAGCTTCGCTGAACATTCCAGCACCATTTCCAGCATTTTCAATGCTATATGCAGGTCTGCGATACTCATGTCCTTCCCATGGATACATGGTATTAATATATTGTATTTTATCATAGCCTTGCAGTTCTATATGTCCCGGCACTCTGATCATATCAAAGTTCGAATAATCGTATCCTTCTTTGTAGAAATCAGCTGGTCTCGATGCTGCATTCTTACTGTATCTAAACTTCCATAAGCCATCCAGCAGCATCACCCATCGGTCCGATTTCTTCTCCATATCATTATAGTTCGCATAATAAGTATGATCACTATGTGCATCCTCTCTGTTGACTCTAAAAATCTCTGGATTATCCAGCCATCTGATATCTGCCTTCATCATTTACACCTCTTCTTAATATAATAAATAAAATATAATAAATAATAAACATCCATGTAATATAGCTAACATACTAAATTAATCATTCCTAAAATCTTTCTGATTTTGGCTCTCACTCAACCTAAATGGCATTTTTATATAAACACAATCCACTCGCTTTTATATATTATTTTTCCCTTACTCATATATCTGTATATGATATTTTCTATTCAAACATCATGCTAATAAACATTCTCTCCTTATTGTAAATCTATTTTATCCATTGATTTTATTTTACAGGAGATTATATTAAATAGCAATCCAAAGCATAGCTACCTCTCATTTATCTCTGATCTATAAACATCCAATCAATATCCTCCAACTATATTTTAGGTTATTATTGAAATCATTATTTTTAGGATTCCAGCCAATATCATCACAAAAACAGGATTCCATTTTGTTTTCCTAAGCAGTACCACACTGATTGCAAAAATCAGCACCATGTCCCATTTAATTCCATCAATGTTGATAATGCCACTTCCCCAAAAAGCCGTGACAAGTATCAGCACACCTGCAGAAGCGATCATAGAAACCACTGCCGGTCGCAGGGAATACAATATTCCCTGCAGCGTGTCCAAATTCCGATATTTTAAATACAGTTTTGCCAGAATTGTAACTATAATGCATGACGGCAGGATGCAGCCGAGTGTAGCCACAACCGCTCCGGGAATCCCTGCGATTTTCATCCCTACAAAAGTTGCAGAATTAACAGCTATCGGTCCCGGTGTCATCTGTGAGATGGTGATCAGATCCGTAAACTCTGTCATAGTCAGCCACTCATGGGTATAGACCACCTGTCCCTGGATCAGTGGCATGGCTGCATACCCGCCTCCAAAGCTGAACATTCCTATCTGAATAAAGCTCCAAAACAATTGTAAATAAATCAATTTTTAGTCCTCCATCCGGAAGTAAGCGTTCTGATCACTCCGATCAATCCACAGGTGATGATAATATAAATGACATTCACCTCAAAAAAGCATGCAGCAATAAATGCTCCTGCCATAATGGCAATAGACAGTGTATCCTTTTCCTTTATAACAGGTGTCCCCATGTCTAACGTTACAGACGCAATTACCGCACCAACTCCTGCCTGCATTCCTTCCAGCAACTGGCTGATCAGCCAGTTACTCTGAAAGGCTTGATAAAACACGGAGATCACCGTAATAATAGCAAAAGGCGGTAGCACCGTTCCCAAAATAGCCGTGACAGTCCCCGCTATACCTGCCAGCTTGTAGCCTACAACAATGGCTCCATTGACAGCAATGGCTCCCGGAGAGGATTGTGCAATAGCCACCAAATCCAACATTTCGTTTTCTTCTATCCAGTGACATTCATCCACAAACTTTTTCTTCATCAAGGTTACAATAACATAGCCTCCACCAAAGGTGAACGCACTTAAATATAGCGTCGATAGAAACAGTCTCAATAGTATTTTTTTCTTGTTTTGTTCTTTCATGGCTAGTCTCTCAATATATTTTAAAATACTACATTACCTATATGCAGAAAACGATGCGATTTCCTTTATAACTAAGTCATCGCATCATTTTCTGTACTCTCTTAATTTATGCACTTACTTCAATGTCTCGTAATCCGCATCCGTGTAGTCTTTCGTCGCATCCCAGTTAGGAAATTCCAATGAACTATAATCCATTCCAACTGCCTCCGAAGCACGCTTCCACTCTGTAGTTGTATCATTTGCCAGTGTCTTTAATGCACTGTCATAATCAGTAATACTCTGGGAAATAATGCCCTGCACAATTGCTCCTAAGCTAGGCTGTACATCCTTTACTTCTGCATAAAAATCATTTGCTTTCTCATCTCTCTTTACTAAAGTAGGAACTACTCTGGATGTTTCCTCTGCAATTGTGTAGTATTGTTTCATATGCTCATTGGTCATGTATTTTTCATTGATTTCCGGAATACAAGACACAAAACTTCCACTTTCCACATTGCTCTGCTGATATCCATATTGTTCATCATACAGTGCCATTAAATATTCAGCTGCTTCCTTGGGATGTTTGGACTGCTTATAGATACCCATCCACGGAGATAATTCACCTGCCTGAACATAAGTGTTTGTTACTCCGTCAGGAACAGGAACTGCCATAACTCCATAATTCAAATCCGGATAATTTGCATCCCACTGGGATACACACCACATTCCCTGGCAGAGGAATGCCGCCTGTCCCTGTGCAAATAATTCTCTTGCCTCCGGAGCACTTATATTGATAGTATCCGGATGAATACTTCCATCATCTACCAGACCTTTAATAAATCCAAGCGCATCATTCATTTCCTTGCTGTCGTAAGGCGCCACTCCATTATCCGTCAGCACTTTCTGCGTTGCAGCTACCTTACCACCAGCTGCTGCAGCCAGGGATCTTGCCATAACGTCCATACGGTTCATCTGTTTTCCACCATCAATCAGACCATAAACATTGCCATTCCCCATCTCTGTAACTTTTTTACAGGCTTCTCTAAACTCTGAATATGTTGTGGGAACCTCCGTAACACCTGCCTGGTTCAAAATATCCTTATTATAGAAGAATAAGCACTGAATGATTGGCATCTGTTCTGTAACTGTATACCATTCATCCCCAATATCAGTAACTCCCTCTGCAAAGGCTTCCGGATCAAATTTATTTCGGAATTCATCGGTTACATAATCGTTAATCGGCTGGAACCACCCTTCTTCTACCGCTGTATTTAAAGTAAGTCCCACCGGAATCGGAAACAAGTCAGGTCCCTCACCAGATTTAATCATAGTAACAATAGTATTTTTGAATTGATCTACTGTAAGCATAGTATATTCAATTTTAATATCAGGGTGTGCTTCTTCGAACTTCTTATGAAACTCCTCTCTTTGTGTAGCAGATCCATCGCTCCAGTCAACAACCCGAAGTGTTATTTGCCCATCGGTGTCCTCTTCTGTTGCTGCTATGACACTTGCATTTTCGCCTGTTTCATTTCCATTACCTGTTGAGGGCATTGCACCACATCCTGCCAGGGTTGTTGCTGCAATTATAGCAGTCAATAACAGTGTACCAAGTCGTTTTAATTTCATTTCTTTTTCTCCTCTCTTTGATATAAATTATTGTTTTCAATTAACTTTTAACAGCTCCGGCAATTCCTTCCACAAAATGCTTCTGCATTAAAACAAATAATATAATAACCGGGATTACAGCTATAGAACCTCCGGCAGCAATGCCTGTCCAATCAACAGTATTTTCTCCTTTGAATGCATATAGCCCAACCGCAAGTGTCCTAGATGACGGATTATTCAAAGTTAATACCAAAGGAAGCATGAATGCATTCCAAGCCCAAATGGTTTCCATAATGACTACTGTCGTTGCGACAGGCTTACACAGCTTCATCATAATATAGAAAAATGTCTGAAAATAATTGCATCCATCTATCTTAGATGCCTCTTCCAACTCATTTGGTACAGATTGAAAGAAACTGGTAAACAGAAGCAAAAAGATAACATGCGCTCCTCCTGCCTGTGATAAGATCAATCCAAGCTTGGTACCTACCAGATTCATTCCTTTGACTACTTCATAGGTCGGTATAATTGTACTCACCAGCGGAATAGCAATACTGGCCAAGAAAACTGCCATGCATAGGTTTCTGCCAAGAAATTTATAACGTCCCATAGCATATCCCGCCATCATCGTCATAATCAGCACAATGATAACCGAAAATGCTGTTACAATAATTGTATTGATAAAATAAGTGCCAAAATCCGCTTTCTGCCAGATACGAATAAAATTGTCGATTGTCGGCTGTACCGGAATCAATCCCATACGGTTTTGGAAGAACTCATTCTGGCCCTTAAACGAGGCGGAAATCATCCATAAAAAAGGATATATCCAGAAAAATCCAACGCAAAGCAGCAAACCATGTTTAATCACAGATTTAACGATATGAATCTTTTTTTCTTTGCCCATCTGTTCCACCCCCTATTGTACATTCTTCTGTAGACGGTCTTTAATTGCATTCAGAAGTATTCCTATTATTATAACGGCGCCTCCAAAGAACAGAGCTGCTGCACTTGCATAGCCAAGTCTTGGCATTCCAATCTCACTTGAAAATGCGGTTCTATATACATACGTTGCGATTACATCTGTTGCATAATAAGGGCCACCTTCCGTCATTGTTTTCACAATATCAAATACCTTCAAAGAATTTATGGCACATAATATTGCAATAATTCCTCCTGTGGGTGCAATCAGAGGCAACACAATATGGAAGAAAGTTTGTCTTCTGTTTGCACCATCAATGGTTGCCGCTTCATATACATCTTTCGAAACTCCCTGCAGTCCTGCCAGCCAGTAAATCATATATGTTCCGCAATCCTTCCAAAGCGAAATGATTACCAATGTAGGCAGCGCATACTTTGCGTTTCCCAGAAAATTAATCGGGTTTTTCAGAATATGTAGTGTGACCAAAAGATGATTGACCGGTCCCTGAACTCCCAAAATGAATATCATGATAATTCCCACTACAGAAGCAGTCGTAACTACAGGAACAAAATACATTGTACGGTATAATCCACGTCCTTTCATTTTTTCATCATTTAGCAGATATGCAAGGAACAAAGACACCGCAAGTTCTAACGGAACTATCATTACCATGTACTTAAAACTGTTTATAAAAGCATTCCAAAACAATTCATCATGCATCAGTTCTTTATAGTTCTGTAAACCGATAAACGTTGCATTAGATGTCATTCCCGACCAATCCAACAGCGAATACTGAATACTGCATATAATCGGATACCCTTGGAATAAGATATAAAATCCAACTGCCAGCGACATAAACATCCAACACCATAGATTTAACTTTAATTTTCTTTTAAATCGAATTCTTCTTGTTGCTGCATCGACTGCATATTTTGTCTTTGTCATTGTTCTCCCCCCATTTCATATAAATACTTGCTTCTGACAGCTTCTTTTATAGGTAACCCTGTATCGTAGTCCAACTGACGAGGCTCATATTCCTCATTTTCTCGTTGTCTTGTAAACCCTTCGTTATCCCAGCTTGGAGTAAAATTTTTATTCCAGGGTCTAAGAGACCATTGATAACCACGATAAAGATCTCGAGTTGCATTCATATGGGTGACAAGTTTTCTATGATATTCCCGAATTATCTCCAAGTATTCCGGATTATCTATTTCATTTACCATTTCATCTGGATCCTTTTTTAAGTCGTAAAACTCATCTTTGTCAAGCAGATTAATTGCCAATTTATAGTTCTCCGAAATGACGCCTCTCATAATTTGAAGCCCACCAAATCCATCATGATCTATCTCATATCTGGTAAACTCTGTATAAACTTCACTGTTTATCTTAATTGTCGTATCGTATATCTGTGGAAGCATGCTCTTTCCTTCCAGTAACTTCGGAATATGTAATCCAAAATAGTCCATCACTGTCGGAGCAATATCAATATGAGATGCCGGTGTTGTAATTACTTTTCCCTTTTCACCACCTTTAATGATCAGCGGAATATTAGTCACCTCATCATAGATAGCTGCGTTTTTAGAAAACAGCCTATGTGCCCCCAACATGTCTCCATGATCAGAGGTATAGATAACCATAGCATTGGGCATCTTTTCTTTAATCACATCCAGAACTCTTCCCATTTCATAATCAACAAAGCTGTTACATCCCAGGAATAATGCTAAACCTTCGGAACTTTGGTTGATCTGTTTTTCATCTGCTGTCAGCTTATCCCCGGCCCACAGTTGTTGCATTAAAGGTTTATTTTTCAGGTCATCTGTAAATTTAGCAGAAGGCTCAAATTTAAAACCTCTGTACATGGTATTATAAGGTGCAGGACATAACGACGGTCCATGAGGTTCGTCATATGATACCGTAAGGAAAAAATCTTCTTCTTTGTATTGATCCAAAAATCTGATTGCGCGATCCGAACATCTATGAGCATATGTGAATTCTTCTGAAAAATCCGGTTGAAATGACTCATTTGGTTGCCTCGAACATACACGTTCATTTTCACTCAGCTCATTCAGATAGCATTTCATATCATACCAGTAATCTGCATCCCAACCTTCGGGACAACAACCTAATCCAAAATAATCCCCACCATCCAAATGCCATTTTCCTATATATCCACATTTAATACCATTGTCCGTCAGTCTTTGTCCAATAGTCTTTACATTTGCCCCCAATGGAACTCCGTTCGTTACCATTCCATTTGAATGAGGAAACGTGCCTGTAAAAATTGCACTTCTTGCCGGACCACAAACCGGTTGACAAGTGTATGCATTTTCATACCGAATTCCCTCTTGCGCCAGTGCATCTAAATTTGGCGTAAACATTTTTTTATTACCATAACATCCCACCATGTCTTTTCTTGTGGTATCTGTCATTAATAGAATTATCTGTTTTTTCAAAAGGTCACTCTCCTTTTCTGGATTTGCGCTGTTTTATATAGATATATTAGCATATATTTATTTACATACTATTAACATAAATGCTTTTAATATGGATTTTTCTGCATTTATATGTTATGATTACGTTGTTTATAAAGGATGGAGTTGATGTAGTCATATGATAAATATTAGCGGTCATTTAAGAGAAGAAAGAAAAATTACAGGTTATTACAATCAAGATGTTCCTCTGATAGTGAATTGTTGTGGGAAGCAGGTCTTTCAGACACAGGATTACTTCTGCAATCGTAAAAATGGCAGACTGGATTACCAAATAATATACATTCACCGCGGAAGTGGGCATTTTTATTTGAATAATGAATGGATTACCTTATCGGCAGGAAATATTGTTTTATATCGTCCAGGCATACCACAGTATTATTCCTATTATGCAAAGGAAAAACCTGAGATCTACTGGATACATTTTACTGGTAATGAATGTGAAAATATATTAAAACAATATGATATAAAGAATTGTTATATTGGTGAAAGGCTATATTTGAAATTACTCTTTCAGGATATTATCACCGAACTACAACTAAAAAAAATATCTTATGAAGACATTGTATTGCATAATTTTTATATTCTCCTATGCTTTATTCATCGTTCCTTTTATAGTATCTCCAGACCTTTGGATAATGATTTTTCCTTTGACAGGCTACTACTTGAATTAAACTCTAAATATGCAAACAAATGGTCTGTGGCTTCCATGGCTGATTACTGCAAACTAAGTCAAAGTAGTTTTTCACATATGTTTAAGGATCGTATGGGGATGTCCCCCATGCATTATCTAAATTACCAGCGCATTGAGAAAGCCAAAGATTTTCTTTTGTCTAATTCCATGACCATTTCCAATATTTCGCGTTTGGTAGGTTTTGATGATCCGCTTTACTTCAGCCGTGTATTCAAAAAATATACTGGTGCATCGCCACAAGCTTATTACCAAAATTTGGGAAATACTAATACACCTGACTGGTTTCTAAACAACACAACACCACAATGATTTTTATTATTTATAAAAATATTACATCCGACGAAGTACTATGTTTGAGAAACTCACTATTTCTATCTGTATAGTTCACCTAAAGCAAAGGAGGTTACAATGATACTACATTATTCAACGGAAGGCTCTATTCATGTATCAGATAATCTTGAAGACGTACTATCTCAAATTGGTATGAATGCAAATGACATTGCATTGGCAAAAAGTAAAGTATTACGCCCTGCATTCAAGGATTCCACAGTACTTTAACAAGATCATTTCCGACCCTCTAGGGGCAGAAATAAGACTTTATAGATTAAATAGGTAGCCCTATTTATTATTCTGAAAAGCAAGCAGTGAATTCATTATTCCGTCCACTGCGCTCTCATCCACCCCATCTAATATATTACTCTCAGCGTTCATATTATCTTCAATACACGATGTTTGATATTCCGGCATATCCACCGGGATGCCACCAACATTCTCATGTTCTGACATTATCTGTAGTACGATTTGTTTTATTGTTTGATACTCATATACTACCCGATCACCGTCTTGTTGTTTCTCTGTTCTTGCATCCATGAATTGATATGCTCTTATGGCTTTTACAATGTATTGCGCTTTTTCCCTCCCTAGCGAATTAAGGAACTCTGCTGCCTGAATATGTTCCTGGTTGTTCTTACGGAATCTTTGTAAATATACCGTAAGTATAATCTGCCTGTCACAGTTCCTTTTCTCTGTACTATGGATTTGTTTTACGTGCATACAAGCATCTCTTTTCTGTTATACGTAAGCTTTTTCAGATAAGAAAAGACCTCAGAAATAAACAATTTCTGAGGCCCTTCAGTAGAGGCGCAGACCGGATTTGAACCGGTGGATACTGGTGTTGCAGACCATTGCCTTACCACTTGGCTACTGCGCCATATTTAATTAAATGACTCCAACGGGAATCGAACCCGTGTTACCGCCGTGAAAGGGCGATGT
>CAMFGH010000046.1 GCA_945949875.1 uncultured bacterium
TTCTATTGTCTGTATCAGCGAATCCGTCACCATTTTGTTAACCTTTTCGTTTCGCTGTTTTTCCGGCATTTTGCTGAGCTGTTCCACCATATGATCCAATGTGGAACGTTCCACATCTGGAAAAATCTTTTGTAAATGTCCCATCATCTGCTGGAACATATTTTTATCATCCCCGCTGGCAAAGGTGAGACTGATGCGGTTATCAGACAGTACTTCCAGTCTCATGGACACCATACCGTTCTGAGTCTCATATCCCAGTTCATCTCTGGCTTCTTCCACGATATGTCTCAGAAAGTCATCGGACTTCTGGGAGTGAGATAAAAATTCATCCAGATCAAGTCCGAAATTTTCCATATCTTCTTCTGTAATAATGCAACGAATCGTATTTTCGTCAATTCTCTTATATTCCATATTCCATCACTTTCGCATGATATACATAAAAAAATCACATAAATGTACCAAATCTGCTTTAAGCCATTACAGTATAGCACAATCTACCCGGGAAATAAAGGGCTGTTGTTCTTTGAAAACAGAATCTGTACATACAGTCATCGCATATTTTATCCCATTTCTGGAAAATGGAATGTATTGCAAGCTTTCCTTTTCCGGTTTTAAAACAGAAAAACGATTCAGCGGTAGTCGTAACCCTTCCCCGCTTTTCTTGATGACAGCTTCTTTTCCGGTCCAGATCTGAAAAAAAATCTCATCCTGTTTTTCTCCGGCTGGGCTGTTTTGAATGAAATCATATTCCTCTGCTGTAAAAAACCGTTTGGCAACCGCCGGTCTGCAGGCTTTCACCTGCTCCACATCTACTCCGATGTGATTTACATTTTGGTCTGTCTGGTTAGGATTCCAGTCTGTCCGGTTATGATTCCGATTTTCCGGTTCATAATCCCATTCCGGTTGTGGTTCTGCCGGCAGTATAAAAGCCAGCGCTACACAGTCATCTGTATGGGATAAGCTAAAGGATGCACCTGTATTTTTTGCAAAAACCGGTTTCCCGTTTGTCAAAGATACTATCTGCACCTCCTCTTTAGACAGTCCATACTTTTCCTGCAGCATCTGACAAAGCTCATAGAGTAAAATTCCGGCTCCGGCAGATTGTTTTTTTTTGTTTTGGACACTACAGCGTTCTATTTTCTGCCTTCTTTCCGGTGGCAAAACAGAAAAATATGCGGCGAACTTTTCCTCTGACAATTCTGACAGATCAAGAAGCCAGATATTTATCGCACCCGGACAATATTCCAGTCCTTTCCATTTTTTTTGTTCCATACTATGACACATCTTTCCTCAAACCTTTTGGATAATGATTTTTCAGCATGCCGCCACTGGCTTTTCCCCATCCCAAAGGTTCTGCATGAATCACCGCCAGTACCCAGCCTTTTTCTTCGCCACACATTACGGTTTCACCTCTGAGATAGGCGGCCGGATCAGACAAAGAGACAACCTGCTTTACATCTTCCGGACGTAACGTCATGGCCCAGGTATGGGAAGGCTCAAAGCGGTTCTTTTTGGCAGTACCCAGATGAAGTCCCGGTCTCTCCACTTTCAATCCATTCAAATCCGGTATCCTCAGGGGCTGAATATATAACTGTTCTCCGGACCAGACCAGTTCTCCCATTTCCTGCATCCCGGATAAATAGCTTTCTGTCAAGGTTTCTTTGCAGAAGGAACCAAATGCCTGCTCTGCCGCTTTTTTGTCAGATTTTCCACCTGCTTTTCTATCTGCATTTCTATCTGCTTTTCTGTCCTTTTTCCACTGACTACTATGATTTATTCGGCTCTTTTCGTTTTGGCTCTTTTCCGTTTTTCTATCTCCGTTTTTATCATTCCTGCATTCAGAGGTCTCATTTTCGGAGCTTTCACCGTTTTCCAGCAGGCCCTTTTTGATCATTCTGGCTACAAAATGGCCTTCGCCATCTATCTTATGAGGCCACAAGCGCACTGTTCCCGGAATTTTCCCTTTGGAAAAACCATAGTCCAGCATTTCAGCATCAGGCAACATGGAATCTGCTTCAAATTCGGGGTGCCTTTCTAAAAATTCTGCAATGACCTGCTCATCTTCTTTTTCGGAGAACGTACAGGTGGAGTAAACCAGTATTCCACCCGGTTTTAACATACCGGCACCATTTTCCAGAATCTCCATCTGCCTTTTCGCACATAAGTCCACATTTTGAAGGGACCAGTTTTCTATGGCAGTCTCGTCTTTTCGAAACATACCTTCTCCGGAGCAGGGCGCATCAATAACAATCCGGTCAAAAAAGCTCGGAAACCGCTGTGACAATTTGACCGTATCCTCGTTCAAGATCACGCAGTTGGGTACCCCCATACGCTCCATATTCTGGGCAAGTATCTGTGCTCTTTTGGGCACATATTCATTGGATACTAAAAGTCCCTGTCCCATCAGCCTGCCTGCAATCTGACTGCTTTTCCCGCCGGGCGCGGCACACAGATCGCAAATGTATTCTCCCGGCTTTGGATCCAGCAGTTCCACAACCGCCATGGCACTGGGTTCCTGGATATAATAATCCCCTGCTTCATGATAGGGTTTTTTCCCGGGCTGCTCCTCCGGCTCGTAAAAATATCCTTCCTTTGTCCAGGGAATGGGACGAAGCTTAAAAGGCATCTTCTTTTCAAACTCCTCTTTATCATATCGAAGCGGATTTCTTCGAAGACCATAGGCCCGATTTTTCTGATAGCTTTCCAAAAAGGCCTGATATTCTTCTTCTGATTCTATGAAATGCTCCATTTCCAACAGGAAATCCGGGGGTAAATTTATAGCTGCCATATTTTTTCTTCCTTTAATCCCCACTGCAGCAGTTCTTCCATCTGCTCATCAAAAGCCGCAGTGGGTTTGTACATCAATAGTATTTTTTTAATTCGCTCCTGCCGCTCATCGGAGGGCTGATATTCCTTTAACTTTTCACAAAAATCCCGATGCAGCAAAGTCATATCTGTATGATCTTCCAAAATCTTTATGCCGGATAATTTACTCATAATTCCCATTGCATAGGCACATTCATAATTTCCCAATATGGTATTATGGTCTCTTCCAGCCTTTATAATCACACTCTGTCTGGCAAGCAAAGGTACCATTTTTTTCTCTCCTTCTCCATAGCAAAACTGTTTTTTCAGACAAATTTTTTCTGTTAAATCTTTTAAGCCAATAAATCTTTTTCTGATATATTTTTTAGACAAATCCCCGCGATGTTAATCATACAGACAAGGCGGTGCTGTATATTCCACATATCCGGCTTCATAAAATTCATCCGGTACATAAAGGAAATCGTAAACCCTTCGGTTTTCCTTACGCATGGTCTCTTCTGTCATAAACAAATAGGTATCATGCCACTTGGTGCTGTCACCCCAGGTCGGATCCAGATATGCAACTTTTCCGTCATCCAGGATTACCATATTCCAGGCGTGGTCTCCATTTTCCGCATATCCGCTCAGTACCCAGCTGGGAATTCCAAGCTGTTTGCAAACCTCATGAAATGCAGTTGCATATCCGCTGCAAACACTCTCCCCATAAAGCAGCGCGCCATATATGCTTCTGCGGGTTGCCACATAGGGATCATTATTTCCTTCCAGGTCCAGCAGATCATTATTCAGCTTGTAATCAAAATCTACTTTTTCCTGTATCAGATCATAAAGTACTTCGCACTGTTTTTTGCGAAGGCTGTCTTCCGGTACATCTTTGGTTTTATCCTGTACCGACCGGGCCAAGTCCTGTACCTGTCTTTGCACTACCGCAGAGGCCTGTATCTGCTCCTCTTCTTTCAGCCCATAACAATCATATTCCAGACGCATGGTGATCAGATGATTTCCTTCTTTATCTTTAAAATCCATGTGAAGCACCTTTTTAAAGCCAAAGGGCATATCAGAAGAGTCATTCCAGATAAGTTCTTCCGGAAGCCACATCACATTTTCCGCGATTAGATCAGGGGGGATCGTAAGGACAACGGTTTCAAATCCTGTTTCAAATCCCTCTTCCAGTGCCCGGTATGCTTCTTCATAGGTTTCTACATGTCTGATATCCTGATAAGGAACCACATCATCATAGTAGACAACCTTAGTCTGCAGTGTGATGAAAGACTCTGTATCCACTTCCTTCATTTCATAGTCGTAAGACAAATCTGCCAGATAGTATTGCACATACAAATTGTAACTGTCCCTGACATCCGACAGTACCTGATCTACCTGTTCCCTGCTCATATCTGTGGTCAAAAAAGAGTCTTCCCTTTCCTCTTCCAGATCCGCAATCATTTCCATCAACTGATCCAGAAGAACGTCTTCACTAAGAACAGTTTGTGGCAAAGGGACCTCCTCTTCCCGGGTCTCATCCTGCTCTGTTCCTGCCGGATTTCCATTCTCTTTTCCCCCGGATTCTGCAACATTTCCTTCATTTTGGATTTGATTTTCTATCGGATTTTTGGTCATATTTCCCATCCCACAGCCGGATTGAGAAAAAATCATGACCAGAACAGTCAATGCAAAGGATATCCTATTAATAACCGTTATTCTGCTCTTTTCGATTAACTTTTTACATAATCTCCCTATTATCATTTCCTCCCCATATTTTCATCCCATACTTTTTTCATGTATGATTTTTTATACTTATTTTACTTTATCATATTCATATAAAAAAAGCGACTTTCTTCCCACGATTCAGAAAAAGCCGCTTTCCTTCTAATTTTTACTTTTCTCCGGCAACTGTGCAAGTATGATTGCTACAAACATAATGACACAGCCCATCACTTCTCTTAAACTCATACTCTGTTTCAAAAGAATAAATCCGGCAATTGCAGAAATCACAGATTCCAGACTCATGATCAGGGATGCCACTGTAGGATTCATCCCCTTTTGTCCGACAATCTGCAAAGTATATGCTACACCACTGGACATGGCACCGGCATACAAAATAGGTTTCCATGCCTGCAGAATCAGCGTAATATCCGGATTTTCAAACAGAAACATGCACAAACATCCCAGCGTACCGGCTACTACGAACTGAACACAGGATAATCTAACACCATCCACCAATGGTGAAAAATGATCTATTACTAAAATATGAATGGAAAAACAAAGGGCGCATATGAGTACCAGGGCATCTCCCATTTCCAGTCGAAAGCCTTCTGTCATGCAAAGAAGATACAAACCTGCCACTGCGATCAATACACTGATCCAGATTCGGATTCCCACCTTTTTCTTTAAAAAGATTCCTAAGATCGGCACCAGAATAATATACATAGCTGTAATAAATCCAGCTTTTCCAACGGTGGTATATTTCACTCCGAATTGCTGAAATGTGCTGGCCACAAACAAAGCGATACCGCAGCATATTCCGCCAATAATCAACGTTTTTTTATCACTTTTCTGATTTCCGCCATCCAATGCCTTTTTCGAATGCAGCTTATCTGTAATCTTGATATATGGTAGTAAAACTGCAACGCCAATAAAAGATCTGATTCCATTAAACGTAAATGGCCCCACATAATCCATCCCAACACTCTGTGCAACAAATGCAACGCCCCATATTGTAGCACATAAAAGTAGCAGAAGGGATTGTCTTAATACAAATCGATTCATATGTAAATACCGAAAGCACCTGTTCTATTTTTATACCAGAACTTCCAAATATCCTTTCACTTTTGTCAAATCGTAATGTTCCATCACACCTAAATTCGGATCATAGTATTTTCCGTCAAAGGTTACCAGATAATGGCTGAATCTTCCCATTTTTTCCAGGATAACTGCACATTTTGGCAGCTTCACATCCGGATTACCCAGGGTATAAATGATCTCTTCAGAATGTTCAAAACCAAAATAATTCAGAGCGCCGATTATCTTGGCAATGGTTGCCTGCCATTCACTGCAGTGCATGATATTGATGGTTTCTTCCAAGGAAATCCCTGCAAGCATGGCCACACAGGACTGTCCGCAAAGTCCATCATGAGGTTGCAAAACACAATCGATATGATCAATTTTTCTGATGGGATTTGATGTGCTGTATGGGCTGTCTTCTGTACTTGTTTTTGTAATACGGAATGTCACCTTGTATTCTTTCTCAAAGGAAAGCTGTCCCATGATCTCAACCTTTACAGGAATGTTGTAATATCCGCCACCCTTTGGCTCCAAATTGCATACAAATATGGTATCCCCGACTTTTACTTTGACCGGAACCTCGCCTTCCCGCTGGCAGATCTCCCATACGTTAAAAGGGATTTCAATAAATGCACCGTTCTCCCCTTTTTCTATCTCTTTGTAAAATGTATATTTCATCTAAAATCTCCATCCTGCCACAAATACCATGGCATCCTTTCAAAAAATTTGCACACAAGATGACTCTAACATAACCAAGATATCTTGGCAAGAATTGATACTATTTTAACGATATTTCCAGCTGATATCTAAGCAGTTAATGATGGTCGTTTTTGAACGGTTAATTATGGTCATTTTTAGCTTGCCAATCCATTCGAAATATGGTATGATTTAACACGTTGCAAAACATATACGCAGGAGTGGCGGAATGGCAGACGCATCAGACTCAAAATCTGACGTAGGTGACTATGTGTGGGTTCAAGTCCCATCTCCTGCAGTAACCGAAACAGGAAACTTGATGATTCAAGTTTCCTGTTTCGGTTTTATATCGTTCTTATATTATTCTCTTACACTTTTCTCTTTTATCCCTTTGTCTTCAATTCCTCCGGAATATATTTATCCAGCATCATCTCCAGCTGTTTCCCGATGATAGGTTTGGCAAGATAATCCGTAAATCCCATTTTTAAATACTCTTCACGGGCTCCCACAATAGCATTGGCAGTGAGTACAATAACCGGCACATCTTTGTTCTTGGAATCCTCCAGGGTTTTGATCTGCTGTAGCACTTCTACACCATCCATTCCCGGCATCATATGATCCAGTAGAATCAGGTCATAATGTTCTTTCACCACATGGTCCAGACATTCTTCTCCACTGGTGCATGTGGTTACCTGTACCTGTGTATCCTTAACCAAACTGACCGCCACAAAAATATTGGTTCTATTATCGTCCACCATAAGGACTTTTGCATTCGGTGCCCGGAAGCTCACTTGGTATTTTTCTTCTATACTCTTTGATTCGTTCAAGACTGACCAATGATTTCCGATTGGCGTATCATCACATATCTTCTGAGGAATATTGACAATAAACTCAGAGCCAACACCATAGATACTTTCTACTTTTATTTCTCCATTCATCTGATCTACCAGATTTTTAGTAATGGAAAGTCCCAGACCGGTACCTTCAATATTCCGGTTTTTTAACCTGTCTAAACGTTCAAATCCTGTAAAAAGCTTGGGCAAATCCTCTTTCCTTATACCAATACCAGTATCCCGGACTGAAAAACATATTTGGAACACATCTTCTTCCATTTTTCCCTGTATGGAAAATGTAATCGTACCTTTATCTGTGTATTTCACAGCATTATTCAGTATATTAAGCAGGATCTGCCGGATTTTCACCTCGTCACCCATCAGGCGGCTGGGAAGAGTATCTTCAATTTCCGTTTTCCATTTCAGTTTTTTCTGTTCTGCTTTCATCAGGATCATATTGATCACATCATTGAGCAGGTCTGTAAGACAATACTCATTTGGTGTAATTTCCATCTTTCCTGCTTCGATTTTTGAAAAATCAAGGATATCATTAACCAGAGACAAAAGAGACTGACTGGCATTACCAATCTTCTCCGCATAATCTTTAATCTGCCTGTCATCGGACTCTCTCATGATCATTTCATTCATACCGATAATGGCATTAATAGGTGTTCTGATTTCATGAGACATGCTGGCAAGGAAATCACTTTTAGCACGGTTCGCTGATTCTGCAATCTCTTTGGCTTCTCGAAGTTCATCACTTTCTCTGGCCTTTTCTTCTGCCCCCAGCAGATAAAACATCTCAATTGCAAAAAGCAGAATCAGTAGCCCAAACACCCAGATGATCAAAGTGGCGATATCCATAAGTCCTTCTGACACCACCCCGGAATCTACATAGCCCAATAAAATATAGTCGCCAACCGGAAGCTCTGCTGCAAAAAGGATCAAAGAAGGATTGCTGCCTACCCAGACTGCTGTTGCATTATTGACCTGCATCTGTTCCCTGATCTTTGCAAGAGATGTCTGAAAAGCATCTGCATGCATCTTTATGAAATCATTCTGCGTTTTATTTGTACTGCTATCACTCTTTAATGTACTGTCATTGTTCTCTAACCTATCACTATCCTTACTAAAAGGAACGACGACCTCGAAATCAGAAGTCACGATTCCCACATCTCCCTTTCCCTGATAGCAGATAAAGCCAAATCTTTCTGATAACTGGTCATAAGGATATTTCTCATAAAAAACATACTTAATGTTTTCTCCATGAAAAATAGGAATTGCAAAAACCATTCCATCCTGCTTCCGAAAATCAATCACCTGTTTGCCCCGAAAGGCATCCTGCAATACGGGATAATCATCATATTCAATCGAATCCCCCGCAACCACATTCCCGCCAAGTGCAAGAAGTCCCATTGTCATATTCTCTCCCTGTTTTGCATGCTCCATATGTATTTCAAAATCACTCATATCAGTAGATAAATGCTTGGCAATGTTTTCCAGCTGCTGAAATTCCAGACGGAAGCGCTCCTCTGCCTGTCCAGCCAGCACAAGTGCCTGCTCGGCAACCTGTTTTTCCATATAATTCACCAGGAGACTACGCAGTCGCAGATTCATAAAAATGCCAACAAGAACAATAGCCAGTGCAAACAATATAACACCTTTTATGATACCGTATCTTCTTCTGTTTTTCCTATTCTTCATAGATAGTAACTCCATCCACATACCAGTCAAACCGTTTCAGCATTGCTTCATCGGACATACAGGTATTACTCTCTACACGCAGTATTCCGGTATTATCCCATATAGGTCCGTAAAAAACATCATATCTTCCGCTGTTTAGTCGTTTCATTTCCTTATTGACAATCTCTTCTGTCCCTTCTTCTACGTTCGGTGACAGTGGTGCAAGAGATACAATACCACTTTCCACGCCTTCCCAGTAGTGTTTTCCCCTGAATTTGTCCTGAAGACAGTCCGTGATACATTGTTCATAAAAAAACTCCCAATTCCAGACCGGTGCTGTCAGGAAAGTATTGGGATACTTCTCACGGTTATCCATGTTGTACCCGATCGACCAGATTCCTCTCTCCTCTGCAATGTCCAACACCTTCAGGGAATCGGTATGCATGGCAAGTACATCCACCTTGGGATATGCATCAAGCAGTTTCAGCGTCGCTTTTTCTGTTTCCTCATCACCTGTCCAGGTATCACTCCATACCACATAAACCTGAGCACCCGGATTCACAGACCTTACTCCCTGTGTAAATGCATTAATCCCCCTGTTCACCTCGGAAATAGGAAATGCGGCAACATAACCAATCTGTCCGGTTCTTGTCTGCATCCCGGCAACTATTCCACTAAGATAACGCATCTGATAGATCCTGCCAAAATATGTTGCCACATTTCTTTTTTCAACAACCCCGGTTGCGTGCAGGAAATAGATTTCCGGATTTTTTTCTGCTTCTTCCAGTAAATATTCCTCATACCCAAAAGAATCACAGACTATGATCTCGCATCCTGCATCTATCAGTTCGTCCATAAACAGAATACTCATTTCATTTTCCGGTACGTTCTCCTTGTAAATCATTTCCAGGTTCAGGTTTTCTGCGCAGATTTCCAGACCCTCATAATGCGCCTGTCCCCAGCTTCCGTCCAGGCACAGTCCATTCAGGATCACACCGACTTTTGTTTTCTTTTTGGGAACTCCCGTTTCCTCTTTCCCCTGTATGAGAAATATACCGAGAATGGTAGCAGATAAAATAATAACTGCTATCTGAAAAAATCTTTTCATAAAATGCCCTCACTTTTATCTTTTTATTATATTTCATTTGAAATACTGAATCAATGGAAAGCAAGGGATTCATCTTTTCATAAAACAAAAGCTTCCTGATTTCATGAAACCTTTAAAAATGAAACCTCATAAAAAAGAACGAACAGGAATTTTTCCCTGTCGTTCTTTTTGGTCTTAGTTTATTTCGTTCTTAGTGCATTTCGTTCTTAGTTTCTTTCATTCCATTCTTACGTTTTGTTCTTTGGAGCTTTCGCTGTTCAGAATTCGAATTTATCATAAATATCCAGACCATCAAAGGTTGCAAAATAGTCTTTTGGAGTTTCTGCTCTTCGAATCAGCTTTACACTTCCGTCTTCTTTCAGTAAAAGCTCTGCGGATTTCAGTTTGCCATTATAATTATAGCCCATTGCGAAACCGTGTGCACCGGTATCATGAATATAAATATAATCACCCATTTCGATTTCCGGAAGTTCTCTGTCTATTGCAAATTTATCATTGTTTTCACAGAGAGAACCTGTCACATCATATTTATGATCACATGGCGCATCTTCTTTGCCCAGAACTGTGATATGGTGATATGCACCATACATGGCAGGTCGCATCAGATTCACTGCACAGGCATCCACACCTATATATTCTTTATGGGTATGTTTTTCATGGATTGCTGTGGTTACCAGCGCACCATAAGGTCCCATCATAAACCGGCCCATCTCACAGTAAATGGCCACATCTCCCATTCCGGCAGGAACTAATATTTCATCATAGGCTTCATGAACCCCCTGTCCGATTGCATAAATATCATTTCCTTCCTGATCCGGTCTGTATGGAATTCCAACGCCACCGGACAGATTAATAAATTTGATATCAGCGCCTGTTTCCTTTTTCAATTCCACTGCCAGTTCAAAAAGCTGTTTTGCCAGCTGCGGATAATATTCATTGGTAACCGTATTACTAGCCAGGAATGCATGGATACCAAACTTTTTAACGCCTTTTGATTTCAGAATCTTATAAGCTTCAAACATCTGCTCGGTGGTCATACCATATTTTGCATCCCCCGGATTATCCATAATTCCATTGCTCAGTGAAAAAACACCGCCCGGATTGTACCTGCAACTCATAGTTTCCGGCAGTTTGCCTCCGCAGGCTTTTTCACAGAAATCAATATGTGTAATATCATCCAGATTGATAATGGCACCGATTTCGTTTGCATAAGTATATTCCTCAAAAGGAGTATCATTGGAGGAAAACATAATAGTCTCTCCCTCCATGCCCATAGCCTTGCTCAGCATAAGCTCTGTCATGGATGAGCAGTCTGTACCGCAACCGTACTCCTGTAAAATCTGGATCAGATATGGATTCGGAGTTGCTTTCACAGCAAAATACTCCCGAAATCCCGGATTCCATGCAAATGCTTCCTGCACAGCTTTTGCGTTTTCACGAATTCCTTTTTCGTCATAAATATGAAATGGTGTTGGATAAGATTTTACAATCTCATCCACCTGTTCTTTTGTTATAAATGCTTTCTTCATTCCTTTTTTCCTCCCGTTATTTCTATCAGTTTTATCTCATTATGTAGTGCTTCTTTGAAAACATCCACAAAGTTTGGCTGTGCTGAATACAATGCTGTATCACTCTTTTCCCCGGTAAGTGTACCGGTGAGAACATATTTGGAATCAATGATCAGTCTGAACTGAGCTGCTTTTTTTTCGCTGGTGTAAAAAATAATATTTTTTTCACAGTCCGGAGCAAAATTCAAATCTTTCTGATCGTCACAGTCTGTAATAATCACCATCTTTTTCTTTTGACCGGCAAGCTGGGATATCTTATCATGAAACCCTGCAATCACATCACAGGATGCCGATAAATATGCCCGCATTTCAGCACGATCCAGCATATTTTCAATCTTATCCATGATATGTCGGTATCCTTCAATGGTAATATATCCATCTGTTACTTCCATTTGTTTTGGTATATTTTTCAGAATGTCCCTGCGGCATGTCTCCAGATACTTCATATAATTGGCTGTAAACTCTTCCGGACTTGCCGCCACGTATTTATTGGCTGCGCCTTCCAGAATACAGGCAGCTCCTTTTTCCAGTAGACTGTTCATGGCCCCATATACATTGGATCTGGATATTCCCGTAATCTTAGCTGCTTCATAACCGGTCAAAGCACCATTCTGATACAGACACATGTAGATTCCGGATTCCTGTCTGGTTAATCCAAACTTCATTAATTTTTCAATTAATTCTTCCTCTGTCATTCCTTCCCTTCTTTCATGGAATAATTATAGTAGTTCTTTCGAGAACCACTATATCACCTTGTTATATATGTGTCAACATGTTAAACAACATTTTAAAAACAAGAAACTCATATTTTATATGAACAATGGAATGCAAAAATCGTTATGATCAGATATAAAAAAAGGACCTTATTCTTTCTAAATAAGATCCCTTTCTGCTATTTATTCTATCATCCGCATTTTAACCACGAGGATGCGCTTTTGCATATACATCTCGCAAGCGGTTCTGGCTTAAATGAACATATATCTGTGTTGTGGAAATATCTGAATGTCCAAGCATTTCCTGTACGCTTTTCAAATCTGCACCATTTTCCACTAAATGAGCTGCAAAAGAATGGCGTAATGTATGTGGCGTGATGGCGTCGGATATTCCCGCTTTTTTTGCGTAATATTTGATCAGCTTCCAGAAGCCCTGTCTGCTCATGGGGGTTCCGGAACAGTTTACGAATAATTCATCTACTTTATGATTCATCAACATATGCTCTCTGGAAACTTCCAGATATCTCTGCAATGCAACTCTTGCCTCATGTCCGAATGGAATCATTCTTTCTTTGTCTCCATCCCGGCAGATCAAAAAACTCATCTGCATATTTACATCAGATACCTTCAGTGTAATCAATTCCGTAACACGAATTCCTGTTGCATAGAGAAGCTCCAGCATCGCCTTGTCCCTGATTTCCTTATCCGAGTCTCCTTTTGGCTGCTCCAGCAAACGTACCACTTCTTCTGAAGTCAGTATTTCCGGCACTTTCTTTTCAATCTTTGGGGCCTTTAACGGAATAGAAACATCTTCTTCCATCATACCCTGTTTTACAAGATAATGAAAAAGAGCTTTCATGGAAGCAATATTTCTGGAAATCGTAGCGGGTTTTAATTGCTTTTTCTCTAAGTAATGAACATATCTTTCCAGGGCAGGTGTTGTTATATCCTGTATCTGGTGGATATCCATCGCAATCTCTAAATAAGCCTGCATTTTTGCAAGGTCTCTTTTATAAGACAACTCTGTATTTTGAGATGTCTTTTTTACATTATGTAAATATAATATAAATGACTGAATCTCTTTATCCATACATTTAGCAACCCTTCCCAGATTGGCCATTTTTCAATGGTCTAGGTTTCATTATAAGCAGATTTTTTGCTAAAAGCAAATGGATTTTTTGCCGATTTTACGCCATTTTTCCATATTCTCCACGCTCTATACCAGATATCGGATTTTCAAAATATCCCTGATACTATATGTTGAAAAATAGCACAAAAAAATTTTTTTAAAATAAATTTAGAATGAATTTTATAAGAAATGGATTAACATAACTTTCTAATAGACATCCTATTATGACAACTGATAAAATAAGAATTCCTGCAATTAAAAAACGATAAAATATACTTTTTTTAGAAAGATATGTATCGTTTTTGTCAAAATACAATACTTTACACAGATCACACACATAAACAGCCAGAACCAGAAAAGCCGGCAGATAAAAAAATGCCTGCGGAAAAGTACTTCCGGCGACAAAGATCAGTCCTTTCATACCATATCGTTCAAAGCATCCGGAACAAAGAAGCCCCCATACAATACCATTCCACAAAAAGAAAAGATAGGATGCACCGCATCCCAGGTAAGTAGTTGCAAGGATCATAAGAAGGACTGCCCCAAGCAGTCTTTGACGTAGTACATAACCCAGAAGAATCTTTCCATCGATGTCCAGGTATTTAATAGGGCTTAGTGTATAGCTGTCCATAAACCCGGTTCCATAAATCAAATCCTCTTTTTTTACCGTCATACAAATGACTCCGGCAATAAATCCCAGAATAAACAGAATGATAAATATCTGTACCCGTGGTCTCCATTTTTTCCACATAAAAAAGGACTTCCTTCATTTTTTTCATTATATGAAGTAGTCCTCATTCTTATGCATATAGTACCTTGTATGCCCTCGCACTTGCACGTATAGTATCTTTTATGTACTACGTGTATAGGGCCTTGTATGTCATAATGGCACTTACCGTCTTTGCATCTTCTATGCTTCCGTTTTTTACCAGCTCAACCAGCTCTTCCAAATCGTATGCTTCCACATCAACAAATTCATCTTCATCCAGATGCTGAGCAGTCCTTTTCAATCCGGTAGCCAGATAAATATCGATTTTTTCATTACAGAAAGCTACTGTGGTCCGAACAGATACCAAAAGCTTCATATCAGAGGCAACATAACCTGTCTCTTCTTCCAGTTCTCTTCTTGCTGCATCCATCGTAGGTTCATCTGCACCATTTAAACCGCCGGCAGGAATTTCTATCGTAAAGCGGTCCAATGCGTTGCGATACTGTTTTACCATCAGGATCTTTCCTTCTTCCGTTACCGGAAAGGCAGCCGCTGCACCTTTATGCATAATGAAATCCCATGTGGCCACATTTCCATTTGGTATCTGAACGGTATCCTGATAATAATCTATGATGGCACCTTTGTGTACCAGCTTTCTGTCAATTCGCTTATATACTTCTGCCATATTACCTTCCAATCAATTTTGATACGCTTACAAGTTTTACACAAAGCGCAAATAATTTTGCTGCTTCTTTCATTTCTTCCAGAGATGGATAACTTGGTGCAATACGGATATTACTGTCTTCCGGATCTTTTCCATATGGATAAGTTGCCCCGGCACCGGTCAAAACCATACCTGCTTCCTTACATTTTGCCACAACTTCTTTTGCACATCCTGGTAACGTCTGGAAAGAAATAAAATATCCTCCATTTGGATTGGTCCAGCTTCCCACTCCGGTTCCCCCAAGCTGCTCTTCTAATTCCGCAATAACCGCCTGAAATTTTGGACGCATGATTTCCGCATGTTTTTTCATCTGCTTTTCCACGCCCTGCATATCCTTATAATATAAAACATGTCGAAGCTGATTGATCTTGTCATATCCAATAGACTGGATCGTCATGGATTTCTTAAACCATTCCAAATTCTCTTTTGAGCTTGCAACAGCAGAAATACCTGCGCCTGCAAAACTGACTTTGGAAGTAGAGCAGAACTCAAATACCATATTGGGATTACCTGCTTTTTCACATTCTGAAATAATATCCAGGATGGTATCCTTTCTATCCTCGTAAAGATCATGAACACAATATGCATTATCCCAGTAAATCCGAAAATCAGGTGCAGCAGGTTTTAAAGATGCAAATCGTTTCACCGTTTCATCGGAATAGGAATACCCCTGTGGATTGGAATATTTCGGAACACACCAGATTCCTTTTACCGCAGAATCTTCCTGTACATATTTTTCTACCAGATCCATATCCGGTCCGTTTTCGGTCATTGGAATAGAAATCATTTCGATTCCAAAACATTCTGTTATTTTGAAATGTCTGTCATACCCAGGTACAGGACACAAAAACTTAACAGACTCCTGTTTACACCATGGAGTATTTCCCAACACACCATGTATCATAGATCTGGATACTGCATCATACATAATGGTCAGGCTGGCATTTCCACATACAATCACATTCTCTGCTTTTGTGCCAATCATATCTGCCATAAATTTCTTAGCTTCAGGAAGTCCATCTAAAACACCATAATTTCTACAATCGGTACCGTTTTCCGATGCTACAACAGATGTTTCATTTACCACACTAAGTAAAGGCATAACTGTATCTAATTGTGCCGGACTTGGTTTTCCCCTGGACATATCCAGTTTCAGTCCCTTTCCTTTCGCATCTTCAAACTGTTTTTCCAAATCACTTTTCAGCGCTTCCAGTTCTGATTTGCTGAGTTCCTGATATGGTTTCATTTTATCCCTCCTGATTTCGCTATATTGTTTACTTGTATTTTTGTATACAATTAAACATATTCATCTTTGCTATTTTACTACAGTATTGTCTAAATGGGCAATAGATAATACATAGAAAGATTTGTTACATACTACATATTTTTATAAAAAAAGCACAAAAAAATGAAGCTGCCGCTTTACGAAAATATATTCGTTAAAGTGACAGCCTCTTCTCTTTTCATTAATCTTACTTACTGTGATTATTACTTTGCATAATCAATTACGCGACTCTCTCTGATTACGTTTACTTTAATCTGTCCAGGATATTCTAATTCAGATTCAATCTTCTTTGAAATATCTCTGGCCAGAAGTATCATGTCAGAATCAGAGATCTGCTCAGGAACAACCATTACTCGAATCTCTCTACCCGCTTGAATAGCAAAAGATTTATCTACACCCTTGAAATTGTTTGTGATATCTTCTAACTGTTTTAATCTGCTAGTATATGTTTCTAATGTTTCCCTTCTAGCACCCGGTCTTGCTGCAGATATTGTATCAGAAGCTTGTACAATACATGCAATCAGAGACTGCGCTTCCACATCTCCATGATGTGATTCTACTGAATTAATAACAATCGGTGACTCTTTGTATTTTCTACAAAGCTCAGCACCTAACTGAATATGAGAACCTTCCATCTCATGGTCAACAGCTTTACCAATATCATGTAATAAACCTGCCCTCTTTGCCATTCTGACATCAAGTCCCATTTCCGCTGCAAGCAGTCCTGATAACTGTGCAACTTCAATAGAATGTTTCAAAGCATTCTGACCATAACTGGTTCTGAATTTCATTTTACCAAGTAATCTTACAAGTTCCGGATGAATACCATGAACACCTACTTCCAGTGTTGCTGCTTCACCTTCTTCTTTGATCATTACTTCGACTTCTTTTTGCGCCTTCTCAACCATTTCTTCGATTCTGGCCGGATGGATTCGACCATCTACAATCAGTTTTTCAAGTGCAATTCTTGCCACTTCCCTTCTGATTGGATCGAAGCCTGAAAGGATAACTGCCTCAGGAGTATCATCAATAATCAGATCGATTCCTGTCATGGTCTCAAGAGTACGAATATTTCTACCCTCTCTACCAATGATTCTTCCTTTCATTTCATCGTTTGGAAGCTGTACAACAGAGATTGTTGTCTCGGATACGTGATCTGCTGCACATTTCTGAATAGCATTTACCACATATTCCTTTGCTTTCTTGTCTGCTTCTTCTTTTGCCCGGGTTTCCATTTCTTTAATCATAACCGCGGACTCATGTTTCACTTCATCTTCAACAATTTTCAGTAAATATTCTTTTGCCTGTTCGGAGGTCAATCCAGAGATTCTTTCAAGTTCCTGTAAACGCTGCTCGTTTAGTTTAGAAATTTCTTCTCGCTGTTTTGCTAATGCTTCTTCTTTTGCTGCCAGGTTAGCTTCTTTTTTCTCGATCGCATCGGCTTTTTTCTCGATGTTCTCTTCCTTTTGCTGTACCCTTCGCTCATAACGCTGTGCCTCAGCTCTACGCTCTTTGATTTCTTTATCGAGTTCATTCTTTACACGAATAGACTCTTCTTTGGTTTCGAGCTGTGCTTCACGCTTTTTCGTCTCAGCAGTTTTTAAAGCATCATCAATAATCTCTCTTGCCTTTTCTTCTGCACTGCCAATCTTGGATTCTACTACTTTTTTACGATATGTAGTAGCAATACCGGCTGATACAGGAGCAACAATAACAAGTGTTACGACTACTGCTATTACTACACTAAGCATGTACAGGAGCACCTCCTTATTTAGTTTTCATTGTACTGATATCTATCATAGAATAGTCTGCATACAAATAAGACATTCTAATTAGCATATTTACAACACTTCAATTCTAATAAATATGCAAAGTTATGTCAAGTAAATTAGTCAACAATATCCATTACATTACGTATATTTTCTAATCGAAACCCCTTGCGATATAAATATCCGATTATTTTCTGCTTCTGCGCAAAATCTGCCTCATCTATACAAAAATGCTTCTTTTCAAGTTCTTTTCGTATCAAATCCTGTTCATCTGTCAGATTGTCTTTTTCTTCTGTAAGGGCATATGCTTTCAGAATAACCTCTTTATCGATCCCCTTTTTTATAAGATCATTTTCAATTCTGCCTCTGCTGCGGTATTCACTATAATATAAAATATAATCTGAAGCGAAACGAAGATCATCAATATAATGAAAAGATTTGACATATTCCACAGCATCGTCAATTACCTCTTCCTGATACAATCCCTGTTTTAATTTATCCCGCAACTGCTTTTCTGTATATTGCCTTTTCTGAAGCAGATTCATAGCACGTTTCTTTGCTCTTTTGGGCAGTATCTCGGAAGTAATTTGAAAAAGCTGGTGCTCTGTAATAGCACTGTTCTGCTTTAACCCCATAGAACGTAATTCGCCCTTGTATAATACAAAGGCGAATTGTTCATCAATATATACTTTAACTCTGCTTTTATCCAATTCTTCTATGGATGTGATCACATTATTCTGCTGCATCATTCTTCTCTTCGCTACCATCTAATTGAAAATGTGCTCTGACTTTCTTTTCAATCTCATCACAGAATTCCGGATTATCTTTCAGGTACTGTTTTGCATTTTCCCGTCCCTGGCCAATCTTATTTCCTTCATAAGCATACCAGGCACCGCTCTTGTTAATCACATTGATACTGGCAGCAATATCTAAAATATCTCCTACTTTGGAAATACCTTCACCAAACATGATATCAAACTCAGCTTCTTTAAATGGTGGGGCAATTTTATTTTTCACAACTTTAACTCTGGTTCTGTTACCGATTACTTCTCCCCCCTGTTTTAAAGACTCAATTCTTCTGACATCCAATCTGACAGAGGAATAGAATTTAAGGGCGCGTCCACCTGTTGTGGTTTCCGGATTCCCAAACATAATACCAACTTTCTCACGGAGCTGGTTGATAAATACAACCGTACAATTTGATTTGCTGATAACAGCTGTCAATTTTCTAAGTGCCTGAGACATCAGTCTGGCCTGAAGACCCACATGAGAATCTCCCATTTCCCCGTCAATTTCTGCTCTCGGAACCAGGGCAGCAACGGAGTCAACTACAATAATATCGACTGCGCCTGAACGTACCATGGTCTCAGTAATCTCCAGCGCCTGCTCACCACAGTCCGGCTGGGATATATATAAATTATCCACATCCACACCGATATTTCTCGCATAAACAGGATCTAAGGCATGTTCTGCATCAATGAATCCGGCAATACCGCCTCTTTTCTGTACCTCTGCAATCATATGCAGCGTAACAGTGGTCTTACCACTGGACTCCGGTCCATAGATCTCAATGATTCTTCCCTTCGGAATACCACCAAGTCCCAGTGCCAGATCCAGGCTTAAAGAACCGGTCGGAATCGTCTCTATGTTCATCTGTGCGGAAGGATCTCCAAGTTTCATAACGGTTCCTTTTCCGTACTGTTTTTCAATCTGTGCAATTGCGGCATCAAGTGCTTTTAATTTTTCTGTGTTTTCCATATCTGTCTCCTTCATGATTCAGAACATCTGTTCGTGTTTAATAATAAAACAAATGTTCGATTCTGTCAAGTACCTAATTCAACTAAAGTTATCCGTGACATGCTCCCACCACTTAAATCTAAGATTTTGAAGTGGGGGCTTCCTGTTCAATGGCTCTTCTGAGCCAAGTATCTGCAGGCTACCCTCGCGTGCCCCGCGATTGTTTTTGCCCGGTTACGGGCATTTCTATTTCCTTTGCCCCCATGCGGGCTTATTCTCCTTTGCTTCCTGCCTATGCAGTCAGCATTCTCCT
>CAMFGH010000047.1 GCA_945949875.1 uncultured bacterium
ACAAGTCCTATCTTTCCACTATGTCCAAGTTTCACAATTACAGTTTTAACAACACACTTCTGATTGCAATGCAGAAGCCGGAAGCAACGCTTGTAGCAGGATACAAGGCATGGCAGAAGAATTTTGAAAGACATGTGAATAAGGGAGAGAAGGCAATCCGTATTCTTGCTCCTGCACCATATAAAATCAAGGAGGAGAGGGACAAGATTGACCCTGTGACCGGGGAAATGACCTTTGATGAGAATGGTATGCCACAGAAAGAGGAAGTAGAAGTTACCATTCCGGCATTTCGTGCAGTATCCGTTTTTGATGTATCGCAGACGGACGGTAAGCCTATACTGGAGTTGGAAGCACAGGAGCTACTATCTACGGTGGATGGTTATGAGGACTTTGTAAATGCCCTGATGTTTGTATCCCCGGTTCCGATTGGCTTTGAGGATATACCCGGCGATTCCAAAGGATATTTCCATACAGAGGAAAAGCGGATTGCCATACAGGAGAACATGAGCGAAAGACAGACTTTAAAGACAATGGTGCATGAGGTAGCACATTCTATGCTGCATAATAAAGAAGTCAATCAGGATATTTTGGCTCCTGCAAAGGACAGAAATACCAAAGAGGTGGAAGCGGAGAGTGTTGCCTATACAGTATGCCAGCATTTTGAAATAGATACTTCGGATTATTCGTTTGGATATATTGCAGGATGGAGCAGTGGGAAAGATATGAAAGAACTGAAATCTTCTCTTGATACCATACGCCATACGGCTTCGAAACTGATTACCGGCATTGAAACACAGCTTCAGGAATTGCAGCTCAACCGGGAAATGGAACAGGCACAGAGTAAGGAAAGTCTTTTGCTGATACAGAATGATGCTCTGACAGAGTTCAGCTTAATCAATGTCCGTGGAATGGACAGGCAGGAGCTTATAGAAGTGCTTTCTGCAATGAATGAGGATGATAAATTAAGTATTCCGGCATATCTGGAAAGCAAAGGAGCCTGGACTACGGAACTTGGGAATGAACAGTCAGAGGAAGTGGAGGAGTACCACCTTGATGTCAGATACAATACCGATACAGACGAGATAAAGGATATGAAGGCTGAAATGGAACTGGATAAAAGAGCAAAGGAGCCTATCGGAGCAGATGATGTGATTTTGAAGATTACCCATGCAGAGGGTTTTGAGGTAGAGCGAATTACGAATAAAACATCAGAGGAAGTGCAGGGGATTATGGCTGCACTTACAAAGCTGGAGGATAAGAATATAAAAAATATCCATGATTGTCTGGAAAGCTGTGGAGCAGACTACATTCCTATCATTGTCAGCGGTGGCAGAAATGCATTTATGCCACAGTTTAATGATTTTGAGATTGATTTGAATGAAAAAGAAGTAGTAATGATGAGCCACCTTTCTTCGATACAGCAGGCAGAGGGCATGATAAATCGTCTGGAGTTTGGCAAAACTGTTTTTTCTGATGATGAGCGTAACCTTATCGTGAATTATGCCTATAAGCTGGATGATATGGATAAAACAAGGGAGCTTGCGGAGTATATTTTTTATCAGGAAGAATATGGAAATCAGGATGTAGCACTTGCCATAATAGATGCCCAGGCAGAAATAGATGCCCTGCCGGACGGCATGATTGGTCTGTCAGAAATGCACGAATATGGATATACATGGAATGAAATGCTGCCCCTTACGAAAGAGAGGGCAATGGAGTTATTTGACCATGATCTACCTGTGTATTTATTACATGAGGACGGTTCGGAAATTACGGTGGAGGACAGAAAGCAGATAGCAGAGCATGAAGGAATTTTCGGGATTGAAAAAGGCGATTGGGAGAATGAAAGAAACTTACGTTCCATACAGGAGGAACTTTCAGAAAATGATGCCAACAAGGAAGCACAGCTTTTATATGGGAACACAGATAAATACGGAATTTATCAGTTGAAGGATAACCCGGAGTTAAGACAGTTCCGATTTGAGGGTACAGAAAGTCTGAAAAGAATGGGGATTACAAAGGGCAATTTTGATGCCATTAAAATGGAAAATTATAACCTGATTTATGTGGGAGAATTATCCGAGTTGCAGGGACAGACACAGGAGGAAACGCTGGAAGCGGTTTATGAAAAATTCAATATAGACCACCCGGTAGATTACAAGGGACATTCTCTTTCGGTTAGTGATATTGTGGTGCTGCATCAGGACGGAGAGAATACGGCACATTTTGTTGATTCCTTTGGTTTTACTACCTTGCCGGAGTTCTTAAAGGAGCAGACACAAGCGTTAGAAGCTGTCCAGAAAGAAGTGCAGGACACTTCTGGACAGGATGTCAACCAATCTGCACAGCAGAATGATTTGAAGTCGGAGCAGGAAGAAACGCAGGATATGGAAAACGGAGATGAAATCATTGATCTTGGAGATGAAAAGGAACAGGTGCTTGCAGAAATGAAGCTGTCCCTAAAAGGAGAAAAGGAAACAGAGCTTGCATTTCAGATAGCAGACCGTTTCATCAGCATACAGGAGGTGGATAGTGGTTATGATTATTCAATTATGGGAACTGACTATAAAGAAATTGACGGAGGGGTATATGACAATCCGGAAGTGACCATTCGGCAAGCACTTCATGATATAGTGGATGATCTGAAATCAGAACCAGACCATAACGGTGCAAAGGGAAATATCAGTAAGGATGATGAACTGGTACCGATTGATTATGATGGATTGATGGAAAAGGTGGAGGAAGCCAATCGTATTCGTCAAGAAAACACGCAGAGCAATGTGGTGGCTGATTTTAAGGCAAAGACCGGGGAATTATTCCATGATATTAGTGAAATGAATCCGGAAGAAATCGAGGAAACTGTGAAATGCCATGTGCAGGCGAAGATTGATGAGTATGATATTGATGCAACAATCGTGGATGTTGCTATAACAGGAAGCAGATGCAGGGGATTAGAGCATGATGGCTCTGACCTTGATGTGGTGGTGGAGCTTTCCACGGCGGAACGGGAGGATGATTTGTTTAATGCCTTTAATGAGGACGGATTGCATATCGGAGAAGTAAAAGTTGACATCAATCCAATTACAGCTCAACGCACAGGTACGTTGGAAACCTATCTGCCACAGGTGGAAGAATATTTGGAGGGTGTCAGACAGCTAAGAGAGCAGGAAAAAGAGAACGCAGAAGTAACTTTAACTGTTTCGGAATGTGGCGAATTTCATAATCTTGGTGAGTGTTATGAGAATATTCCTACGGTGGATGAAGCTATAGCAATCTGGAAGCAGATACCTTCAGAGCGGATGAATGGTATTCCGGCAATCGGAATCAATATCCTAGGGAGAGGGGCGGAACCCTTCGAGGATTACGAGATTGATGTTTTATCTGGAAAGAGGATTGACCTTGGGGTTTTGGACTATGTTCCTGATATTAAAAACAATCCGCAGGCAATGGAAGTCATTACGGAACTGGTGGCTAAATTGCCCGATATGGAGATAGATGGCGTGATGAGTGAAGAAATGGAAGCAAGAGTGTGGGAACTGCGTATGCCGGACTTGCCACAGGAGGAACAGCTTGCAGTAGAACTTGACCGACTTTCCTACGATTATGATACGGTACTGTATCACGATAGTACAAGAAATATGACCGAGAATGTATCAGAGCTTGCAGAATCCATAAAACAGGGCGATACCGGACATTTAACAACGTGGCTTGCAGACATTATTTCGGAGGGAGCTGTACCAGAGGAAATAAAACGAGCAACGGAGCTTCTGGAAAAACTGACAGAGTATAAGCCGCTTGCCAAGATTGAGGAGGCAGAAGAACAGAATTATAATATGATTGATAATGTGCTGAATAATGGTGTTGGGGAGAAAGCCCAAAGGGAAGAAAATAAGAGAATGGAGGAGAAGCCTACAGTAAGGCTTTCCTTAAAATCCCGTCTTGCGGAGAAAAAGTCACAGGTAGAAGGGCAATCGAAAGAACATGATGTTCAAGAAAATGAAAAGAAAAGTCAGAGGGAGATGTAAGTGATGAATAAGAGATTTACCGTAGAAGAGAGTAATTTAATTAGTATTCTTGAGAGTAAAAGAAGGACAAAGATTATGAATGACATCTGCGAAGCTATGAAACGGTTGAAATCTAGAATGTTTATCCGATGAGAAATTGCACAGTTGGAATTTGTAGCTACTGAGTAGTAAAGGAATAAATAAAAACGACAGAGTATCGACTTCTATGTCGTCATACTCTGTCCTTTTTATTGTAAGCTTTTGGTTTTTTTGAAATATCTATCACTCTTTCCGATAATCTTTCGGAGTCTTACCATATTCATCCTTAAAAGCAGCAGAAAATTTGCTGGCACTTTCGTATCCGACAGAACGAGCAATCTCAGCAATACTTTCTTCGGTATTGCGAAGAAGCTCGGCGGCTTTTTTTAAACGGTGTTCTTTCATGTGTGCAGCCAAAGAAGTACCATATACTGTTTTGAATAATTCTTTTAAGGTAGTGGTATTCATCAGAAATTTCTTTGCTAAATCTTCAATCGTAATTCGTTTGTCAAGATTTTGTATCAGGTATTCGTGGATTTCATGCATGGCGGTCAGGTGTTCTTCGTTGCAGTTTTGCTCTGTCTGGCAGGTACAGTTTCTTTCACGATTGTCTAAACTTTTAGGACAGGAAATTTCCATAATTTTTTCAACAGTCATGTGAAGCAGATGGCATTCTTCTGTATCAGCAGCCTTGTAATAGACTTCTTTTCCGTCACGTCTGCTGACAATTAATCCCCTGTCTTTTAGTTGCCGCAAATGGTGTGATACAGCAGGACTTGTCATATCCACGAGAGAGGAAATATTGATAACGCATTCTTCGCAGTGGCATAGAAGCCAAAAGATACGGATGCGGCTGCTGTCTCCTAACAATTTTAACATATCTGCAACAATAGAAAAATTATTGAGATTAGAAACGGTATTTTTTAAGTCTTCGATATGGTTGATGGTATTGTGCTGGTGCGGTAAAAGGGGCTTATCCATTACAAAAATCCTCCTAAAAAATATTTGTAAAAGTAGTGTAACATGGGAGCAAAAGTTAAACAAGTACTTAATTGTTTAATAAAATAATCCATTTGGAAATGATAATAGTCCAAACGGAAGGTATGAGGGAAAGACCATTGACTTTCGCTTATAGGTTGGGTATCCTATGCCTATAACAATTAAACAACTGCTTAAACGTTGAAAAAAGAAAGGAATGGTTATAATGAAGAAAACTTATAAAATCGAAGTTGATTGTGCAAACTGTGCTAATTTAATGGAAGATGCAGCCAAAAAAACAGAAGGTGTAGCGGCAGCAACTGTCAATTTTATGACTCAGAAAATGATTATTGAATTTGAAGATGGCGTGGATAAGGATAAGGTTATGCACGATGTACTTAAGGCGTGCAAGAAAGTAGAGCCTGATTGTGAGATTGAGATTTAAAAGGTTGATGCCCAAAACGCCCCGATGAATAGGGGCGTATCCTTTTACAAAACATATGAATAAATCAATATATATTAAATTGGAGGATGTTGTCATGAACAAGAAACAGAAGAAAATGCTATATAGAATTATTATTGCAACTGTTCTTCTTATAGGCGTAAATATGCTGCCACTAAATAATGTATTGGCAATGAGCTTATATTTGGTTACTTATCTGGTTATAGGATATGACATATTGAAGAAGGCGGGAAAAGGAATTCTGAATGGTCAGGTATTTGACGAGAATTTCCTGATGGCTGTAGCAACAGTCGGAGCTATTGTATTGGCTTTCTATGAAAAGAGTGGTGATTTCAATGAAGCGATAGCAGTTATGCTTTTCTATCAGATTGGAGAATTATTCCAAAGCTACGCTGTGGGAAAGAGCAGAAAGAATATATCGGCACTTATGGATATTCGTCCCGATTATGCCAATATTGAGCAGGATGGAAAGTTAGTACGTGTAGACCCGGATGAAGTTACCGTTGGCAGTATTATTGTAGTACAGCCGGGAGAAAAGGTGCCAATCGATGGAACAATTGTTGAGGGTTCTTCGTCTTTAAATACAAGTGCATTAACAGGGGAAAGTTTACCCCGTGAGGCAGGACTTGGTGACGAAGTGATCAGTGGGTGTATCAATATGACGGGAGTTATCAGAATACAAACCACGAAGGAGTTTGGAGAATCTACCGTATCAAAAATTTTAGAGCTTGTGGAAGAATCCAGTTCAAGAAAGTCCAAATCGGAAAACTTTATTTCCAAATTTGCAAAGGTATATACCCCGGCAGTTTGTTATGCTGCATTAGCATTAGCTGTTCTTCCACCAGTTATCAATCTTATTATGGGAAATCCGGCTGGGTGGACCGAGTGGATATACAGAGCGTTGACGTTCCTGGTTATCAGTTGTCCATGTGCACTGGTTATTAGTATTCCTCTTAGTTTCTTTGCAGGAATCGGTGGAGCCAGCAAAGCGGGAGTTTTGATCAAGGGTTCTAATTATATGGAAACTCTGTCCAAAACAGCTATTGTGGTATTTGACAAAACAGGTACTTTGACAAAGGGTGTTTTTGAAGTAAATGGAATTCATCACAATGAAATGGAAGATGCGAAGCTCTTGGAATATGCGGCACTTGCCGAATGTTCTTCTTCACATCCAATCAGTAAAAGTCTTCAGAAGGCATATGGAAAAGAGATAGACCGCAATCGTGTTACGGATATTGAAGAGATTAGTGGTCATGGAATTGTTGCGACAGTTGATCAGAAAAAAGTCGCTGCAGGAAACATGAAGCTGATGAATAAACTTGGCATTAAGGCAAAGGAATGTCACAGCGTAGGAACCATTATTCATGTTGCTATTGATAATGAATATGCCGGGCACATTGTAATTTCTGATGTGGAAAAACCGAATTCCAAAAAAGCGATTGCAGAGCTAAAAAAAGCCGGTGTTAAAAAAACAGTTATGCTGACGGGAGATGCAAAAAAGGTTGCTGATAAAGTGGGTGCTGATCTTTCAGTAGATGAAATTCACAGTGAACTGTTGCCCGGGGATAAGGTGACGGAAGTAGAAAGATTACTGGAACAAAAAAGCGGTAAAGAAGTGTTGGCATTTGTTGGTGATGGTATCAATGATGCCCCGGTACTTTCCAGAGCAGATATTGGAATTGCAATGGGAGCTATGGGTTCGGATGCAGCAATCGAAGCAGCCGATGTGGTATTAATGGATGATGACCCGTTGAAAATTGCACAGGGTATTCAGATTTCAAGAAAGTGCCTCCGCATTGTTTATCAGAATATTGTGTTGGCTCTTGTGGTTAAGTTTGCCTGCCTCGGTCTTGGTGCCCTGGGAATAGCCAATATGTGGTTTGCAATTTTTGCAGATGTTGGTGTCATGATAATTGCAGTTTTGAATGCAATTAGGGCATTGAAGGTTAAGAAATTATGATTTCGCAGGAGGATACAGAAAAAATAGCTGAAATCTTCAGATTATTAGGAAATCCTACGCGGATAAAAATTATCCGCGTATTGGGTAGGGATGAAGTATGTGTAAATGATTTAGCATTCCAGTTGAATATGACACAATCAGCAGTTTCACATCAGCTTAATCTTCTTAGAGCGAAAAAGGTGGTTAAGTGCCGTAAAGATGGAAAACGAGCATTGTATTCTGTCTCAGATTATGCTTTCTTACAACTATTAGATGTAGGAAAGGGATGAGAATAAGTCAAATGGGGGAGGGAAATTCATGAACACACAAACATTTTGGGGCGTAATTGGCAATTACAACTTGCAGACATGGATGATGCAGGCGGTATTATTTGTTCTGATAATTTTGGGAATCATATTATCTTATATCGGTAAAGTGAAATGGGCGGCAAAGCTTTCATTGGGAATTGCGAATCTGTTTATAGGAGTAGCTTTTTATGTGTGCTATGGAACAGAGCCTATTCAACAATATTTTGCACTACCATTGTTTATGATTTCAGGTATTCTGTTTCTATATGAAAGCTACCGTAACAAGGAGGATAAGCTTGAAAAGCCAAACTTCTTCCAAATGTTCCTGTTACTTCTTTACCTGCTATATCCGGTAATTTCAATTTTACTTGGTGGAAAATTTCCGCAGATGGCAACGTATATTATGCCATGTCCAATTATCAGTCTGAGTATAGTAGTGTATGCAGGGTACAGGAAAAAGAATAAATTACTGCTTACACTGTTGACTGCGTGGGGATTGACAGGTGTAAAATCTATGATGTTCAATGCCTATGAAGATTTGATTCTTCTGATTTGCGGTATATATGGAATTGTATTAATAATAAATGAATTTAGACAGCAAAAAGGGAATGAGTCTGTGGATGTTGAAGAAAAAACGGAGAATGAATGAAATGATAAAAGAGTTTTATCAAAATAAAGTTTTTCCCAAGCTTATGAATATGAGCTTGGGAAAAACTGCTATATACAATTATAGAAAAGAAATTCTGACTCATGCATATGGAAGCATTTTGGAAATAGGAATTGGTATGGGAAGCAATTTGAAATGCTATCCTGATAGTGTTAAAAGAATTACAGCAATTGACTCCTATGTACGGAAGATAGATAGTGAATCTGTAGCGGTGGATTTATACGATTACCATTGTGAAGATATGAAGTTTGAAGATCATTCATTCGATACAGTAGTATCCACTTTTTGCCTATGTTCTGTGGATAGCATGGAGACAACACTAAAAGAGATAAGTCGGGTTCTTAAGCCGGGTGGGCAATTGTTATTATTGGAACATGGAAAATCAGACAATAAAGTGATACAAAAGCTGCAGAATCTTTTTAATCCACTATTCAAAATTTTTGCATGTGGATGTAATATCAATCGTGATTATTTTCAGGTTGCTGAGAAAATGGGATTTTCTTGGAAAGAGAGAAAGACATTTAAAGCAAATCTGACGCCATCCTTTTTGGCAGGATTTTTGTATCAAGGTGTTGCAGTGAAGGGAGAGAACAATGAAAATCAGTAAAATATTTTATATATTTTCCATGAAATGTGCTCGTTCATCCTTTATAAAAAAATATGGAAAAGACATATGGGAGAAGTTTGCGGAAGAATCAGAAAGAAATATAGATGAAATATTACCCAAGATACCAAAGATAGGCAACAGTATTTTCTCGTCAAGTTATGAATTTGCACCCTGTTACATAGCCTGGTATAAGGCACTCAAAGAATTGGGTTTTACGGATAAAGAGGCGGGGGAATGTATATGGCTCATCAATGATAAAATGATAAGTGCATTGCCAGATTTTGCTCGCAAAGTATATGGAAAGATATATTATTCTTCATTTAGAAAAAAGTCATCAGGGCATATGGCAAAACAGTCATCAGGAGAACTGCATCCATATGATTGGAGCATTGCATACAGAGATGTATCTAAAAATGTGTTTGAAATAGATGTACTGAGTTGTGGATTAAAAAAACTTGCAAGAGATTTTGATGCTGACGGAATGTTTCCGTATTTGTGCAGGATGGATTATTTGTTTGCAGACAGACTCCATTGTGGGTTTGAAAGAACGAAAACCTTGGGAGATGGTAATGAGTGTTGTAATTGTCGTTTCATCATAGGTGGAAGTTGTGAATGGAATCCGGATAGAGGATTTGAGGATAGAAAATGATTCATATTTTATATTAGAGCAGTAAATTTTGATTGGGGTGAATATAAAGTGAGAATTCTTGTATACGGAGCAGGAGTTATTGGCAGTATTTATGCGGTACTTATGTCTGAGGTCGGATATGGTGTTACTGTTTTGGCAAGAGGAAAAAGACTTACAGATTTATCAAATAATGGTTTGCGATATTATAAAAAGGGGAAGGTAGAAATAGCAAATATAACTGTTATCGATAGACTTGAAGATAGCGATAAATATGATTATATATTTTTACCTGTGCGAACAGAGCAGTTGAAACAGGCTCTATGTGAATTGAAAAGTAATAAAAGTCCTAATATTGTTACTATGGTGAATACACTTGAAAAATACGAAGAACTTGAAAAAATTTGTGGGGTAAACAGACTTATTCCTGCGTTCCCCGGTGCAGGAGGCAGTATAGATAATGGCATATTGAATGCCTCACTTACGCCCAAAATTATCCAGCCCACTACCTTTGGAGAAATTAGTAAACGCAAAACCGATAGGATTGCAGAGTTGGCTGAAATATTCCGGAAAAGTCATATTCCATATCAAATTGTATCTGATATGCACAACTGGCAAATTTCTCATTTGGGTATGGTAGTGCCTATTGCGGATGCGTATTATATGAGTAGTTCGCCTGAAACTGTATATGAGAACAAGGCGATAATGAAAAAAACTGCGAAACAGATGAAAGACAATTTCAAGATTTTGGCAAAGCATAAAATATTGTCACCATTCAAATTTTATTTGTTTATGATATGCCCGACATGGGTTTTTACAATTATTTTAAGTGCTGTATTTAAAAGTAAATTCGGACATAAATTCATGTATGAACACTCCATGAATGCACCACAGGAAATGCGCCAATTACATACTGAGTTTTATGATTTTATATCGTGGAACATAGTGTGAAAATGGACTAAATTCTAAATCTCCATAATTTCTTCACATTTATGAATTATCATGTAACAAGTTTGTAACATTTGAAGAGATAAGAATGGAGACAGAAATGAAGAAAAAAATAAGTGTAGCAATAGCATTTAGCTTGATGGGTATATGTTTGTTAGGATTTGCAAAAGACGAAGATTCACAAAAAATGGAATTTGTAGAGAATGTATCTACAGAATCAGCGGTGGAAGCCAGAAGTATTAAGCTGGAGGATGATTTACCGGCAAGCACGGATGAGTTGGAAAATACAGTTGAAGAAAGTATATTAGCGGAAAATTCTGCTGATGACAGTAGCGAAGAGCCGGAAATCGTCGAGAATGATATACCGGTTGTTACAACTGCTGAGGAACAGCAGTTAGAAACTCCTGATTCAGAAAATGAGCCGGAGCCGTTTTCTTTGATTGGAAGCTTAATTGTAGCGGATGTTAATGATTATGTGAACATACGTCAGGAACCAAACACAGAATCAGAAATTGTGGGTAAATTATATGATGATTCTGTTGGAAATATTATAGAGATAAGTGATGATTGGTTTTATATAGAGTCTGGAAAAGCGAAAGGATATGTAAAATCAGAGTATGTGCTGACTGGTGAAGCCGCAATTAATAAAGCGGAAGAGGTTGGTATAAAGATGGCAAGAGTTAATACAACGACTCTAAAGGTAAGAATGGAACCATCCACAGAGGCAAAGGTCTTAGGTTTGGTTCCGGATGGAGACTTATTACAGGTTTTGGAATTGACAGAAGGTTTTGCTAAGGTATCGGTAGAAGAAGGCGAAGGATATGTTTCACTTGATTATGTAGAGTTATATACGGAAAACGTATACGCAGAATCAAAGGAAGAAGAAGAGGCACGTTTAAAAAAGGAAAGAGAAGAACGTGAAAAAGCAATAGCTGCAGCAAATGCGGCAGTAAATAAAAAGGGAAATGAAGGACAGGCAGGAACAGTTTCACAGACATATACTACGGATAATTCCAATGCAGAATTGGGACAGAAAATTGTAGATTATGCAGTACAGTTTGTTGGAAATCCATATGTGTATGGTGGAACAAGTCTGACAAATGGTGCAGACTGCTCCGGATTTGTACAGAGTGTCTATGCAAATTTTGGCATATCATTGCCAAGAACTTCAGGAGCTCAGGGAAAGAGTGGAAGTGCAGTAGCTGATATTACATCTGCACAGCCCGGAGATTTAGTATGGTATTCAGGACATATTGGAATTTATATGGGAAATAACCAGCTTGTACATGCTTCAAATTCAAAACCATACCCTGAAGGAGGAATAAAAACATCAGACGTAAACTATAGACCGATTTTGGGTATTAGACGAATTATTTAGTTAAAAAATGATATAGGTTACTGTCAATTCCCTGATGGAAGGAGTGAATTTTAAATATGCAGGAGACAATTTTAATTGTTGATGATGAACTTAAAATTACAGAGGTATTGGCGGCATATTTAACAAAAGCCGGATATCTGGTGGAAGTTGCATATGATGGAGAAAGTGCACTAAAACATGCCAAGTCGGAAAATATCAGCCTGATGATCCTGGATTGGATGTTACCGGATATATCCGGCAAAGAAGTCTGTAATATCATACGTGAAAAATGGAAAAGCTCTTTACCAATAATTATGTTGACAGCTAAGGTGCAGGATGATGATATCATTGATGGGCTTTCTTTTGGTGCAGACGATTATGTCACAAAGCCTTTTAGCCCCAAAGTCATTGTGGCGAGGGTAGATGCAGTATTAAGAAGATTTAGAGGGACGGAAACGGATAAAAATCTGATTGCATGGGATGATTTCGAGGTAAACTTAGATTGTCGTATAGTAAGAAAGGGAACAGAAGAAATCCATTTCACGCCAATAGAGTATGAGATATTTACAAAAATGATACAGTTTCCAGGCAGGGTTTTTACAAGGGAGCAACTGATTGAATGTGCATTAGGTGGATTATATGAAGGGTATGACAGAACCATAGATTCTCACATAAAAAAAATAAGACAGAAGATTGAACCAAATAGAAGTGAACCGAAATACATTTTAACAGTACATGGCATTGGATATAAATTTGTAAAAGACAATTCGTAGAAAAGAGAAGAAAATGGGGAAAACGATACGAGCAAATCTGGTATTCATTTATTCACTTCTGTCAATTATGTTGATTTGTGCGATTACAGGAGTGTTGCGTTATAGCATGGATGGTTTGTTTGAGCAGTATGCGAAAAATGAACAGAAGAAAATGATAGATTCCATTGTTGCACAGGTAGAAGATACATTCGGGCAACAAACATCGGAAACCATATTATATTCGGTGGAAGTCATTGCAAATGCAGCATTACAAAATGGGTATCTGGTTCATATTCAACTGAATAATAAGGAATTGGATTGGGATATACGGACACATCGGGAGGAAGAATGTCAAATAGTTTTGCAGCATGCCGAAAATAACATGCATAGCCGTTATCCCGGATTCCAGGGAAAATATATGGAAGAAAATTATGATTTAAAAATACAAGGAACGAATGTAGGCTATATTTCTATCGGATATTATGGTCCATATTCGTTAAGTGACGGAGAATTGGACTTGTTAAATGGGTTACAAAATATAATTTTTGTCATTGGACTTGTGTTTTTAGTCATAACCATATTTGTCAGTGGTTTGTTTGCAAAGAGAATTACTCGTCCTATATCGGAAGCAATACTTGTAGCGAATAGGATTGCGGACGGCGAGTTTGGAGCAACTATTGATGAAACTGCCAAAAATGAAGAAACAGCGGGTTTAATTACGGCAATTAATGAGATGTCGGAGAAACTGGCAAAACAGGAAATGCAGAAAAAACAGATTACATCGGATGTCGCGCATGAACTGAGAACACCATTAACAAACCTGTTGGGTCAGACAGAAGCAATTATTGATGGGATATGGGAACCAACGGAGGAACGAATGGAAAGCTTCCGCCAGGAGATTATGCGAATGGTAGGAATTGTAAATCAACTGCAACAGCTTTACGTGTTGGAAGCAAATAAATCAAGAATAACTATCAGCAATATAGATATATGTAAAGTGATAAAATCTGTAGCAGATAATTTTGATATACAGATTGAAAAAAAGAAGCTGCATATGAAAATTATTATCCAGAAAGATATAAACATGAGGGGAGATGAAGAAAAAGTAATTCAATGCATTTATAATCTTTTGTCGAATGCAATTCGGTATTCAGAGGAAAATACGGAGATAATTATTTCAGCTCAATGCAAGGACGACAATACGGAGATATCGATCACTAATTATGGAGCAGTCATAGATGAAAAAGATATTCCTTATTTGTTTGAACGTTTTTATAGGGCAGATAAATCGAGAAGTAAAGCCACAGGTGGTATGGGCTTAGGCTTGGCAATTACAAAGGCAATTATGGATTTACATGGTGGAGAAATCAAAGTGACCAGCTCGTCAGAGGAAGGGACATGTTTCACTTTGGTATTTCCAACATTAGAATAATGAAGAAAATGACACTTTCTTATGGAAGGTGTTATTTTTTTGCAACAAAAATGAATATATCTCCATAAAATCTCCATAACTCCTGTGTACCATAAAATACAGTGATGTCAAAAAGAAAGGAAAATGTATATGGGAGATGAGGAAAAGATTTCTTTGTTAGACGACATTCAAAATATGTTGGGAATAAAACAGAAGGAAAAAGGAAGTACAGAAAAAGAAGATGATGTTGTTGAGGAACAGGAAGACAGCCTAGAGGATATCGTCGCGCAGATGCCCTCCGAAATACCTAAACAAAGAAAAAAATCACAGCGTAATATTATATGGGGAATAGTGGCAGTTGTGGCTGGCTGTATTCTTATTTTAGTCGTGCCTGGTTTCATTTCGTGGCTGAAGGAACCTAAACCGCCTGCGCCGGACGTAGTGGCTAGTTACAATGATAAGACAATTACGATGGAAGAACTTAGGGAATTTGTAAAGGTTGAAATGGCAAGGGAAGCAGAACATTACATATGCGAGGAGCATGGACTTGATCATAGCTTGTGTAACCCTGATGAATCCTGTGAGACACATCCTATTGACAGTATGGAAGGCTACAGACAATTGGTAGAGATGATGGCTACGGAGCAAATTGTTTTAGATTGGGCAGAGCAACAGGGAATTACCGGACGAGAAGAGGTACAACATCAGTTATCGGATTTGTTTGATGATGCCAGTGTGGCAGAGTTAGTAAAGCAAATAAGAGAAAAACAAATGTCCATGGATACGATTACAAATTACGAAATACAGCAATATTATGATTCCAACAGAGATAAATACGGAGATAAGGCATTTTCGGACGTAAAAGAAGAAATCCGTGAAATATTGTATGCACAAAAGGAAGAGGAATATTTACCTGCCTATATTGAGCAGTTGAAAGAAGAGGCAGGCTTGGAAATTAACTATGAATTGCTGGAAAAAACGGATCAGTATGAGATATATAAAAATGAAGCTTTATTTGACGTTCATGGGAAAAAATATACCCTGGGTGATTTTATGACGGAGTTTAATGAATTGTCAGAAGAGTATCAGCAGGCGTTTGAAGGATATGAAAATAAAAAGATATTGGTAGACCAGCTTGCGGTAAAAGAATTGATTTTGGAGGATGGAGGTGATGATGCAACAGATGGAGAGTTGAATCATGATACGGAAGAACTCAAAATCAGCTACTTGTATCAGATTATGCATCAGGAAGAGATTGATGAAAAGATTGCGGAACCTACGGAGGAAGAAATCGCAGAATATTACGAAACTTATAAGAGCAGTTTCATGATTCCTGAGAGTGCAAAAGTAAAGGTAATCTGGATAGAAGAAACCGGAGATGGAAAGGGGAAGGATAAAGCGGATAAGGCGGCAGAAGCATTGAAAAATGGATCAGATTTTGCAGAAATTGCAAAGCAGTATTCAGAGGATGGAAGTGCTGAAACTGGTGGTGAAGTGGAAGGTGATTTATATAGGAATCATTTAGATGCCGAACTGGCAGAGGTGATATTCTCTTTAGAAGCCGGAGAGATAAGTGATGCTACCTTGGTACATGGTGGATACTACATCTTCCAATTGGTATCAAAACAGGAAGAGGAACAGATGGCACTGGAGGAAGTAAGGGAGGATATTATTTCCCATATAAGCGATGAGAGACACCATGAATTGGAGAAGGAAATGGAAGATATGCTTTTAGAACAAAGCAATCTCATAATTTATGAAAAAACATTACGAAAAATGATGAAAGAAGTGGAGGACAGTAATGGAACAGAAAAGTAAAAAATGGCTGGGAAGGAAAGAAAAAACAATTCTTGTTACAATGATTGCCAATATGGTACTGATTGCACTCCGTTTTTTCTTGGCAGACCTGTCAGGTAGTATTGGTCTGGAGGCAAATGCATGGCATTCATTTGCGGATTTATTCGTGACCACAATTGTATTTGTGGGGTTATTGGTTACAAGTTTTGGAAAAGAAAGATTAGGAAAGGCTGTAAATACAGTAGAGCATATTCTTGCACTTTTTGTTTCCCTATTTATTTTCTATATGGGGTTTGAAATTTTGGAGAGTGCACTTAGTAATGATGTTGTAGAGTTACGTTATGTACCATTTACGGCTGCAGGAGCTTTGTTCGCGGTGGTTGTAAATTATTTTATGGCAAGGCTGAAAATATATGTGGGTGAACAAACCGAGTCAGAAAGTCTGAAGGCAGACGGATATCATTCCAAAATGGATATGTATTGCTCAATTGCAGTATTGATAGGTATTACCGGATCACTTTTCGGAATGAAGAGTTTGGACAAAGTGGCGGCTATTGTGGCAATGGTTCTTCTGCTAAGTGCAGGGTATGAGATTTTTAGTAGTAATTTACATGCACTCTTACATTCTGATGAGAAGGGATTTGAGCATGCACATTCACACGTTCATTTTAGCTTTAAACAGAACAAAAAGTTAATCGTAACCTTTGGAGGCATTATTGTGGCTGCTTATGCTTTATCCGGTGTTTATATTGTTGGGGTAAATCAAACGGGTGTGGTAAAGCGTTTTGGAAAAATTGTAGATGAGGAAGTAGAGCCGGGAATACATTACAGTTTACCTGCACCTATTGATGAAGTGGTGCTTGTGAATAGTGAGGATATTCAGAAAATAGATACGGGAGTGCAGGAGCTTCTCACAGGAGATACAAATCTCATAAATGTAGATATGACAGTCCACTATAAGGTAAAGAATGCAGAAGAATTCATTTTAAATGTGGAAAATACAGATATGTTACTTGCTTCCAGTACACTGAGCAGTATCAGAGAAATTGTTGGTCGGAATAAAATTGATTACCTTCTGACAAAAGGTAAAGCAGATGTAGAAAAGTTGGCGTTATCAAAGATACAGGAGGATATGAATCAGAATAAAGTAGGAATTGAAATTGTCAGTGTTCAGATGGTGGAAGTAGCACCGCCGGATGCGGTTAAGGACAGCTATGAAGATTTGGCAAGTGCAAGGCAGGACAGAGCAATCTACATAAGTGAAGCATATGCGTACCAGAACCAGCTTATTCCGGAAGCAAGGGCAGAAGCATATAAAGAAATCGCAGAGGCAGAAGAGTATAAAACTGACAAAATCAGCACTGCAACAGGAGATGCAGCATACTTTGCTTTGAGACAGAGCGCATATGAAAAAACAAAAGGTGTAACAGAGTTTCGGTTATACATGGAAGCAATGGATGAAATTCTTCCGAATGTGCAGAAAATATTGTTGGGTTCAGATGTGAAAATAGATAATGCTGAGTTATGGATTGGAAATTCGGAGAAAGAAAGGTGAAAAGGATGAAAAATAAAAAGAAAGTAATATTAGGTATTTGTAGCGGTATTGTGCTTTTTGTTTTAACTTTAATGGTTTATACAGTTGATACAACAGAATATGTCGTGGTTACACAGTTTGGTAATCCGGTAAGAGTAATAGAAGATGCCGGACTGCAGATTAAATTACCGGACCCTATTCAGTCTGTCAGAAGATTGGATAAACGTGTTCAAATTTATCAGGCAGATGAGTTGGAGTTATTATCCTCTGACAAGAAAAATGTTTCATTGGACTATTATGGAACATGGAAGATTGTTGATCCGGTAAAGTACATGAAAACAGTAAAGGATGAAATTGGTGCACAATCCCGTTTAAGAGATGTATTTTCGTCAAGCATTGGTGTACAGCTCAGTCAATATTCCCTAGAAGAATTGGTGAATATTAATGAAGATGAACTAAAATTGGATTCCATGCTTGCAGAGGCAACCAACTATGCACGTGAGAAAGCGGCAGAATACGGTATTGAAATTGTTGATACACAAATCAGAGTATTAAATTTCCCGGAAGCGAATAAACAAAGTGTTTATGATCGTATGAAGGCAGAACGTGAACAGATGGCGAAGCAGTATCGTGCGGAAGGTAGTGAGGAGGCTGCAAAGATTAGGGCAGAAGCGGAAAAGGAACAAACAACCATTTTGTCAGAGGCATATAAACAGGCACAGGAAATCAAAGGTGAAGGGGATGCAGAGGCAATTCGCATTTATGGAGAAGCATTTGGAAAAGACCCTCAGTTTTATGAATTTGTGAGAACCCTTGAGACATACGAAAAAACGATTGATGATAATACAACATTAATCCTGCCTTCTACTGCTGAAATTCTCAAATATTTAAGTGGCGATGGAATTTCAGAAAATAGGACAAATGTTGCAGAGTAAGGAGGGGTACATAATGAAACCTGTATCTGAAGAAAACAGACCAGAGGAAAATGAAGGTCAGCAGAATAATACTGATGGAAAAGAGAAGGTAGAGAAAAAGACAGAGAAACAACCGAAAAAGAGAAAGAAAAAGACAGCCATAGAAAAGAAGAAAATTAAGATAATTGTCGGAAAGAGTATTGCAAACATAAAAAATAGTGGTGTACTCAAGGATATAAATAGTGCCTTTGGACACATTCATATGAAAAAAATGGCAATTATTCTTGGAACCGGGATATTTGCGGTGTACCTGCTGACAGGTATCTATGTAGTAAATCCCGGAGAACAGGCTGTGGTAAAAAGGTTTGGTAAAGTGATAGATTCTTCGGTTTCGGAAGGAATTCATTATCGCCTGCCTGCCCCGATTGATAGTGTACAGATGGTTAATATAGAAGAGGTACGCAGAGCCGATATTGGAATGTCTTTGCCGGAACATATGCATGAGGAGGCATCAGAATCGCCACAAGCATTGCAATTGCTAACTGGCGATGAAAATATAGTGGGAACAGAAGCTATTGTGCACTACAAAGTATCTGACCCACAGGCATTTTTATATAATGTGGCGGAACGAGATGAGATAATTGTCAGATCTGCGGTGGAGGCATCCTTGGTACAAGTAATTTCGGGAATTGCGGTTGATGACATTTTAGGTACGCAAAAGGTACAGGCACAAAATGATGTCATAAAGTATGCACAGGAGATTTTGAATGAGTATAATGCGGGTATTCTGATTACAGCTTTTAATATTCAATCCATAGTGCCGCCGGAGGCAGTTTCAGATGCATTTCTGGATGTAACAACAGCAAAGGAGGATAAGGAGACAGCCATAAATAATGCAAACGGATATTATAATAGTTTGATACCAGAGGCACGAGGTCAGGCGAGCAGTATGATATCCGAAGCGGAAGGTTATAAAACACAGGCAATTAATCAGGCACAGGGTGATGCTGCTAAGTTTGAACAGATGCTTGCAGAGTATCAGAAAAATAGTCAGATATATAGTGAAGATACAACAAAGTACAGATTATTCCTTGAAACTATGGACAAGATACTGCCGAATGTGAAGAAATATATTGTTAATTCTAAAGACGGTAGTATAGATGTGAAGTTGTTAGATCCAGAGCTAAATAATGGTATGGGTGTTACAACAGAGTAGGAAGGGAAACACAAAGTCGGTCAAATGGATAGGTGGAGTAGCTTATTCATTTGACTGATTGTGTATACAACGAAATTATGGGAAAAGAACAGGAAGTATTTTCCTGTGTAGTGATTATTTTTATGCTATTCACTTTTACTATATGTATTCTCTGTGTGAGGTGAATACAGAAGCGAAGCTAAATAAGCAAAGTTAATAAATTTGTTTGAATTTCTCCATAATTTCCCCATATCTTTTGTTTATATTCGGAACAAGGAG
>CAMFGH010000048.1 GCA_945949875.1 uncultured bacterium
GAACAAAATATCATACATTGCCAAATACAAAAGGAAAGATTCTGGTTTCAGATGTATCCTCCTGTTTCCTGTCTGAACCGGTAGATGTTACAAAATATGGAATGTTGTATGCAGGCGTACAGAAGAATGTTGCACAGGCCGGTGTGCAGATCGTTGTTATCCGTGAAGACCTGATCACAGATGATGTACTTCCTTATACACCTACCATGATGCAGTTTAAAACTCATGCAGACAACGATTCTCTTTATAATACACCACCATGCTATGGTATTTACATTTGCGGCAAAGTATTCAAATGGTTAAAGGCAATGGGCGGTCTGGAAGAAATGAAGAGACGCAATGAGGAAAAGGCTGCTATTCTTTATGATTATCTGGATGAAAGCAGGCTTTTCAAAGGTACTGTTCGTAAAGAAGACAGATCTCTTATGAATGTTCCCTTTGTAACAGGGGATGCAGATCTGGATGCTAAATTTGTTGCAGAAGCAAAAGCAGCAGGTCTGGAAAATCTGAAAGGACACAGAACCGTAGGCGGTATGCGTGCTTCCATCTACAATGCTATGCCAAAAGAAGGCGTGGAAGCTTTGGTTGCATTTATGAAGAAATTCGAAGCAGAAAATGTGTTATAGAAATGAGGAAAAGAATATGCATAAATATTATTGTTTAAATCCAATCGCCAGGGTTGGCCTGGATAAGTTTACTTCTGAATATGCCAAAACAGAAAACATTGCAGAAGCAGAGGGTATTTTGGTAAGAAGTGCATCCATGCATGAAATGGAGCTCCCGGAGACGCTGCTGGCAGTGGCACGTGCCGGTGCAGGCGTCAATAATATTCCGCTGGATAAATGTGCTGAAAAAGGTATTGTTGTATTCAATACCCCGGGTGCAAATGCAAATGGTGTAAAGGAATTGGTCATTGCAGGTATGCTGCTTGCATCCCGTGATATTATCGGTGGTGTAGAATGGGTAAAATCTGCTGCAGATGATGAGAATATTTCCAAAACAGCTGAAAAAGAGAAAAAGAAATTTGCCGGAACTGAAATACAGGGTAAAAAACTGGGTGTTATCGGACTTGGAGCAATCGGTGTAAAGGTTGCCAATGTGGCAGTAGATCTTGGTATGGAGGTTTATGGTTATGATCCATATCTTTCCGTCAACGCAGCATGGAATCTGAGCAGAAATGTACACCATGTGATGAATGTGGATGATATCTATGAATACTGTGATATCATTACCATTCATGTTCCTTTGATGGATGCAACCAGGGGCATGGTGGATGCGGAAGCTGTTTCCAAGATGAAGAGAGGCGTGATTCTCTTAAACTTTGCAAGAGACGTTCTGATGGATGAAAAGGCAGTTCTGGATGGTATTAAATCCGGTAAAGTCAGAAAATATGTATCTGATTTTGCAAATCCAACCACAGCAGGACAGGATGGATGTATCATTCTTCCTCATCTGGGTGCATCTACAGAAGAATCGGAAGACAACTGTGCTGTGATGGCAGTGGAAGAAATGAGAGATTATCTGGAAAACGGTAATATCAAGAATTCTGTAAATTATCCTTCCTGCGATATGGGTGTATGCAGCAAAGCAGGTCGTATTGCTATTTTCCATAAAAATATTGCCAATATGATTACCAGATTTACTGCAGTAATGGGTGATGCCGGCATCAACATTTCCGACATGACCAATAAGTCCCGTGGAGAGGTGGCTTACACATTGATTGATGTAGAAACCAAAGTTCCGGAAGAACAGGTGGAAAAATTAAAAGCAGTGGACGGTGTATTCCGTGTGCGTGTTGTAAAATAAAGAATCGAAACAGTCTGGCTTCTGTCAGGCTGTTTTTGAAATAGAACAAGTCTTGTTAAGATGGGTGCGGACAGGAAGGGATATGTAAAATGGAACGAAATCTATATGAACATGAATGTAAATATTATGAAACCGATCAGATGGGGATCATCCATCATTCCAATTATATCCGTTTTATGGAAGAGGCCAGAATCGCTTTTTTAAAACAGATTGGGTTTCCGATGGAAAAAATTGAGGCAGATGGCATCGTATCTCCCGTTGTAAATGTTTCCTGTGATTATAAGAAAATGAGTTATTTCGCAGATGTTTTATGCATCCGGGTTACCGTAAAAGAGTATCGGGGAGTAAAGCTGATACTGGGATATGAAATGACAGAAAAAAGTACCGGAGAAGTAAGGGCGACCGCTACATCCACCCATTGTTTCATGAAAAAAGACGGTTCTCTGGCAGTGCTGAAGAAAGCGATTCCGGAACTGGATCTCATCCTTCGGGATCTGGCAGAGTAATTGGAAATAATCAGAGAAATTAGATACGCTTTCCGGTTGTCAGCGTTTTGGACTGTTTACAATGATGATGGATGACAGTACCATCAGGACACCGAAAAGTCCCATACCGGTGAGAGGCTCTCGGAACAGGAAAATCCCTAACAGAGTCGCAGTTACCGGTTCAATGGAAGCAATAATAGAGGCTTTGCTGCTTTCCAGCTTTTCCAGACCTGTGGTATACAGAATGTAGGGAAGACAGGTGGAAAAAAAGCCGAGAAACAGGATGTAAATGGCAATTCCCGGTGCGGAAGAGACGCTGAGAGCGATCTTGGATGGGGACAAAAAGGAGATGGTTCCCAGAGCAGAGGTCAGCAAAGTATAAAAGGTTACGGTAAAGGAATGATATCCTTTTTCCAATGCAAAACGGGCAAATATGCTATAAAGTGCATAGCCCAGTCCGGAACCGAGACCAATGATAATGCCCAAAGGAGAGATAACTGCTTCTTTATCAGACAATACACCGGTTACCAGAACACAGCCTGCAAAGGCGAGAAACAAAGACAGAACCTTCCGTCTGGTAAAATGTTCGTGAAAAATGAGGACAGATAATACTATCACAATAGAGGGAGCAGTATAAAGTAAAATGGCAGCTACGGATAGGGAAGTCATGGTAATGGCCTTAAAGTAGCACATATTGAAAAAGGTCAGACTGATGATGCCGGTACCGATAAAACACCAGAGATCTTTCCACTTAATACGAAACAGGCTGCGGTCATACACCAGCAGGAACATTCCCATCAGAATCATGGCTACCAGGGAACGTAGACCGGTGATTTCCATGGTATAGAAACCATGTGCATTCAGGGTCCTTACAAAAAGTCCCATGAATCCCCATAAAATACCTGCTGCTAACACATATAAAATTGATTTCTTTTGTATCATGATGATATGCTCCTTTGTATTTTGCCAGATGCATTATACAATACTTTTCTGTAAAATGGACAGATTGAGCATAAAAAGTTATGTACAAAAAGTAATACAAAAAGATTCAGGGAAAATATCCCGGATAATATCTGAAAAAGATTCCGGATAGTATTCCGGGGAAATTATCTGAAAAAGATTATAGAAAAGAGGTTAGGACATGGCAGTAACATTACAGGATACCCCATCATCAAATCGTGTTCATATTGGACTTTTCGGAAGAAGAAATGCAGGAAAGTCATCTCTTTTGAATGCCTTTACCGGTCAGCAGACTTCTATTGTTTCGGAACTGCCCGGAACCACTACAGATCCGGTGAAAAAACCAATGGAACTACATGGAATCGGTCCCTGCGTATTCTGGGATACCGCGGGCTACGATGATCAGGGTGAAATCGGACAGGAACGTGTGGAAAAGACACGTTTGGCGACGGAGAAGGTAGATGTGGCCCTGCTGATATTTGATGGGCAGCGACTGAAAAAGGTTTTGACTGGGAATGCTTTCTCCACTGAGAGAGGTTCTTCAGGGGAGAAAATTTCGACGGAAAATGATTTATTGACATTAGAAAAGAACTGGTATGCCCTGCTTCGCGAAAAGAACACACCGGTGATTCTTCTTGTAAATAAGGCAGATGAACTTACTGCGGAGGAAGAAGAACAGATAAAAGCTTTGTTGCAAAAGGAGTTCTCAGGAAATAGCAGTATTTTATTTACCAGTGCAGTAAAAAAGAGGGGCTTAAAGGAACTTCACGAAAGTATTCTCCGTGCCATACCGGAGCCTCTTTTTGACCAGAGCATCTTACAGAATCTGGTACAGGAAGATGATCTGGTGCTTCTGGTTATGCCACAGGACATACAGGCTCCGAAAGGCCGGTTGATTTTACCTCAGGTACAGACCATACGGGAATTATTAGATAAGAAATGCAGTGTTATCAGCTGTACTACAGATAAGTTAAAACATACCCTGGATTATCTTTCCTGTCCTCCTAAGCTGATTGTGACAGATTCCCAGGCATTCCGGCAGGTTTATGCAGAAAAGCCTTCCGAGAGTCTGCTGACCTCTTTTTCCGTGCTTTTTGCAGTCCAGAAAGGGGATATCAGATATTACGTGGAAAGTGCGAAAAAACTGGAAGCCTTAAGCGATGATTCCAAAGTGCTGATTGCTGAGTGCTGTACCCATGCTCCTTTGGCAGAAGATATCGGCAGAGAAAAGATTCCGCGCCTCTTAAGAAAACGATTCGGAGAGAATCTGTCGGTTCAGGTGGTTTCCGGAACTGATTTTCCGGAGGATTTATCCGGATATGATATGGTCATACAATGCGGTGGCTGTATGTTTAACCGGAAGTATGTATTGTCCAGAATCGAAAGGGCAAAAAAACAGCAGGTTCCCATGTCGAATTATGGAATCGTTCTGGCTTATCTGGCAGGCATACTGGAGGATGTTGTGATCCCGGGAGAGGGAGAAAATGATTAAGCTCAAAAAATAAAGCATATTAAGATGGTCTCGTTCATACACTGAATTAAGTATGGAAGGGACCATTTTTTTATATGCATGATGGGTAAAGGGTAAGAGCGTGGACAATGAATATTTAGTGGCTGAACAAAGAAAAATAGAGAAAAAAGATACAGATACGAAAGACTACAATTTATATAAGGATATACAGATACGTACCGATGGGATGATCTATCTGGGTGTTGTAGGACCGGTTCGGACAGGAAAGTCCACTTTTATAAAAAGATTCATGGATTTACTGGTTCTTCCGTTTATGGACAATACCTACGAAAAAGAAAGAACCATGGATGAAATGCCCCAAAGCGGAATTGGCAAGACCATAACCACAACGGAGCCCAAGTTTATTCCCAAAGAGGCTGCAAGTGTTACCTTACAGGGTGGAATTTCTTTGAAAGTACGCCTGGTAGACTGTGTAGGCTTTTTGATTCCGGGGGCTGCAGGTGCTTTGGAAGAGGAATCCGAACGGATGGTAAAAACTCCCTGGTCGGAGGAAGAGATACCATTTGCCAAAGCGGCGGAAATCGGAACGGAAAAAGTGATAAAGGATCATTCTACTATCGGAATCGCAGTTTTTTCCGATGGAAGCTTTGGAGAATTTTCCAGAAAGGATTTCATGGAAGCGGAAGATAAAACCGTGAAACAGCTGAAGGAATCCGGAAAGCCTTTTATCATTATCCTGAATTCCACAAAACCGTACAGCGAGGATACTGTAAAAATAGCTGATATGCTGCGGGGAAAATATAATGTGACAGTTTTGCCGATCAACTGTGCCCAGATGAAATCGGTGGATGTGAAAAAAATACTGGAGGAATCCTTATATGAGTTCCCGGTTTCCCAGGTGGAATTTTACATGCCAAGATGGATGGAAATGCTTCCGTCGGATCATGAAATGAAACAGTCTTTTATGAAGACCATCCGGGAACTGATGAAATCCGTGACAACCATGCAGCAATTCATGAATAAGGAGCTTTTATGGGATTGCCCGTATATTCAGGAAATGAGAATTGATGAAATATCTCTGGCAGATGGAATCATAAAAATACAACTGGATGTACATGATAAATATTATTATGAAATGCTCAGTGATATGATGGAGCAGAAGATTGAAAATGAATATCAGCTGATGAAGCTGCTGAAAGAATTCGCAGCTATGAAAAAGGAATATGTCAAGGTGGAAAGTGCCCTGGAACAGGTTCGCATGCGTGGATATGGGGTTGTGACACCGGAAACAGACGAGATTATTTTATCGGAGCCGGAAGTCATTCGGCACGGCAATAAATATGGGGTAAAGATCAAGGCAGAAAGTCCTTCTATCCATATGATCCGTGCCAATGTGGAAACAGAAATCGCCCCTATTGTTGGCAATGAAGAACAGGCAAAGGATCTGATTACCTATATCAAAGAAAACAGTTCGGAAGAAGATGGCATCTGGAATACCAATATTTTTGGAAAAACAGTGGAACAATTAGTACAGGATGGTATCCATGGCAAAATAAATCGTATGGGTGATGAATGTCAGCTGAAATTACAGGATACCATGCAGAAAATCGTAAATGACAGCAATGGAAAGGTCATCTGCATCATTATTTAGCAGGTTTTTCTATTGGAATTGGCTGGGATGTATCTTGTAATGTGATTTGGCCTATGTTACATTAAATCTGTAGCTTTTATTAAAGTATTAGGTACAAAAGAAGGGAAGGAAATAGAAGTGGAAAAATATTTTCATGTAAGAGAAAAAGGTTCAACAGTAAAAACAGAAGTGCTTGCCGGCTTAACCACATTTATGGCTATGGCTTATATCCTGATGGTAAATGCCGGTATGTTTTCAGAACTTGGAGTTGTGTCCTATGGCGCAATTTATATCGCAACAGCGATTTCTGCTGTAATCGGTACGGTTCTGATCGGTCTGCTTGCCAATCTGCCCCTTGCTCAGGCATCCGGTATGGGACTGAATGCATATTTTGTTTATACGGTTTGCTTTGGATTTGGACTCAGCTATGCCAACGCACTGGTATTGGTACTGCTGGATGGTATTATTTTTATTGTTTTAACAGTAACCGGGCTTAGAGAAAAAATATTCGAAGCCATTCCGGCGGAGGTGCGTGCAGCCATTCCGGCAGGTATTGGTCTGTTTATCGCATTTATCGGACTCCAGAATGCAGGCATTGTGGTAAATGATGCGGCAACCTGTGTTAATCTGGTTTCCATGAATTTCTTCAGCGGAAGTGCCACATGGGCCGGTATGATGCCGATTTTGGTTACATTTGCGTCATTACTTGCTATTGCTGTTATGTCCTCTAAAAATATAAAAGGTTCTGTTCTCTGGGGAATCCTTGGAGGAGCAGTTGCTTATTATATATTAGGATTTACGGTTCCGGGATTTTATGATGGTTTTGCAGCATCTTTAAGCTTTAATCCTATGACAGCTTTTGCAGAATTCGGAACCCAGGCATTTGGTAAAGTCTTTACGGAGGGATTTGATTTTTCCCAGTATCTTGCAAATAACAGTACCGGTTCTCTGATTGTTCTGATTATCACATCGGCTTTGGCATTTTGCCTGGTTGATATGTTTGATACCATTGGAACACTCTACGGAGCATGTGCAAGAGGCGGTCTTTTAACAAGTGAGGGAAAAGTACCGAATATGAATAAGGCAATGCTGGCAGATGCCATTGCAACCACATGCGGTTCTGTATGCGGTACTTCTACCGTTACCACATTCGTAGAATCTTCTGCAGGTGTAGCAGAAGGAGGAAGAACAGGGCTTTCTTCCATGGTTACCGGAGCATTATTCTTTGTAGCAATGTTCCTCAGCCCTATTGCAGCGTTGATTCCGGGCTGTGCAACTGCAGCAGCACTGATTTATGTCGGTGTTCTTATGATGAACAGTGTAAGAGATATCGACTGGCTTTCTGCCAGCGAAGCAGTTCCCGCATTTATGGTAGTGGCATTTATGCCATTGACTTATAATATCTCTTACGGTATAGCATTTGGTATTATTTCCAGTATTGTGATCTGTCTGTTTACCGGAAAAGCAAAAGATATTAAAGTGGGAACCTGGGTTATCGGGATTCTCTTCTTGATTATGTTCTTTGTAACAAGATAAACAGGAAAACAGGGTAAGAATGTAATAGAATTTAAAAAAGTATCGGATAAAGCGATATGAATAAGTATAATAAAAGAGTATAAGAAAGGGAACTTCCTTCCATGGTTTGAAGATAAACATGTGGAAGGAAGTTCCCTTATCGTTTCTATTCCAGATTATTGGCGATTTGTGAAAAGCTGGGAGCAACATCACTAAAATCATCCTGGAACTTTGCTTCTCTTTCTACACCGGCTTCGCTGGCAAGATCCATATATTTGATAAAGATATTTTCAACAGACATTTGTTTTTCCATAGCAAGCTGTTGCATGATGGGGCGCAGTTTTTCCAGCTGATAGGAAACCGGAGTCTTCTGCGGATCAATATCATCCAGAACCTCGTTGGCATAGTCGTTAATACGGTTTAGCATTTCTCTATCTTCCTGTGTCATTTCTTCTTCCTTCTTTCTCTCGTTTTTAATTTCCTGTATGACAGGTTCATCGCATGTAGGTAATTTTATCACTCAAAACTTGAGTTGTACAGTGATATTTGATACACTGAAAGACAGAAAACTGATATGCAGAGAAGATATAAATATACTGGATAGGATGGTATACGGATTTGCACCAGGGAGGAGACAAAGCATGGCAGAAATCAGAACATTCAGGGCGGTCAGACCAGCCACTAATATGGAGAAAAAAATAGCGGCACTTCCGTATGATGTATATAATCGGAAAGAAGCTACTTTGGTTGTAAAACAGAATCCGGATTCTTTTCTGGCTATCGACAGGGCAGAAACTTCTTTTGATGATTCGGTGGACACTTATGATGAACGGGTTTATCGAAGAGCAGATGAACTCCTGCAGGAGAAGATTAAAAGGGGCGATTATATAGTAGAGGATCAGGCGATGTATTATATCTATGCATTGACCATGAATGGCAGGACGCAGCATGGCTTTGTAGCCTGTGCTTCCATAGATGATTATGATGATCAGGTTATCAAAAAGCATGAGAATACCAGAGCAGATAAAGAACAGGACAGAATCCGTCATGTGGATGCCTGCAGCATGCAGACCGGACCTGTTTTTCTGGCATATAGGCAGGTGCCGGAGTTAAAAGAAATCATGAAGCAGGAAACATCCCGGGATGCTCTTTATGATTTTGTATCAGAGGATGGAATCCGGCATACTGTATGGCAGATAGCCGATCAGAGTACCCAGAAAAAAATACATGATGCCTTTGAAAAGATGCAGGCGATTTATATTGCAGATGGACACCATCGGTGCGCATCCGCTGTCAAAGTGGGTAAAATGCGTCGGGAAAAATATCCGGAATATACCGGAGAAGAAGAATTCAATTTTTTCCTGTCGGTCTTATTTCCGGAAGAAGAACTTTATATTATGGATTATAACAGGGTATTAAAGGATCTGAACGGTCATAGTGCTTCGGATATTCTTTCTTTTTTAGAGAAAGATTTTACCGTTTCCCTGATTGGGAAAGAGGCATACAGGCCGGAGACCAAAGGGAAATTTGGTTTCTATATCGATGGAAAATGGTATCAACTAACTTCAAAAACACATTGCTTCTCGGATGATCCTGTGAAAAATCTGGATGTTTCTATTTTGCAGGATAGAGTATTAAAGCCACTGTTTGATATTTCCGACCCGAAGACAGATAAAAGAATTGACTTCGTGGGTGGTATCCGGGGATTAAAAGAACTGGAAAGAAGATGCAGTGAGGACTGTGTGGCAGCATTTTCCATGTTTCCGACCAACATAAAAGAACTGTTTGATGTGGCGGATGCAGGACTTCTGATGCCGCCAAAGTCTACCTGGTTTGAACCAAAATTACGAAGCGGATTATTTTTACACGAAATCGAGAGGTAATGGGATGAATAAACTATACAAACTTATGAACTGGCCGGAAATCGAAGGCATTGTCTATTCCGACAGTGACCATCCACATCATTTGCTTGGGCCACACAAAGATGGGAAAAATATCATTTTTCAGGCATTTTTCCCGGATGCTGTTTCTGTAAATGTATTACTGCGAGAGGAAAACAGGATCCTTCCCATGGAGCAGGTGGATGAAGCCGGATACTTTGCAGCGATGATGTCTGCTAAAGCAGTAGCCGGATATCAGTATGAAGTGACCTATCCGGATGGCGTGAAAAAAATTGTGGAGGATGCATATGGTTTTGCTCCACAGATCAATGTCACAGATACCGATAAGTATAACGCAGGAATCCATTACACCATTTATGAAAAACTGGGGGCTCATCCTATGACAGTGGATGGGGTTCAGGGTTGCGAATTTGCAGTCTGGGCGCCGAATGCGCAGAGGGTTTCTGTAGTAGGAGATTTTAATCATTGGGATGGCAGAATCCATCAGATGAGACGACTCTGGGACAGTGGTATTTTTGAAATTTTTGTTCCGGGAGTAAAACTTGGAGATCGCTATAAATTTGAATTGAAGGTAAAAAGCGGTCTTACTTATTTGAAGGCTGATCCTTTTGCACTGCAGCAGGAGCTTCCGCCACGGACTGCTTCTATTGTCTGTGATCTGGATGCTTTTTCCTGGCATGATTCAGACTGGCTGAAAAATCGGAAAGAAAATCAGGATCAGAACAAACCCATTAGTATATATGAAGTACATCTGGGCAGCTTTGTGGAATGTGATTTGGATGATAAAACGGAAAGCAGAGGAAAACTGCCAACGTATGAAGAAATTGCAGACAAGCTGATTCCTTATGTGAAAGAAATGGGATATACGCATATCGAACTGATGCCGGTTATGGAGCATCCTCTGGATGTGACCCTTGGCTATCAGACCATCGGATATTATGCGCCTACTTCCCGTTATGGCTCGCCGGAAGATTTTATGAATTTTATGGATCAGATGCACAGGGCCGGTATCGGTGTGATTCTGGACTGGGCACCGGAACATTTTCCAAAGGATGATTATGGTCTGGGCAAATTTGATGGTACCTGTCTGTACGAACATCTGGATCCGAGAAAAGGAGAAAATCCAAAGGATAATACTTTGATTTACAATTACGGAAGAAATGAAGTAAAGAATTATCTGATTTCCAATGCCTTATTCTGGGTGGAAAAATACCATGCAGATGGTATTCGGATCAGCGGCGTTTCTCAGATGCTTTATCTGGATTATGACCGCAATGACGGGGATTGGATTCCGAATATGTATGGCGGAAATGAGAATCTGGAAGCCATCGAGTTTATGAAACATTTAAACTCCATGATGAAGAAGAGAAATCCCGGCGTTTTCATGATTGCTCAGGAAAATACCGGATGGCCGGGGGTGACCGGGGATCTGAAAGAGGAAGGGCTTGGATTTGATTTAAAATGGAATACAGGCTGGATGCAGGATTATATTGATTATATAAAATATGACCCATATTTCCGCTCTTACCATCATGATGAGTTGACACTCAGTATGATCTATGCTTATAGTGAACATTTTATTCTGCCATTTCCACATGATGAGGTGATGTATGGAAAAGGCTCCCTTCTGCAAAAAATGCCGGGGGAACGGTCGGAAAAACTGGCAGGTCTTCGTATGAGTCTGGCATATCTTTTTATGCATCCCGGGAAAAAGCATCTTTTTATGGGACAGGATATGGGAGACCCACAGGAATGGTGGGAAGGAAGATGTATGGACTGGCAGCTTCCTGAACTGCCGGAGCATGCAGGCATTAAGAAAATGGTGGCAGATCTGAATCATTTTTATAAAGAACATCCGGCCCTGTATCAGGCAGATGACAGACCGGAAGGCTTTTGCTGGGTTGACAGCATTGACGCAGAAGGCTGCAAGCTTACCTTTATCAGAAGCACTTTCCAGGATAAAGAACCGGCAAAAAAACAGGCTAAAAAGCAGGATATAAAAACGGATAATAAAGATAATAAAAAAGAAGAACTGCTGGTGGTATGTAATTTTTCCGGTGTTGATCATGATGAAATCATCGGTGTTCCCTATGCCGGTAAATATAAAGAAATATTTAATTCCGATCATACCATGTATGGCGGGCAGGGTATGCTGAATCTCAGGGTGAGAAAGACCATGGCAAAGAAGGCTGATGGATATGCCCAGGGCATTAAAATCAAAATGCCTGCCAGAAGTGTATCTGTATTCCGGATAGATAAAGAACAGGGTTGAGATAGATAGAATGAAATAAGAATGGTAGGAGCGATTTCGTATGGAACCGACAGACATAATGGCAGATTTTACAGATGCAAACGTAGATTCTACAATGTTGGAAAAAATGTTAGAAGATTTTCTGGAGCAGCTTCCGTCCAGGATTTTGTCTTTGGGCACAAAGATACTGTTCTGTATTATTATTTTTCTGATCGGAAGAAAACTGATTAAAATGATACAGAAAATGCTGGTAAAATCCATGCAGAGAGCAGGGGTTGAAGAGGGTGTGATCTCCTTTATGACATCCTTCATAAAAGCTTCGTTATACTTTTTCCTGATTTTTTTCCTGCTCTCCAGCTTTGGAGTGGACACAGCAAGTATTATTGCAGTGGTTGGTTCAGCAGGTGTTGCTATTGGTCTTGCTGTACAGGGCAGTTTATCCAATCTGGCCGGTGGTGTGCTGATTCTTTTGACCAGACCATTTAAGGTAGGGGATTACATTATCGAAGGAAATCATGGAAAAGAAGGAACCGTAACCGATATACAGATTTTTTATACCAAGCTTACTACGGTTCACAATGAAGTCGTCATCCTGCCCAATGGAGAACTGGCCAATTCCGATCTGATTAACGTCAGCGGAAACGAAAGCAGAAAAGCGGATATCAAAGTGAGTATTTCCTATCGTGCAGACTTAAAAAAGGCTAAGCAGGTTTTAGAGGATATGTTGGAACAGGATGAGGCTGTTCTGAAGGAAGAGGATCATTTTGTTTTTGTGGATGATCTGGCAGACAGTGGAGTGGTATTAAATATCCGATGCTCTTTTAAACAGGAAGATTATTGGAGAGGTAAGTGGCGTTTGACAGAGCAGGCAAAGCTGCTTCTGGACGAAAATGGTATTGAAATACCATTCCCGCAGTTGGATGTTCATATGATTCCGGAAGAAAAACGCACTAGCCCTTGACAGAAAAAATAAAAATAACTAGAATATGAAGTTAGTAATGACCGGATATTCCGGTGAAAAATGCATGGATGACGCAAAAAGGTATGATTTCCCTTGCAGAGAGAAAAAACCATCGGCTGTAAGTTTTTTTAAGAAGGAGTTATACTGATATTCACGTCGGAGCAGTTTCTGGGAAGAACAGGACAGATATGGTGAAGGAAGCGGAATGAGAAATGGAGCCATGTCAGGCACCTTGTTTGGTAGCAGAAAACGTAGGCAGCACGTTACGCTGTTTGAGAGTCTGCTTTTCGGAGCAGGAATCTGGGTGGTACCGCGGATTATATTCGTCCCTTGCTATAAGCATATAGCAGGGGACTTTTTTATGCCTGCCATCAGACAGAGCAAAATTCGCAGAGTGTTGTAAGTGATTCTTTGGATAGAAAGGAGCAAGATATGAAAGAAAAATTGGAAGCGATCAAAGCAGATGCCTTAAAACAGATTATGGAATCTGAGGCACTTGAAAAATTGAATGATGTACGTGTTAATATCCTTGGGAAAAAAGGCGCATTAACAGCTGTACTGAAAAGCATGAAGGACGTTGCACCGGAAGACAGACCAAAGGTAGGTCAGATGGTAAATGATGCCCGAGCTGAAATCGAAAAAGCACTGGAAGAAGCCAAGACAAGAATGGAACGGATTGCCCGAGAAGCAGCCATGAAAGCAGAGGTTATTGATGTTACATTACCTGCAAAGAAAAACATGGTTGGACACCGTCATCCGAATTTCATCGCACTGGAAGAAGTAGAACGTATTTTTATCGGTATGGGTTATGAAGTAGTAGAAGGTCCGGAAGTGGAAAAGGACTATTATAACTTTGAAGCATTGAACATTCCGGCAGATCATCCGGCCAAGGATGAACAGGATACCTTCTATATCAATGGAGATATTCTGCTTAGAACACAGACTTCTCCGGTTCAGGTACGTCAGATGGAAACAGGAAAGCTGCCGATCAGAATGATTGCACCCGGACGTGTTTTCCGTGCGGATGAAGTGGATGCAACACATTCTCCATCCTTCCATCAGATTGAAGGTATGGTAATTGATAAAAACATTACTTTTGCAGACTTAAAGGGTACCTTACAGGAATTTGCAAAAGAAATGTTCGGTGAAAATACAAAAGTAAAATTCAGGCCACATCATTTCCCATTTACGGAACCCTCTGCAGAAATGGACGTAAGCTGTTTTAAATGTGGTGGCAAGGGCTGTAGATTTTGTAAAGGAGAGGGCTGGATTGAAATTTTAGGCTGTGGTATGGTTCATCCTAAAGTACTTCGTATGAGTGGCATTGATCCTGACGAATACTCAGGCTTTGCATTTGGTATGGGTCTGGAACGTATTTCCCTGCTGAAGTATGAAATTGATGACATGAGACTTTTATATGAAAACGATGTACGTTTTCTGAAACAGTTCTAAGAAGGAGGATGGATTTATGAATACAGCATTATCTTGGATTAAAGCTTATGTGCCGGATTTGGAATGTACGGATCAGGAATTCTGTGATGCAATGACCCTTTCCGGGACAAAGTGTGAAGGATATGAAAGATTAGATAAAAATCTGGATAAAATTGTAGTAGGTGAAATTCTGAAAATTGAAAGACACCCGGATGCAGATAAACTGATCATTTGTCAGGTGAATGTGGGCAGTGAAACCATTCAGATCGTTACCGGTGCTCCAAACGTAAAAGAAGGGGATCTGGTGCCTGTCGTATTAGATGGTGGTAAAGTGGCAGGCGGTCATGATGGCGGCCCGCTTCCGGAAGATGGTATTGTAATCAAAGCCGGTAAACTGCGTGGAGTGCCTTCCAATGGTATGATGTGCTCCATCGAAGAGCTGGGTTCTGACCGTAATTTTTATCCGGAAGCACCGGAATACGGTATTTATATTTTTGAAAAAGAATCCGGCGTAAAACCTGGAGATGACGCAATCGAAGCTCTTGGCCTGCATGATACGGTTTTTGAATATGAAATCACATCAAACCGTGTAGACTGCTACAGCATTCTGGGTATTGCAAGAGAAGCTGCAGCCACATTTAGAAAACCATTCTACGCACCAAAGGTTGAAATCAAAAAGGAATCCGGTGATGTAAATGATTACATCAAAGTAGATGTACAGGATAAAGAACTGTGTACCAGATACTGTGCAAGAGTCTGCACCAATATTAAAATCGGACCTTCTCCAAAATGGATGCAGAGAAGACTGGCTGCAAGCGGCATCAGACCGATCAATAACCTGGTTGATATTACAAACTATGTGATGGAAGAATATGGCCAGCCAATGCATGCCTATGATTTAAGTACCGTTGCAGGTGGACAGATCATCGTCAGACGTGCAAAAGACGGTGATACTTTTGTGACTCTGGATGGTCAGGAAAGAAAACTGGATAAAGATGTACTGATGATCTGTGATGCAGAAAAAGAAATCGGTATTGCCGGTATCATGGGTGGCGAGAACTCCATGATTACCGATGATGTAAAAACTGTTTTATTTGAAGCAGCCACTTTCCACGGAGCAAATATCAGAAAATCAGCAAAGAGAATCGGTCTTCGTACAGATGCTTCCGGTAAGTTTGAAAAAGGTCTGGATCCATACAATGCAGAAGCTGCCATTAACCGTGCCTGCCAGCTGATTGAAGAACTGGGCTGTGGTGAGGTTGTGAAGGGAATTGTAGATGAATGCGCTCCTTTGAAAGAACTGGTACAGGTACCTTTTGAGCCGGAACGTATTAATAAGTTCCTTGGTACAGATATTCCGGCAGAAGATATGCTGAAATATTTTGAAGCGATTGAACTTGATTACGACGAAAAGACAAATATGATCACTTGCCCTTCCTTCAGACAGGATTTATTATCCTTTGCTGATATTGCAGAAGAGGTTGCAAGATTCTTTGGTTATGATAAGATTCCTACCACACTGCCAAGTGGTTCTGCCACTGCCGGTAAGCTTACCTTTAAGATGAGAATCGAACAGAAAGCCAGAGATATTGCTGAATACTGTGGATTCTCCCAGGGTATGTGCTACTCCTTTGAAAGTCCGAAGGTATTTGATAAACTTCTGATTCCGGCAGATTCAGAGCTTAGAAAGGCGATTACCATTTCCAATCCACTGGGAGAAGACTTCTCTATTATGAGAACCGTTTCCTTAAATGGTATGTTGACCAGCCTGGCTACCAACTTTAACAGAAGAAACAAAGAATGTCGTTTATACGAATTGGGTAATATTTATTTGCCAAAAAGCCTGCCATTAACAGAATTACCGGATGAAAGAATGCAGTTTACACTGGGATTCTATGGAGACGGTGACTTCTACACCATGAAAGGTGTTATTGAAGAGTTCCTGGAGGCTATTGGTCTTTCCGGCAAAGTGATTTATGATCCGGATGCCGGTATCAGCTTTTTACATCCGGGTCGTCAGGCATCCATCTTCTATGAAGGAAAAACTCTTGGTTATCTGGGAGAAGTACATCCGGAAGTATGCGATAACTATGATATGAAGACAAAAGCATACGTGGCAGTGCTGGATATGCCGGAAATCATTCCTTTTGCTACCTTTGACAGAAAGTATGTAGGTCTTGCAAAATTCCCTGCTGTAACACGTGATATCAGTATGGTAGTGAAGAAGGATATTCTTGCCGGACAGATTGAGGCAATGATTGCCCAGCGTGGTGGCAAGATCCTGGAATCCATTCAGTTATTTGATATTTATGAAGGCTCTCAGATTCAGGAAGGCTTTAAGTCTATGGCATATACCATTACATTCCGTGCAAAGGACAGAACGCTGGATGAAAATGACATCACAGGAGCTATGAAAAAGATATTAAACGGTCTGGAATCCTTAGGTATAGAATTACGTAAATAATGTGAATCCATCAGAGCCACAGTCTGCTTGACGCGAAAGTGGCTCTGAATTGTACTATGAAACAATCATTAGGAAAGGAAGAATCATGGAAAATCAAAATGTTTGGCTTACTTATGATGAAAACAGTTTGGAACAGGTTAGTGAATTTGCTGCCGGATATATGGACTTTCTGAATCGAGGAAAAACTGAAAGAGAATGTATCGATTATATTGTTTCTGAAATTGAGGCAGCCGGTTATATGGAACTGGAAAAGCTGATCAGAGATGGTGTGAAATGTAAAGCCGGAGATAAAATTTATTGTGTTCATATGAATAAGTCTATTGCCATGTTCCAGATTGGTAAAAAACCCATGGAAGAAGGCATGAATATTCTCGGAGCACATATTGATTCTCCTCGTTTAGATATCAAACAGAATCCATTATATGAAGACGGTGGTTTTGCCTATCTGGATACACACTACTATGGTGGAGTAAAGAAATATCAATGGGTTACATTACCTCTTGCCATTCATGGTGTGGTGGTAAAAAAAGATGGTACTACAATTGAGATTTCTGTAGGAGAAGAGGAGGATGATCCGGTATTCTTTGTTTCTGATTTGCTCATTCATTTAGCACAGGAACAGTTGGAGAAGAAGGCTGCAAAAGTCATTGAAGGAGAAGCATTGGATATTATTGTCGGCAATAAACCGATTGTAATTGGCGATGAAAATGATGATTGCACAGTAGAAAAAGATGCTTCTGACGATACAGAGAAGAAAGCAGGTAAGAAAGCTGCTAAAGATGCGGTGAAAAAAGGTATTCTGGATATTCTGAAAAAGGAATATGACATGGATGAAGAAGATTTCATTTCTGCAGAATTAGAAGTAGTTCCTGCCGGAAAAGCCAGAGATGCCGGTTTTGATCGCAGTATGATTCTGGCTTATGGTCATGATGACAGAGTCTGTGCATATCCGTCCATGGAAGCCATGATTGAGGTGGAAGCACCGGAAAGAACCACCTGCTGTATCCTGGTGGATAAAGAAGAAATCGGTTCTGTAGGTGCCACCGGTATGCAGTCTCATTTCTTTGAAAATGCAGTTGCAGAAGTGATAAATCTGGCTGGACAGTATAATGAACTTTCTCTACGTAGATGCCTGTCCAATTCCTATATGCTTTCCTCCGATGTCAGCTCTGCCTTTGACCCGTCTTTTGCAGCCAGCTTTGATAAAAAGAATGTGGCATATCTGGGAAATGGTATGGTATTTAATAAATTTACCGGTTCCCGTGGTAAATCAGGTTCCAATGATGCCAATGCAGAATATCTGGCACAGCTTCGTAAAGTGATGGGAGATCACAAGGTGAACTTCCAGACAGCAGAACTGGGACGTGTTGACCTTGGGGGTGGCGGAACCATTGCCTATATTCTGGCGTTATATGGAATGAATGTAATTGACAGCGGTGTAGCGGTTCTGAATATGCATGCACCCTGGGAAGCCATCAGCAAAGCAGATCTTTATGAAGCAAAACGCGGCTATGCGGCATTTTTAAAGGATATAGGGTAAAATATATGGAATTACGAAAGAGTGATTTTTATTTTGATTTGCCTGGTGAACTGATCGCACAGGATCCTTTGGAAGACAGGGCCAGTTCCAGACTGATGTTTCTGGACAAAAACACCGGAGAGATCGAACATCATATTTTCCGGGAAATCACAGATTATCTGAATCCGGGGGACTGTCTTGTACTGAACAATACCAAGGTTATTCCGGCCAGACTCATGGGAAAAAAGGCTGAAACCGGTGCAGGGATCGAAGTGCTGCTGTTAAAGCGAAAAGAAAATGATGTCTGGGAAACTCTGGTGAAACCTGGAAAGAAAGCAAGACCCGGGACTGTCATAGAGTTTGGTGATGGCCTGCTGAAAGCAGAGGTACTGGAGGTTGTGGAAGAAGGAAACCGCCTGATCCGTTTTAAATATGATGGTATTTTCGAAGAAGTGCTGGATCAACTTGGAGAAATGCCTCTTCCTCCATATATTACCCATAAACTCCAGGATAAAAACCGTTATCAGACGGTTTATGCAAAGTATGAAGGCAGTGCAGCAGCGCCCACAGCAGGGCTGCATTTCACACCGGAACTGTTGCAGCAGATTGAACAGAAAGGGGTATCTATTGCCTATGTAACACTGCATGTGGGGCTTGGAACGTTTCGGCCTGTGAAAGAAGATAATGTACTAAATCACCATATGCATTCGGAGTATTATGAGATATCTCAGGAGGCTGCAGACCTGATCAATCAGGCCAAAGAGCAGGGTGGAAGGGTCGTTTGTGTTGGTACCACTTCCACAAGAACCATTGAGAGCGCAGCAGATGAACAGGGCAAACTTCATGCATGCAGTGGGAATACGGAAATCTTTATCTATCCGGGATATCGGTTTAAGGTACTGGATGCTTTGATCACAAACTTCCATTTGCCGGAATCCACGCTGGTTATGCTGGTGTCAGCACTGGCGGGAAGAGAACAGGTACTGCACGCATATGCAGAGGCTGTAAAGGAGCGCTACCGGTTCTTTTCTTTTGGGGATGCCATGTTTATACACTAGACATAAATTTCAATTTGATATATGATGGTAGTAGAAATCACAACATAGAGAAGTGGGGGATTACCATGGAAGAACGTAGAAAAAGTAAAAGACTTGAACTGGAATCCAGAATTGTGATGAAATCACTGGATGGAAAAAATAAAGAAGTTATCATTGATATTGTGGATGTATCAAAATCCGGTGTTGGTTTTACCTGTTCGGAACCACTTATGATTGGAACCATATACGAATCCTTTTTGACGATCTGGACAAAAGAAGTTCTTCATGCTTTTCTGGAAATTGTTCGAATCGAAAAGG
>CAMFGH010000049.1 GCA_945949875.1 uncultured bacterium
AAGAAAATGAATCTTTAGATAGCGCATTACGCCGTTTCAAAAGAAGTTGCGCAAAGGCAGGTATCCAGCAGGAGATCCGCAAAAGAGAGCACTATGAGAAACCAAGCGTAAGACGTAAGAAAAAATCTGAAGCAGCTAGAAAACGTAAATACAACTAGTATTAGAAGTCCCCGAATCATTTCGGGGACTTTTTTTGCATATATATGAACAAAATGAATTTTGGAAATAGATATGAAACGAATACTATCCGGATTGTTGGCACTTACGATTTTATTGACACATTTTTGGGTCTGTTTTCTTCCGTCCCAGGCAGCAAATATTGAACTTTCTTCACCATCTGTTATTTTGATGGAGGCATCTACAGGAAAGGTTATTTTTGAAAAGAATGCATCAGAGAAAAGAAGCCCTGCCAGTATAACCAAAATCATGACCCTGCTTCTGATCTTTGATTATCTGGAGAATGGGAAAATACATTTGGATGATCAGATTATGACTTCTGCCCATGCAAAATCCATGGGAGGCTCTCAGGTTTTTCTGGAGGAGGGAGAGGTACAGACTCTGGATACCTTGATAAAATGTATCGCAGTGGCATCCGGAAATGATGCATCTGTTGCAGTGGCGGAATATGTGGCCGGCTCCGAAGAAGAATTTGTTTATCTGATGAATAAGCGGGCCACAGATCTGGGGCTGAAAAACACCCATTTTGTGGACTGCTGTGGCCTGACCACATCGGAAGATCATTATACTACAGCAGAAGATGTGGCAGTTATGTCCAGAGAACTGATCACCCGATATCCGGCGGTTTTTGATTATACAGGTATCTGGATGGAAGATATTACTCATGTGACCAATCGTGGTTCGGAAACCTTTACTTTATCCAGCACCAATAAGCTTTTGAAAAGCTATGAATGGGCTACCGGATTAAAGACCGGCTCCACCTCTCTGGCAAAATACTGTCTATCTGCCACAGCAAAAAAGGAAGGACTGGAACTGATCGCTGTGATCATGGGAGCACCGGATACCAAAACCCGGTTTGGAGAGGCAATTACATTACTGAATTATGGGTATAGTGTGAGTCATATGTATGAGGATCCGAACACAGACAGACTCCCTGATGTACCCATTACAGGGGCAATATGTAAAGAAGTGGGTTTGATATATCAGAGTGATTTCCGGTATCTGGATATCACCGGGCAGAATCTGGATCAGGTGGAAAAGGTGATCTCCATACCGGAAACCTGCCAGGCACCGGTAGGCCAGGGAGAAGTGGCAGGAGAAGCTATGTATCTGCTGAATGGAGAGAAGATAGGAACGGTACCGATTCTTTATGCAGAGACGGTGGAAAAAGCGGAATATAAGCATTTCCTGCTTAAAATATTGTGTGAACTAATCCCTGCGTAGACAAAGACGGATACAAAATGATATGATATAGAATACGATTTATAATATTTTTGTGGAAGGAACCCTATGGAAATGACAGGCCTTTTCAGTGTGCTTCTGGTAATCTTAATATGCTTTGTGATTTTCTGCTGTTGGTGTATGATCTGGGACAGCAATCGGTTTGTGGTGCAGAAATATTACTTACAAACGGAAAAGCTGGAGGAAGAAGTACGCTTTCTGTTTTTATCGGATCTGCATAACAAAGAGTACGGTCCGGGTAATGTTCGATTGTTGGAAGAGATTCAAAAGCAGAATCCGGATTTCATATTGATTGGCGGTGACATGATGAATGCAAAACCTGGGGCTTCTTTTGAGAAGACAGTTTCTTTTTTGAAAGTATTAAGTAGCAAATATAAAGTATATTATGCACTGGGGAATCATGAGTACCGAGCCAGAATTTACCCGGAGACATACGGAACGCTGTATAATGATTTTCGCAGTGCCCTGAAGGATACAGGAATCCGTTTCCTGGACAATGAACATGTACAGATTGGGGAAAAGAAGATCTGGATTACAGGGCTGACTATCGACAAATATTATTATAAGCGTTTTGTAAAGCGGAAAATGAAACCGGGATATCTGGAGAGTGTTCTCGGGGAAAAAAGCGGAGATCAGTATCAGATACTGCTTGCCCACAATCCGGATTATTTTCGGGATTATGCGCAGTGGAAGCCAGATCTGGTTTTGTCGGGCCATGTTCATGGGGGCGTCATCAAACTACCGTTTTTAGGTGGGGTGGTGGCACCTTCTCTAAGACCATTTCCACATTATGATGGCGGATTGTTTGAAGAATACGGATGTAAAATGATTTTAAGCAGAGGACTTGGCATGCACACCATTCCGGTCCGGCTTTTTAACCCGGGAGAATTAATTTTAGTTGAACTTTTACCCACTTCTGAGTAAAATGGTAGCGTTGGGTTATTTTATGATGCGGAAACGTTTCGTAAATATAGAATCTTTTCGGAACGTGAAAAGAAAAAGGATAATAGGACAAAGTAATTGTTGGATAAGAATGAGTTATGAGTATACCTGTGAAACTGGAAGTGTTTGAGGGACCTCTGGATCTGCTTTTGCACTTGATCGATAAAAATAAGATTGACATATATGATATTCCCATTGTTTTAATTACGGAGCAGTATCTGGATTATATCAAGCAGATGGAAACCGAAGATATGAACGTGATGAGTGAGTTCCTGGTTATGGCAGCTACTCTTCTGGATATCAAAAGCAAAATGCTTCTTCCAAAAGAAGAGGATGAGAATGAAGAGGAAGAAGACCCCAGAGCGGAACTGGTTCAGAAACTGTTGGAATATAAGATGTATAAATATATGTCTTATGAATTAAAGGATCTGCAGGATCATGCGGCAAAATCCTTTTACCGGCAGGAACATATGCCTCAGGAAGTAAAGGAGTATCGGCCGCCGGTGGATTATGAAGAACTGGTGGGGGATGCAACCCTGGCAAAATTAAATGAGATCTTTCAGTTCATGCTAAAACGTCAGGAAGATAAGATTGATCCGGTGCGAAGTACCTTCGGAAAGATCGAAAAGGAGGAGATTGATCTGGACCGAAAAGAAAATTATGTAAAAGATTATTTGAAAACCCATAAACAGTGCAGCTTTAAGCAGCTTCTGGAAAAGCAGCATAGCAAAATGGAAGTGATCGTCACCTTTATGCTGATTCTGGAGCTGATGAAAGTGGGCCAGATTACGATTAAACAGGACCATTTGTTTGATGATATTCTGATCACAGCGATTTAGAGCGATATACAATAATCTACCGTGATGTACAACCATATATAATGATATACAGTGATATATATGGATGTATAGGGATACAGCAGGATATAGTAAGGAGTAGGGAAATTGGAAAGAGAAAAAGCCAAGGCAGTATTGGAGGCTGTTTTATTTACCATGGGGGATTCTGTGGAAATAGGAAGACTCGCATCTGTCATAGAAGAAGATAAAAAAGTAACAAAAGAGCTGCTTATGGAGTTGAAAGAATCCTATCAGGCAGAAGACAGAGGAATCGATTTGATTGAGCTGGATGATGCAGTTCAGCTCTGTACCAAAAGTGATATGTATGAATATCTGATTAAGATTGCCAAGACTCCCAGCTCCTATACGTTATCTGATACGGTGCTGGAAACCTTGTCTATTATTGCGTATAAGCAGCCGGTTACCAAGCTGGATATTGAAAGAATCCGTGGTGTGAGCTGCGATTTTGCAGTAAACAAACTGCTCCAGTATGATTTGATTCAGGAACTGGGTCGTATGGATGCACCGGGAAGACCCATGCTGTTTGGAACCACAGAACAGTTCCTCAGAAGCTTTGGCGTGAAATCACTGGATGAGCTTCCGGAGCTGAATCCGGTTCAGTTTGAAGAATTCAGAGAGCAGGCAGAGGCAGAGGCAAAACAGGTGGTAGATATTTAGGTTGAATATATTTTGGGAATATATTTTCAGGATATGATTTTGAAAATATATTTTGGTCATTATGATTTTAGCGTAACAGTTTCATTTAAGCTGCTACGCTTTTTTATTGAAAAATTTTCAGAAGATATAAAAGAAACATTTTTGAAAATACCGATTATAAATTTATCTATATAAAATACCAATAATACTTGACATTTTGTTTAGTATAAATATAATTAAGAAGTGCGTGACAAAAAGTTTAGTTTTACCAAACATGTAAAAGGGAAATGGATGCAGGAAGGACAGAGTGATACTGTATGAATATTGAAGAGCAGATTGGAAATAAGATTAAAAATCTGAGAAATTTAAACGGGCTTACGCAGGAAGAACTGGCGGACAGAACAGAGCTTACCAAGGGCTTTATTTCGCAGCTGGAAAGAGGGCTTACTGCACCGTCGGTATCCACACTGGCGGATATCGTGGAATGCCTGGGTACCAATCTTTCAGACTTTTTTCACGAACAGTCGGAAGAACAGATTGTTTTCCGAAAAGGGGACTATTTTGAAAAAGTAGACGAGCACAATAATACCATAGAATGGCTGGTCTCTACTGCGCAAAGCAGACAGATGGAGCCGATTCTGGTACATATTCAGCCCGGGGAAGCATTATTTGCTGATACGCCCCATACAGGCGAGGAGTTTGGTTATATTCTGGAAGGTTCGATAAAGCTTTATTATGGGGAAAAAGTTTACACCTTAAAAAAGGGTGATTCTTTCAGCTATCCGGCGAACAGACAGCATCGAATTGTTTCGGCAAGTAAAAGAGTATCTTCCCTGATATGGGTCAGCACACCACCGAATTTCTAAGGAGAAGAAGATGAACGACGTTATTTTACAACTGGATTCCATCAGCAAATCATTTGATGGGAAGATGGTAATAGACAATCTGGATCTGGAAATAAAAAGAAATGAATTTGTGACGTTACTGGGACCAAGTGGATGTGGAAAATCCACCACCCTGCGTATCATCGGTGGTTTTGCAAAGCCGGATACAGGACGTGTCCTTTTCAATGGAAAAGATATAACAAATCTTTCACCGGATAAAAGAAATATCAATACCGTATTTCAGAAATATTCCCTTTTTCCCCATATGACAGTAGAAGAGAATATTGCGTTCGGACTGAAGTTGAAACATAAATCAGCCCAATATATCAAAGATAAAATAGCATATGCACTGAAACTGGTAAACATGGACCATTATGGAAAACGTCGTCCGGAGTCATTGAGCGGTGGACAGCAGCAGCGTGTGGCTATTGCAAGAGCAATTGTAAATGAACCGGATATTCTGCTTCTGGATGAGCCTCTCGGAGCATTGGACTTAAAGCTACGTCACAGCATGCAGCGGGAACTGATAAAGATCAAACAGGAAGTGGGTATTACATTTGTCTATGTAACCCATGACCAGGAAGAAGCCCTGACTATGTCCGATCGAATCGTGGTCATGAACAAAGGGATCATTCAGCAGATGGGTACCTCCAAGAGTATCTATGATGAACCGCAGAATGCCTTTGTGGCTGACTTTATCGGTGACAGTAACATTATCGATGGCGTGATGGTAATGGATCGTCTGGTAGAGATTCAGGGAACCCGTATCCCCTGTGTGGATGAAGGCTTTGGAACCAATGAACTGGTGGATGTGGTGATCCGTCCGGAAGATCTGAAGATCGTGGATGCAGAGAAAGGATACCTGAAAGGAATGGTGGTTTCCATTATCTTCAAGGGCGCCTATTATGAGATCAAAGTTCGCGTGCAGGATTATGAATGGAGCATTCAGAGTGTAAATCCTGCAACCATTGGTGCAACGGTGGGTCTTACCATTTTACCGGAAAACATTCAGATTATGCATAAACCTCTTTCTGTTGATGCGGAGGTTGTAAAAGAAGATGAATAAAAGAACATGGTTATCTTTTCCCTATGTTCTGTGGATTATTGGATTTACGGTGATTCCCTTAATCGTGATTTTCCGTTATGCATTTACCACAGGAGATGGCGGATTTACGTTAGAAAATATTCTTACTATATTTGATCCGATTCATTTTAAAGCACTGGTTTTTTCACTGGAAATAGCAGTGGGCTGTACCCTGATCTGCATCATTCTGTCTTATCCCCTTGTTCTGGCCATGAGAAGACTGAAGATGGGAAAAAGCGGGGTGGCACTTTTTATTATTATTTTACCGATGTGGATGAATTCCATTCTGCGTATTATGGCCTGGCAGATGATTCTGTCACCTAATGGAATCCTGAATCTGATTCTGGAAAAGCTGGGAATGAAACCACTTTCAATAGCCAATACAGCAACTGCGATTATGATCGGTGTAGTATATGATTACCTGCCTTATATGATTCTGCCTGTTTATAATGCAGTGGCAGAAATCAATGAAGATATTATCGAGGCTGCAAAGGATCTGGGAGCAGGCAGTATTACCACGTTTTTTAAGGTGATACTTCCGTTGTCCATGCCGGGTCTTTTAAGCGGTATTGTTATGGTTTTTGTGCCTTCCATGACATCCTTTGTGGTGTCGGATGTACTGGGCGGTGGAAAACTTCAGCTGGTAGGTAACATTATTGAACAGGAATTTACCAAGAGTGCCAACTGGAACCTTGGTTCCGGACTTTCCGTATTTTTGATGGTATTTGTTATGATCAGTATGGCATTTACCCTGAAAAATGATGTGGATGGAAAGGAGTCAACAGTATGGTAAAAAAGATACTTGACTGGATTTCCAGATGCTATATGGGGCTGATCATTTTCTTTTTATATGCCCCAATGATTGTACTTGTAGTGTTATCCTTTAATGACTCCAAATCCAGGGTTGTATGGGGAGGTTTTACCCTGAACTGGTATCAGAAAATGTTTGACAGCACCCAGATTATGGAAGCACTTCGAACTACCTTTGTGCTGGCTTTTTCTTCTGCCGGCATTGCAACGGTTATCGGTGTTATGGCGGCACTTGGAATTCATGCCATGCGACAGCGAAATTATAATCTGACCATGATCATGACCAATATCCCGATGCTGAATGCGGATATCGTAACCGGTATTGCGCTGATGCTCTGGTTTGTAAAATTCATGCCCCTTAGTTTTATGACGGTGCTGCTGGCACATATTACCTTTAACATTCCTTATGTGATTCTCAGTGTTATGCCTAAGATCAAGCAGATGAATGTAAGTATTTATGAAGCGGCAAGAGACCTGGGTGCAGGAAGCGTATATGCTTTTGTGAAAATCATTCTGCCACAGCTTACCGGTGGTATTTTATCAGGATTTTTAATGGCACTTACCATGTCCATGGACGATTTTGTGATTACCTATTTTACAAAAGGTGCCGGTGTGAATACCTTATCCACCATGATTTACGGGGAACTGCGTAAGGGAATCAAGCCGGAAATGTATGCCCTTTCTACACTGATCTTTGCAACAGTGTTTGTAATTTTACTGTTAACAAACTACATATCAGGCATGAAAGAAAAAGAGAACGAAAAGAAAAACAGGAGGAGTATGTTATGAAAAAAAGAGGAGTATGTTTATGCCTTTCCGTTCTGATCCTGGCAGTAGCGCTGCTGTCAACAGGCTGCGGAAAAAAAGAGTATGAGGATACCATTACGGTATTCAATTATGGGATGTATATTGATCCGGATGTACTGGATCAGTTTACAGAAGAAACCGGAATCAAGGTAAATTATGAAGAAGCACCTACACCGGAGGAACTTTATACCAAATATAAAGCCGGGTCCATCGATTATGATCTTCTCTGCACATCTGACTACATGCTGGAAAAGCTGATTGAGGAAGGTGAATTCGCAGAACTGAATATGGCGGATATGGAAAATACACAGTATATTGATGACAGATACTGGAATTTTGCCAAATCCTTTGATCCGGAAAACAAATATACCGTTCCATATTTCTGGGGAACAGTAGGTATCTTGTATGATACTACAAAGGTTCATGGACCAATTGACAGCTGGGATGTTTTGTTTAACGGAGAATATGCCGGAGAATTTATCATGCAGAACAGTATGCGTGACGCCTACATGGTAGCATTAAGGTATCTGGGCTATTCCATGAATACAGAGAATACAGCGGAACTGGATGAAGCACAGCAGCTTCTTCTGGCTCAGAAGGATGATGTGCAGGCTTATCTGGTGGATGAAGCAAGAGATGAAGTAGTAGCTGGAAATGCCACCATGACAGTGATTTATTCAGGGGATGGTTACCTTGGAATGGAATACAATGAGAATCTTGATTTTGCCCTTCCGAAAGAAGGTACCAATGTATGGATGGATTCCTGGGGAATCACAGCAGACAGTAAACACAAAGAATCTGCCATGAAATTATTAAACTTCCTTTGCCGTGAAGATATTGCATGGAAGAACTTTGAATATGTAGGATATTCCAGCCCGATTGATCAGGTAAATGAAAAGATGGATGATGCACAGAAGGCAAACAAGGCACTTTGTCCTCCGGAAGAGGATACAGAAAGTGCAGAAGTATATAAGAATCTCAGTGCAGAAACAACTGCATATATGAATGATCTCTGGAAGGAACTGAAAGCAGAATAAGATAAACAGAATGAAATAAGTAGAATAAGATAGGCAGAAATAAGATCAAACAAAATAAGATCACAGAAGAGCAAAGGGGCTATGCAGGTAAGGAAAAGGCATAGCCCCTTTTTTTGCCGCATAAAATGCAAAAAAAGAACGTGATTGGAAAAAGAAGATGAGACGCCAAAAGCAGAAAGCAGTGAAGGGGAAAAGGGGCATTTTAAATGGTAAAAAGTTTGTCGTGTGTCTGCTTACAGCCATACTTGTTACAGAAATTGTCCTTGGAAAAGAACTGGAAACCAATGCGGTTGAAAAGGTAAATATCGATCTGTTTGCCAGAGCAGCTGTTTTGATGGATGGAGATTCCGGAAGAGTATTATATGGGAAAGAAGAGGATCTGATCCTTCCTATGGCAAGCACAACCAAGATTATGACATGTATTCTGGCACTGGAAAATGGGAAACCGGAGGATACCGTCACCGTTTCTTCCTATGCGGCATCCATGCCTAAGGTACATCTGGGTATGCGCAGTGGTGAAAACTACAGGCTGGAGGATCTGCTGTATTCTCTGATGCTGGAATCCCATAATGACACAGCAGTCGCCATTGCGGAAGCCATTGCAGGAGATGTGGAGCATTTTGCAGTGATGATGAACGAAAAAGCAAAGGAAATCGGCTGCCAAAACACCTGCTTTGTGACACCTAACGGACTTGACAGAACAGTACAGACAGAAGAAGGAGAAAAAATCCATAGTACTACTGCCACGGATTTGGCCAGAATCATGCGATACTGTGTGATGCAGTCACCCAAAAAGGAGGAATTCCTTCGTATTACACAGACCGGCAGTAAATGCTTTTCTGATATAGAACAAACCAGATCTTTCCAGTGTACTAACCACAATGCCTTTTTACAGATGATGGATGGCGCAATCAGCGGTAAAACCGGATTTACCGGAAATGCGGGATATTGTTATGTCTGTGCCCTGCAAAGGGATGACAGGACTTTTATTGTGTCACTGCTGGCATGCGGATGGCCCAATCATAAAACATATAAGTGGAGTGATACGAGAAAACTGATGGAATATGGGCTTGAGAATTATTCTTATCAGGAATTTTCACCAAAGTCAGATCTGGAACAGGTGAACATTCATCTGGGGATCGCAGAAGACGGAAATCCTTTTAAAGAGCGGAATGTTGAGACCCAGTGTGAACTGGCACAGAAGAGTATTCGGCTTCTTGTGAGGAAGGATGAAAAAGTCATAGCTCAGACCAGATATGAGAAGCAGTTGGATGCTCCGGTAAAAGCAGGGGACCCCGTTGGAGATATGCGTTTTGTTCTGATTGACTACACCGGGAAAAAATATGAAATTATGCGGGATAAGATATATATTAAAGATTCTGTAGAGAAAATAGGGTTTCGACATTATCTTTTCTATATGATACAGGAATATGCAGTATGAGCATGGTGAAAAATCTTTTTCATTTTTTTTAAACTTTTTCTAGGCTTTCCATTTTTTTTATGTTATACTCACTAAGAATGCAATATGGGGAACTTTGGTTCCCATAAATATGTTTTTATTTTTTTATTATAAATGGAGGGACAAATATGAGTACTACTTCAAAAGCGAGTCAAAGAATTGCATCTTTACTCGATGAAAACAGTTTCGTTGAAATTGGTGCCCTTGTTACTGCAAGAGCTACAGATTTCGATCTGAAACAGACAGACACTCCTTCTGACGGTGTTATCACCGGTTATGGAGTTATCGATGGTAATCTTGTGTATGTCTACAGCCAGGATGCTTCCGTACTGGGGGGATCTGTTGGTGAAATGCATGCAAAGAAGATTACAAACCTCTACGACCTTGCTATGAAAACAGGAGCACCTATCATTGGTCTGATTGATTCTGCAGGTCTTAGATTACAGGAAGGCGTGGATGCCCTGAATGCTTTTGGACAGATTTACAGCAAACAGGTAGCAGCAAGCGGCGTTATTCCTCAGATTACAGCTATTTTTGGTTCCTGCGGTGGCGGTTTGGCTGCATTCCCTACATTAACAGATTTTACTTTCATGGAAAGTGAAAAGGCAAAACTGTTTGTAAATTCTCCAAATGCCATTGACGGAAATGAAATCAGTAAATGTGACACATCTGCTGCAAAATTCCAGAGTGAGGAAGCTGGTATTGTAGATGTTGTTGCTGATGAAGCTTCCATCTATGCACAGATCAGAGATCTGATTTCTTATCTGCCTGCAAACTGTGATGAAGAAGCAGTTGCTGACTGCACAGATGATCTGAACAGAGCATCTGCTGAACTGGCAAACTGTGTTGGTGATACAAGCATTGCTTTATCCCAGATCGCAGATGATGGTGCTTTCTTTGAAACAAAAGCTGATTATGCTAAGAGCATGGTTACCGGATTTATCAGATTAGACGGTATGACAGTGGGCTGTGTGGCAAACCGTACAGAGGTTTATGGTGAAGATGGTGAGGTTGCTGAGAAGTTTGATGCTGTATTATCCGCACGTGGATGTGAAAAAGCAGCTTCCTTTATCAAATTCTGTGATGCATTTGAAATTCCTGTACTTTCTTTAACCAATGTAAAGGGCTATGCTTCCTGCAAATGTTCTGAGAAGAGAATGGCAAAAGCTGTTGCAGAACTGACTTATGCTTTTGCAGATGCAACCGTTCCGAAAGTAAATGTTATCATTGGCAAAGCTCTTGGCAGCGCATATGTAGCTATGAACTCCAAAGCAATCGGAGCAGATGTGACATTCGCATGGCCAACAGCAGAAATCGGCTCTATCGATGCAAAACATGCAGCACAGATCATGTACGATGGTCAGGGCGCTGATGTGATCAACGAAAAAGCAGCAGCATATGCAGAGCTTCAGACAAGTGCAGCAGGTGCAGCTAGAAGAGGATATGTGGACAGCATCATTGAAGCATGTGATACCAGAAAATATGTTATCGGTGCATTGGAAATGCTTTACACAAAAAGAGAAGACCGTCCAGCTAAAAAACATGGCACAGTCTAGAAAGGATGTTTCATGACTATGAAAAAGAGATTTTTAGTATTTGCTATGATCGCTTGTATCCTCGGACTCACTGCTTGTGGTTCTTCTGAAACTACTTCCACTGCAACAATGACACCGGACGAAACGAATTTCGCTGCTTTTGCAGAGGAAATGTGCTCTGTAATGGATGCCTATGCGTCCGGTAATACAGCAGGTCTGGAACAGTACATGATGTATTATGGCGATGTTATGGAAGCAGCAAAAGAAGGTTGGATTGCTACTTCAGAAGAACTTGGTCAGATTGTAGAAGTTAAGCAGGCTACAGCGACAACTACCGAAGATGGTTTTATTGCCGAAGTTGCAGTAAAGGGTAATAAAACATTAAAAGACGGATCAGCCAGAGAAGCAACGGTTGTGATTGAGTTTGATCAGGAAAGTGGTATTACGATCACTGAGAACTTGAATTACACCATGGGTGAGTTGATGGTAAAAGCTGCACTGAATACCCTTCTTGGTATGGGTACCGTATTTGCAGTACTTATCCTGATCAGCCTTATTATTGCAAGCTTTAATCTGATTCCGAAGGTTACTGCAGCATTTAGTAAGAAATCAAAAGAAGATGTGAAAGCAGAAGCAGTTGACAATACAATTGCACAGATCGCTCAGAAAGAAGAAGCAGAAGACGATCTGGAGCTTATCGCAGTTATTTCTGCAGCTATCGCAGCCAGCGAAGGTGCTGCCAGCGCAGATGGATATGTTGTAAGATCCATTATTAGAAGATAATTAAAGGAGATTGAGAATTATGAAAAACTATACAATTACCGTTAATGGCAACGTATATGATGTAGTAGTAGAAGAAGGCGCTGGTACAGGCGCAGTAGCACCAAAGGCAGCTCCTGCAGCTCCAAAGGCAGCACCAAAGGCAGCTCCTGCAGCAGCTCCAAAAGCAGCTGGCGGCGCAGGCGCAATTAAGATCGAAGCTGGTGCAGCTGGTAAAGTATTTAAAATCGAAGCATCTGTAGGTCAGGCTGTAAAGAAAGGTGATCCGGTTATCATCATCGAAGCTATGAAGATGGAAATTCCGCAGGTTGCTCCTCAGGATGGTACAGTAGCTAGTATTGATGTAGCAGTTGGCGATGCTTGTGAAGCTGGTTCCGTACTTGCAACATTAAACTAATTTAAATAAAAATCTGATTTTTATTTAGATACTATATCATTAGGAGGTTCAAAATGAGCTATGTTGTTAATACGCTCGACAATCTGATTCATCAGACAGCCTTCTTTAACTTAACAGTCGGCAACTATATCATGATTGTTGTAGCATTGTTCTTTTTATATCTGGCAATTGCAAAAGGATTTGAACCGCTCCTTTTAGTGCCAATTGCTTTTGGTATGTTACTTGTTAATATTTATCCTGACATCATCAAACCTTTTGGCGAAGGTGGTGAAGGCGGCGGTTTGCTGTATTATTTCTACATCCTGGATGAATGGGCAATTTTTCCTTCTCTGATTTTCATGGGTGTAGGTGCCATGACAGACTTTGGTCCGCTTATTGCGAATCCAAAGAGCTTCCTTCTTGGCGCAGCTGCTCAGTTCGGTATCTTTACTGCTTATTTCGGAGCAATCTGGATGGGCTTCAATGATAAAGCTGCAGCAGCAATCTCTATCATTGGTGGTGCAGATGGTCCTACATCCATCTTCCTTGCCGGTAAACTGGGACAGTCAGCTATTATGGGACCTATCGCTGTAGCAGCGTACTCCTATATGTCTCTGGTTCCTATCATCCAGCCACCTATTATGAAACTGCTTACAACAGAAAAAGAAAGACAGATTAAAATGGAACAGCTTCGTCCGGTTTCCAAACTGGAAAAAATCCTGTTCCCTATCGTAGTAACAGTAGTAGTATGTTTGATTCTTCCAACAACAGCTCCACTGGTAGGTATGCTGATGCTTGGTAACCTGTTCCGTGAATCAGGCGTTGTTCGTCAGCTTCAGGAAACAGCATCCAATGCGCTTATGTATATCGTAGTTATCCTTCTGGGTACTTCTGTAGGTGCTACCACATCTGCTGAAGCATTCCTGAATATGGCTACCATCAAGATCGTTATTCTTGGTCTGATTGCCTTTGCAATTGGTACAGCCGCAGGTGTTCTGTTTGGTAAATTAATGTGCGTACTCACAGGTGGCAAAGTAAATCCACTGATCGGTTCCGCTGGTGTATCTGCCGTTCCTATGGCAGCCAGAGTATCCCAGAAGGTTGGTGCAGAATCAGATCCTACAAACTTCCTGCTGATGCATGCTATGGGACCTAACGTAGCCGGTGTTATCGGTACTGCAGTAGCAGCCGGTACCTTTATGGCTATCTTCGGTGTATTCTAAGCCGTTAATGGTTTAGACTCGATGGAAAAACAAAGTAGATTATGAAAATATTTTTGGAGGAAATTGGAAATGTCAGAACAGATTAAAAAACCGGTTGGAATTACCGAAACAATATTACGTGATGCCCACCAGTCCCTGATCGCTACCAGAATGCCTACCGAATTAATGCTTCCTATCCTGGATACTATGGATAAGGTTGGCTATCATTCCGTAGAGTGCTGGGGTGGCGCTACATTTGACGCTTCTCTGAGATTCTTACATGAAGATCCATGGGATAGACTTCGTAAGATCAGAGATGGCCTGAAAAACACAAAAACACAGATGCTGCTTCGTGGCCAGAATGCCCTTGGCTATCGTCACTATGCAGATGACGTAGTAGCATACTTCGTTCAGAAATCTATTGCCAATGGTATCGATATCATTCGTATCTTTGACTGTCTGAATGACCTTCGTAATGTAAAATGTGCAATTGATGCATGTAACAAAGAAGGCGGACATGCTCAGGTAGCATTATCCTATACATTAGGTGATGCATATACCATGGAATACTGGATGAACATTGCAAAAGAAATCGAAGAAATGGGTGCATCTTCCATTTGTATTAAGGATATGGCAGGTCTGCTTCTTCCTTACAAGGCTTCTGAACTTATCACAGCGATGAAGAGTGCAACAAAACTTCCTATTCAGCTTCATACACACTACACCTCAGGTGTTGCCAGCATGACATATCTGAAAGCAGTAGAAGCAGGTGTTGATGTAATCGATACAGCTATTTCTCCATTTGCTCTGGGAACATCCCAGCCTGCAACAGAAGTAATGGTAGAAACATTCAAAGGTACCCCATATGATACAGGATTAGACCAGAATCTTCTGGCACAGATCGCTGATCACTTTGCTCCATACAGAGATGAGTGCTTAAAGAATGGTCTGCTGAATCCAAAGGTAATGGGTGTTAATATCAAGACTCTGTTATATCAGGTACCGGGTGGTATGTTATCCAACATGGTTAGCCAGCTGAAAGAACAGAATGCAGAAGATAAATATAACGAAGTATTAGAGGAAATCCCACAGGTACGTAAAGACTTTGGTGAACCGCCTCTGGTAACACCTTCTTCACAGATCGTTGGTACACAGGCTGTTATGAACGTTCTGATGGGTGAACGTTATAAGATGGCTACAGGCCAGACTAAGGACTTGCTTTCCGGTAAATATGGTAAGACAGTGAAACCTTTCAATGCAGAAGTTCAGAAGAAGATCATCGGCGATGCAGAAGTAATCGAATGTCGTCCGGCAGATCTGCTTGAAAACGAGCTGGATAAACTGGAGAACGAAATGAAAGAATGGAAACAGCAGGATGAAGACGTATTATCCTATGCACTGTTCCCACAGGTAGCTGTTGACTTCTTCAAATATCGTCAGGCTCAGCAGGAAAAAGTTGATTTAACACAGGCTGATACCAAAAACGGTGCATATCCTGTTTAAGGAAACAAAATAAGATAGGTTAGAGGACTATCGCTTCGGCGGTAGTCCTTTTTTATGTGAAATATTTCACTGACGGGATGGAACAGCAAATGAGGATTCTTGACTCTTTGATAATGCTATATTATAATAACAACTGTTATTATGTTTTTGCTTCATACAGATAAAGAGGTGTAAAGATGCCAAGAAAAGAAACTATAACGAAAAGTGATATTTTGAAAGCCGCATTTGAACTGGCGAGAGAAGAAGGGATGGAAGAAGTGACTGCAAGGCATCTGGCGACAAAAGCAGGATGTTCTACCCAGCCGATTTTTCGTTTGTATAAGAACATGGAAGAGGTTCTGGCAGATGTTATGACAGAAGCAATCAGTTTTTTTGATTCCTTTTATGCTGCTTATCCTAAGAGCCAGGCCACCCCTTTTGTTAATCTTGGGCTTGCATATATCAGTTTCGCAGAAAAAGAGAAAAATCTTTTTCGGATGATGTTTTTAAATGACAAACGGGAAGGCATCAGTCTTTATGAATTACTAAACGGAAAAAATGGAAATGTCCTGGTGGAAATCAACCGTGCAAAAGAGGACGGGTGTAAAGACCCACAGGGGATGTTTATGAAAATGTGGATTTTTATTCATGGTATGGCATGTATGACGATCACCGGAGATTATGATCTGGGGATTACAGAAACAGTGCAGCTTCTGAAAGAGGCATATCAGTCCTTTGCCGGATGAACCGGAAGAAATGGAATATAAGGTGACATCATGGAAATATCAAAGAAATAGTAAAAACACGGAACATAAAAAAGAAAAATAGAAGGAATATAGAAGGAATAAGGAATATAGAAAGGAACCTATAGAACATGGCAACAGATTTTATGGCAGACATGAGTGAGAAATTCACAAAGATGAGTAAAAGCCAGAAATTGATCGCTTCTTATATATCAGACCATTATGATCAGGCTGTATTTATGACCGCTGCAAAGCTGGGAGAAACCCTGGGGATCAGTGAATCCACAGTAGTGCGTTTCGCCATTATGCTTGGATATGAAGGTTATCCGGAATTTCAGAAAGCATTGGAGGAATGGGTCAAAAATCAGCTTTCCAGTGTGCAGAGAATGGGTGTAAAGTATGCTGGAAGTACTCAGTCAGAGGTGCTGACATCTGTTTTGCAGTCCGACATGGATAAAATCCGTGATACCGTAGAACATTTGGACGCGGCAGCATTTGATACAGCGGTTGATATTATTTTAAAAGCAAAAAAAGTGTATATTTCGGGAATCAGAAGCTGTGAACCTCTTGCTGATTTTCTGTGCTTTTATCTGAATATGATCCGTGGAGATGTGGTCTGCATTAAGACGACAAGCATGAGCGAAACTTTTGAGCAAATGATCCGGATCAGCGATAAAGATGCATTTATCGGCATCAGCTTTCCCAGATACTCCATGAGAACCTTAAAGGCAATGGAATTTGCCAATGACAGAAATGCAAAGGTGATTTCCCTGACTGACAGCATCCATTCCCCCATGTGTATGTATTCATCCTGTAATCTGCTGGCCAGGAGTGATATGGTTTCCATTGTGGATTCTCTGGTTGCACCATTAAGTGTAATCAATGCTTTGGTGGTTGCCATGTGTCTGAAACGTCCTGCAGAAGTGAAAAAGAGTCTGCATACGCTGGAAGAAGTATGGAATAACTATCAGGTATATCTGAACGATGAGATTAACTTTATTGATGAAGAACCAATGTTAAATTATCCGCTGCGGAAAGAGGATGATAAATAAGATGAGTCAGGTAATCGTTGTTGGCGGCGGTGCTGCAGGGATGATGGCTGCTTATAGTGCAGCTGTGACAGGGCATCAGGTGACCCTGATTGAAAAAAATGAGAAGCTGGGGAAAAAGATCTATATTACCGGAAAAGGCAGATGTAATGTGACCAACGGAGCGGAAAAAGATGTTCTGCTTCGGAATATCGTTTCCAACAGTAAATTTTTATACAGCAGTTTATACCAGTTTGACAACCAGTCCATGATGAACTTTTTAGAGGAACATGGATGTAAAGTAAAAGTGGAGCGGGGAGAACGGGTTTTTCCGGTTTCCGATCATGCATCAGATGTCATCAAAGCACTGCAGAATGCTTTGAAAGAGATGTATGTGGATATCCGGCTTCAAACAGAGGCGGAAGCTCTTTTGCTGGATGATTCCAAAAAGAAAGTCCAGGGTGTGAGACTGTCAGATGGCACCCGGATGTCAGCGGATGCAGTGATTCTTGCCTGCGGAGGATTGTCTTATCCGACGACCGGATCCACCGGTGACGGATACCGGTTTGCAAGTCAGGCCGGTCATACCATGGAAGACTGTAAGCCGGCGTTAGTCCCCTTTGAGGTAAAAGAGGATTGGTGTAAAAGACTGCAGGGGTTATCCCTGAAAAATGTGGAGCTGAAGCTTTTTGATGGAAAAAAGAAGATCTATCAGGAGTTTGGGGAAATGCTGTTTACTCATTTCGGTATCAGTGGTCCTCTGGTGTTAAGCGCAAGCAGTTTTTACGCAAAGCATTGTTTTGAAAATGAAGCAGTGGTGGTGATTGATTTAAAACCTGCTTTATCGGAAGAAAAATTAGATAAAAGAATTTTAAGAGATTTTGAGGAAAACAGCCATAAGGAATTTAAGAATGCTGTTTCAGGTCTGTTTCCGGCTAAATTGATTCCGGTCATGGTAGAACTCTCCGGTATTCCCGAGAACAAAAAAGTGTATGACATTACCAAAGAAGAACGTTCCTGCTTTCTGAAATGCATAAAGGAACTGAAACTGACAGTAACCGGAACCAGAGGTTTTTCCGAAGCGATCATAACACAGGGAGGCGTATCCGTTAAGGAGGTTAATCCTTCTACCATGGAGTCCAGACTCTGCGGAGGGCTTTACATGGCAGGGGAGATGCTGGATTTGGATGCTTTAACCGGAGGCTTTAATCTGCAGATTGCATGGTCTACCGGATATCTGGCCGGAAGTAGCATTCCCTGGTGATAGAAAACATGTTTGAGCTTAATATGTTTTTCCGCGAAAATATGCAGATTAATATGTTAAATTTATATGTTATATAGGAAAATGCAAAAAGGATGAGTATATTATGAGTTTTAATATAGCAATTGATGGTCCTGCCGGAGCAGGAAAAAGTACGATAGCAAAGCAGATAGCCGGAAATCTGGGATATATATATGTGGATACCGGCGCGATGTACCGTGCCATGGCGCTTTATATGATTGAAAAGGGTATATCTGCCCGGGAAAGTGAAAAAATCAGTGCAACATGCCGGGAAGCAGACATTTCTATTGAATATCAAAATGGAGAACAGATCGTTCTTCTGAATGGAAAAAATGTAAATGGTCTGATAAGAACAGAAGAAGTAGGGAATATGGCTTCTGCAACATCAGTCAATGGAGATGTTCGTAGAAAATTAGTGGAACTGCAGCAAAAACTGGCAGCAAAGACTGATGTGGTTATGGATGGACGGGATATCGGCACCTGTGTACTTCCTCATGCGGATCTGAAAGTGTATCTGACAGCCAGCACTTCTGTTCGTGCAAAGAGAAGATATGCAGAACTTTGTGCAAAAGGAGCAGAATGTAATCTGGAAGAGATTGAAGCGGATATTAAGGAACGTGACTATCGTGATATGCATAGAGAAATCTCTCCTTTGAAACAGGCTGAGGATGCTGTTTTGGTGGATTCCTCGGACATGACGATTCCGGAAGTAGTGGATACTATTATGCAACTGGCTGTGAAAGCAAAAGAGACAAGTGATAAGTAATTAATAATCATACAATAACAAAGTAATAACACATATCAATAACGATTAACCGTAAGGAGCATTCCTGTAATTCAGAAATAATGCCAATTGAATAAAAGAAAACCTCT
>CAMFGH010000050.1 GCA_945949875.1 uncultured bacterium
AGAGGTTTTCTTTTATTCAATTGGCATTATTTCTGAATTACAGGAATGCTCCTTATTCCTATTGCCATCCATTGATTTCATATTCATTCAAATTATCTCTTGTGATAAGATGGGGTTCGATACTGATGTAGGAAGGTACTTCTTTTCCTGCCAGATAATCATAGGCAGTCTCTGCCGCAACGGTTCCTATGGTCTTAGGACTCTGTGCACTGGTTCCTGTTACATATCCCAGAGCCAGCATGGCTTTAAAATCCGGAGACCCATCTATTCCGTAAATCCGTACACCCTGATCTTTACCAAACTGCTGAAGCGTGGCCAAAGCCCCCAGTGCAGAGGGATCATTTCCTCCCAGAACCACATCAAAATCGATATTCTGGTCCAGAATCTCCGCCATAACCGTGGCAGATACTTCCAGCTCACCGGCACCGGTCCCGGTATAAACCACTTCATATTCCTCATGACCTTCTATGGTATCCAGAAAGCCCTGTACCCGGTTGGTAATAGATGTCTGAATCGGATTATCGATCACAACGATCCGTGCGCTGTCCATCTGGCTCATCATATCTTCTGCACATAACTTGCCTGCCAGATAGTTATCTGTTTCTATGATGGACACCACATAATCTGTATCTTTAACCACCGTATCCACATCGATGATCACCACGCCGGCTTCCCTGCAGACTTCCAGCGCAGGTTTTACAGTCTCCCAGTCTACCGGATTTAAGAAAAGTACCTGGATTCCTTCATCGATCATTTCCAGAATCTGGTCGTTCTGCTTTTCCTGATCCTGACATGGGTTGCGGGAAATCAGGATATCACCGTTACTTTCCACCACTTCTTCGATCCCTTCATGAAGGACATCAAAAAAGACATTGTTACGGGTCATATAAGTAGCACCGAAAACAATGGGTTTATGATTATCCTCGTCTTCCTTTCCACAGCCCGGAATGGTCATAATACCCATGATCAAAAGCATGATACCTATTCGTTTTATCCACATACGTTTCCGCAATTTTGACCGCATCTTCTCAAAGTTCCTTATTCTTTGTTCCTTATTCTTCGCTTCTTATTTTCACTGTTCTTTCAGTCCCTGTTTATGGGTTCCTGTTTTTAGAAAAAGCCCCCTGAGCAAAGGCTCAGGAGACTTTATCATTTTACCTTATTTTGCGCTTATCTACCAGCCTTTTTGTTACGGATAAAGTCAACGTATACCGCTAACAGGATAACCAGACCTTTTACGATATACTGCCAGTTGGAGTCTACGCCCATCAGGTTCAGACCATTGTTCAGAACACCGATGATCAGAACACCGATCAGAGTACCGCCAAGACGACCGGAACCACCACTCATGGAGGTACCACCTACTACTACAGATGCGATGGCATCCATTTCAGCGCCATCACCGGCTGTTGGCTGTCCGGAGTACAGACGGGAAGCAATGACAATACCTGCAATACCTGCCATAACACCTGTGTATGTATAAACAATGAATTTTACTTTAGAAACATTAATACCGGAGAATTTAGCAGCCTGAGCATTTCCACCTACTGCATAAATGTGACGTCCAAGCTGAGTACGGTTTACAATAAAGCATGCGATGACAAAGATGATTATCATCAAAATAACCGGTGTAGGAACCGGACCAACATATCCGGCACCCGGGAATTTGAATGCATCTGTCATACAACGAATTGGTGCACCTGTTGTATAAACAAGAGCAATACCTTTTGCAATGTTCATAGATGCTAATGTTACGATGAAAGGTGGGATTTCTGTCTTACAGATCACGAAACCATTAAACATACCTACCAGGGCACCTACTAAAATACCTGCGAGGAAACCAACGATTTCCGGCAGTCCCAGGAAAACAACGCATCCTGCAGCCACACAGCCGGAAAGAGCGATAACGGAACCAACGGAAAGTTCGATACCACCCAGAATGATTACCATAGTCATACCGGTTGCAAGAAACAGGTTGGAAGCATTCTGTCTTAAAATATTAAATACGTTTTTAGTTGTTAAAAATGTAGTACGTGTTGTTGGGAATATAACCAGGAAAATACACATTGCAAAAAGAGCAATGATAATACCGATATTGTCCTTCAAATAGCCCAAAACACCATTCTTTATTCTGGATAACATTTCTTATTCCTCCTTCGATTTTGAACTAAATAGCAGCAAGCTGCATGATCTTTTCCTGTGTTATTTCTTCATGGCTAATGCATCCCTTTACAACGCCTTCTGCCATAACATATACTCTGTCACTCATATTGATGATCTCAGGCATTTCGGATGAAATCATAATAATGGACATACCCTGTTTTACCAGTTCGTTCATAATGGAATAGATCTCTGCTTTTGCGCCGACATCCACACCTCTTGTTGGCTCATCCAGGATCAGAATCTCCGGATTTGTAGCAAGCCATCTACCGATCATTACCTTCTGCTGATTACCACCGGAAAGATTTCTGATAATCTGCTGCTGGCTAGGTGTCTTCGTGGACATCATATCGATATATTTCTGTGTGATTTTTTCTTCTTTTGCATGGTCTACACGAAGTTTACCAATGAATTCGTTTAACACTTCAATAGTAGAATTGAACTGTACGCTCTGTACTCCATAAAGCCCTTCGTCTTTGCGGCTTTCTGGAACCAGTGCAATACCGTATTTTAATGCATCCACAGGAGATTTAATAGTTACTTTCTGTCCCTTCACATATACATCACCAGTTCTATGTGCTGCTAGACCAAAGATTGCTTTCATGGTTTCGCTTCGTCCGGCACCAACCAGTCCGGCAAAACCGACGATTTCTCCTTTTTTCAGTTCAAAGGAAGCATCCTTTGCCATCTTACCGTCAGAAATATGTTCACATTTCAGAATAGTTTCTCCCGGCTCTAAGAAATCTCTGGTATAGTAATTGGTCAGTTCACGACCTACCATCAATGCGATCAGCTCATCTGTTGTGGTTTCTTTTACCACCTTTGTTCCAACTGCCTGACCATCACGCATGACTGTTACTCTATCGCAGATTTCCTGCAATTCACTCATCTTATGGGAGATATAAATAACACCAACTCCCTGTTTTGTAAGGTTGCGTACTGTCTCAAACAGGAAATGAACCTCTTTATCAGAAATGGATGATGTCGGCTCATCCAAAACAAGAATTTTCGAATTAAAGGAAATCGCTTTCACGATTTCTACCATCTGCCTCTGTGCAATCGTCAGTTTTTCCACTAACGTATCTGCGTCAATACCCATTTCATAAGCATCCAAAAGTTTCTGGGCATCTTCTGTCATTTTTTTACGATTAATATTCAGCTTTTTCCCCGGTTCTCTGCCCAGGAAAATATTCTCAGCAACGGTCATGTATGGAACAAGAACCAGTTCCTGATGCACGATAGATACTCCCGCTTTTCTGGCAGGAACTACCCCATCAATATTTACCTTCTGTCCCTCAACATATATTTCGCCTTCTTCTGCAATATAAATACCACCCAGAACCTTGATCAGAGTGGATTTACCTGCACCATTTTCTCCAAGGAGTGCATGAACTTCTCCTGCTTTCAACTGAAAATCAACATTTTGAAGTGCCTTTACACCAGGGAAAGATTTGTTAATATTCTTCATCTCAAGTAAGTACTGTTCACTCACTAATCTTCACCACCTGTCTTATAATCAAAAACTGCCTTCCGGCAGTCTTCTCTAATAAAAGCTTTCTCCGATAAAAGCGTTTTTTCAAGAAAAAGGCTTTGCCCCGCCTCTGGAGCAAAGCCTTCTGTTTAACTGCAATTTGCTAAATTCCAAATAGAATTACTGCCAACCATCTGTACCATAATCGTCAACGTTGTCAGCTGTGATCAGGAATGTTTCGATTGGAATATATGCTTCAACTTCTTCACCGTTTAACCACTGATAAGCTGTTTCAGCAATTGTTTTACCAATAGAGATAGGAGACTGTGCACCAGTACCTGTTACACATGTACCTTCTTTAATGGATTTCTTGATATCTGGGGAACCATCAACACCGTAGATAAGTGGTGTAACACCAGCTGCATCACATGCTGCGTATGCGCCAAGTGCTGTAGGATCGTTACCACCAAAGATAGCTACTACGTCTGGATGAGCTGTCAGAAGGTCAGTAGCGTTTTCGTTACCTTCCTGCTGATTACCATGGCAGTCAAGCTGACCAACTACGTTGAAACCTTTGCCTTCGATAGCTTCTAAGAAACCGTTTGTTCTGTCTGTTACAGACTGCATTGTAGGGGAATCAAGAACAAGGATGTCACCACCGTCTGGGCATCTCTTTACAAGGTCTTCACCACAAACTTTACCAGCATTTTTGTTATCGGAACCTGCATAAGAAACAAGGTAGCTCATATCGCCAACTTCTGTATCGAAACCGAACATAGGGATATCAGCATCTTTTAACATATCAAGAGCTGGGATGATACCATCAGCATCTACAGGGTTAACGAACATTACGTCAATGTTCTGTGTGATAAGGTCTTCAATCTGGTCGATCTGTTTGTTAGAATCGTTACCTGGATCAACAGAAATAAGTGTATCGCCGTTAGCTTCAACAACTTCTCTGATCGCACCTTCCAGTGCTACGAAGAATGGGTTTGTACCATCCATACATGTGTAACCAAATACTCTTCCGCCTTCAGCTGCTGGAGCTTCTGCTTCTGCCTCTGCTGGAGCTTCTGCTTCTGCTTCTGCCTCTGCTGCCGGAGCTTCTGCTGCTGCAGGAGCTTCTTCTGCTTTGCTGCCACAACCAACTAACATGGTTGCAACCATTGCTGTACATACAAGTACGCTTAAAAGTTTTTTCATTTCAGTTTCCTCCCTGAATTTTTTATTGTAATCACATCATACCCAATTCTTTCCAGAGTCGAAACTGTACTTTGTAATGAAATCATCATGACATTTGTCACATTGTACACAGTCAAATGTCATAATGTTTTCTTTCCTGCATTCAGCAACGGTCTGGCTACTGTAACATTGAAAAACTCAATCAGCGGACCCATGAAAAACGCAGTAATAATGGTTCCTATGCCGGCTACGGTTGGAACCTCACCCCAGACACCGCCACCGATCAGGAAAATCGCGACTCCCAGTACCACGCAGATCAGATCGCAGGTGATTCTCACATACTGGAACTTTCCCAGCTTCCATTTGCTGGAGAAAATAATAGCAATGGAATCATAGGGTGATACACCAAGGTTTGCTGTCATGTAAAGGGCCGACGAAAAACACATTACCACGATACCGATCACCAGGCAGATCACCCGAATAAGCATACCGGGATCGATAAGCACCGTCTGAAGGAATTCATAGGTATACTGGGTAATATATCCCAGCAGGAAAAGATTAATAAATGTAGCCAAGCCGATATTGCGTCTGTACACGATCAACGTAAATATCAGCAGGAAAGCATTTACAATCACATAAAGTGTTCCAAATTCAATGGGTATCAGCTGATCCATACCACTCATAAAAGACTGGAACGGGTCCACCCCCAGTGCAGCGATCTTAAAAAAGCCCACTGCGATGGCACAAATGATAACGCCGAAAAGTGACATGATGACTCTTCTCTTTTGCATTGTTTTTCTCCTTTTATTTTCTCTCCTTATTCTTATTTTCGCTCGTTATTCTAATTTTCTCTCGTTATTCTTATTTTGCTTCTTCAAGATGGCCAAAGTCTCTTCGAATTCTTCCAGTGCATGCAGACCGGCTTCTCGCACGCTATAGACACCTTTTTTTTCATGCTCAAACCATCCGTAATAATTGTCGTATAATATGGAAGTAGTCTTCTCCACACGGGACAATTCTCTGATTTGTTTTGTGGGAGCTTTTCCGCCCAATTCCATAAGTGCATCCAAAACCAACAAGGCATCTTCGCGATATCCGGTAATCAATTTTGTCCGGTGAACGCCACCTGTATTACTTTTCACTTTTCTGCGTCTGAATTCCTTTTCCAGGCTTTCTTTCTTTTTTCCATTACGCTGCTGATACATGCTAAGCTCCGAAACTTCCGGCTCACTGACGATCTCTACAGTCCCGGTTCTTTTGGAAACTACCATGAGGCCAATGCCCAACCGCTTTAGCAGGTAGATTTTATTTTGAAAAGACCTGGAAAACAAATCCTTAGGACGATAAATACCTATAAAAACAATATCTGTGATCTTCTGACGAAGCGCCGCCTGGATCACTGCCTTAAAATCCAGTCGGACTTTCAACTCCACAGCAACACTTTTGTCTTCCTTTTCCATGTAAAGGTCAATATCTTCCACCTCACCGTCACAGACATATCCGTACTGCTTGAAGTATTCTTTTATGGGGCCAAACAAATCCTTCTCCATGGATGATCCTTTCTTTTCCATCAGATGGCTGTTTTGCGAATACATAGCTTCTCAGCCAGATCGGCCTGGGTCATTTTTCTTTCTTCGCGGAGCTTTTTCACCATGGCTCCTGTTACATATTGATTCATATTTTTCTCTCCTTTGCATCATGGTTGGGTATGCATATCCCTTCTGCTTTAGACTAACAGTCCTCTTTGCAGCCCACAACCTACGCAAAGTAGAATCTCCCTTGATTGGCCTGAAACCTACGCAAAGTAGACTCGCTCCAATCATAAAACCATAAGTAACGTTCCGGCTCCGATCATAAGGCATCCGATCACTGCCTTTACCGTAAATTCCTCATGAAGAATAACAAATGCCAGAACCAATGTAAATACCACACTTAATTTATCAATCGGAACCACTTTAGATGCTTCCCCCATCTGCAGTGCCTTGTAATAGCATAGCCAGGATGCTCCTGTGGCAAGCCCCGATAAGATCAGGAATATCCAGCTTTTTTTGCTGATTTCATTAAGGCCGGTCTGGGCATTGGTCAAAAAAACCATAACCCATGCCATAGCCACAACAACCATGGTTCTGATGGCAGTGGCCAGATTGGAATTTACTCCCCCAATTCCTATTTTTGCAAGGATGGAGGTAAGTGCCGCAAACACTGCTGATAGTAATGCAAATAGAAACCACATATTATTTCTCTTTTCATAATCATTTCTGTACTATTTTTCCTATACGTTTCTTCTGCTATATTATACCAATCCTTTTATTTGCACAAATAAAAAATTCCCGGTTTCCCGGGAATTTTTCATATTCTTTACAGTTCTATCTTATTTTCTTCGTGATAACCGTAAACAGACAAATCAATCTCCATTTTTATAGGACAATTGTACTTATGGCACAAAAGCAATGGTCATCTGAACCACTTTTCCATTTTCAACACGAATCGTGGTATTATAGCAGCTCATAAAGAGGTCTCTTTCCTTTGCATAATCTGCAAACTGATCTACCGGTACCACAGTTTCCTCGGGATTTTCCCAGTCTGAAGTATCCTGAATCAGGCAGTTATCAGCAAATACCAGATAGGTCATACCGTAATCTTTATAAGTTGCCGAATCACTGTCACCTCGAAAAACATAACAGTTCTCCTCATCCAAAGGTGCAAAATCTGCACCACCTGCCTCCAGGCCACCATTTACATAGATAATGCCATCCTTCTCCTCGACTTCCTTTACCCGGATCAACTCATCCTCCAGGATAATACCGTCTCCCACTTCCAGTGTATTCATATCTACAATATCATAGATCTCTTCCTGGTAAATTTCTATACTGGCACTTACTTCATCGCCATTAACATAAATATTATCCGGTTGTAATCCCGCCTGATATTTTCCATCCGGCAGATCATACACTTCAAAGTCCCCCACCTGGGGAGCAACGATCTTTCCGGTTATCACGGGATCCAGTTCTCCAATGCGTAGTTTTTCTGCCTGGGCATAGTTTATCTTATGATATTTTATTTCCAGAGGCTCTTTATCGGATAAAACTGCTTTATAAAAATCATCATAATCCGACTGGGAATACCGAAAATCTCCGGTATATTGATCCCGATAGGTAATATCGTAAACGACTCCTGCCTGTTCTTTATCCACATCATCCGGATAAGGCTCACCCTGATAGCCGGTTGCACTGACTGCTTTATTCCAACTGTCTACCTGACCGGTCACTTCATATTTGTCCTCTGCCGGGTCATATTCATATATGGTATAGGGCCACATCTCACCATATCCCTGATTGTGGGACCAATCCGCTGTAGCGAATCCACCAGTGCGGAAAACGATACCGGGGAACTCACTTATTTCAAGATGAAAGTCATCTTCTTCGGGAAGATACTGGTACACATATTCCACCATCCCGGCCATGCACTGATTGGACCAGACGATCACCAGTTCCTTGACACCATCCTCATCTACATCTGCTACTGCAAAGGTATTTTTATCGATTTCATAGTCAAAACCCTCTTCCACAGGTGCCTGCTGCCCATCGGGCAGCTTGTGTTCCTCGATGATCGCTATGATAGCATTGGCATATGCTTCGTTATATACACTTTCCGCCAGGGCATCCTCCGTTGCTTCCTCTTTTCCTGTCTCAGTCTCCGGCTCTTCTTCCGGGATATCTTCCTCTTCCACAATACGAAGCTGGTCTCCCTGCGTTTCGGAAGGCTGATCCTTTTCACCGCATCCGGTCAAACCGATCATCAAAGTTCCTGCACAAAAGCAGCATGCTACTGCCCGTTTTACCATGCTTTGCTTTACTGCGCTTTGTTTTACCATTCTTTGTTTTAAAAAAATCCGTTTTATCATTGTTCCTTTTCCCCTGTTACATAATGTTTATCTATTCAGAGCCATTTATTTTTTCTCTGTAAAAGAGATCACTTCTGCCGCAGCCATTTCATCAAACAAACCATACAGTCTGCTCTCATCTTCTACTGCTCCGGCATAGCCATCGTCTATAGAGAAATAATAGTAGTACGCATTGCCATCTTTGTCAAATGTTTCCACTGCATCTTCTTTTGTCAGCATGGCTGAGTAATCTTCTCCCACATACACTTTGGAAACATGATGGTTTCCTGCCTGAAACAAAAAGTTCTCCGAAGCTGCCAGTGGATAAGCTGTACCGGTGCTTTCCAGAGTTCCATATTTCACGATTTTTCCCTCTTCATTGTAAGCAAACAGGTCTGCATAGATGGAAGCCATGGTGCCATCCCCATTGTCATAGACATTTTCCGAAACCAGTAAAATGGGATGCTTTGCAGTTTCCAGCTGAACCTGGGCATACCAGGTTCCGGCAGGCAGTTTTTCCAGAATCTGATCATACTCTGTGATATTCTCCAGCGAAATCTCTTTATTTCCCACCTGTGCCTGCATCACATTTGCCATGGTTGCTGCCACCGGCTTTTTCATGTTATCCACTGCCTCTGAATTGATCACGAATTCCACACAGCCCATATACCCGGGTGCCACTTCATACTCGTTAAAGGAAATCACAAGCTTTCCATCTTCATTGATATAAAATTCTGTATCCTCTGTAATCTCCTGAAAATCCATTTCCGGCATATCAGAATCAATCCAGTAGATCTTATTTTCATCTTCTGCCATTTGTGCCTTCATCTGCTCTTTGATATTCTCGCTGATGGCATGGATATAATCGGTATTTTCCCAGAACATATCTTTCAGTTTCAGTTCTTTTCCGGTCTCTAAGTCAATGGTAAAATAGTGATGCTCCTCATAGCCACTGGCCATTGCTTCAAAACAAACCAGCTTCAAAGTAAAGTACCCATCTGTGGTTCCCATGACTTCAGAAGTAATCTGCAGGTCATGAAAACCCTCTCCATCCTTTTCTTTCTCAAAAGCAGCAATTTTCTCTTCTGCCAGTTCTTTGATTTTCTCATTGATCTGCGCACTGCTTTTTATCACATTTTCTTTTACCTGTAAATCCGTTATCTGTTCTGTTTCAACCTGAATTTCAGGCACATGAACATCTGCTGAATGCTTTTCATCTTCATAGGTGTAATCCCGGAATGTGACAATCCGAAACAGATTTCCTAATACCGGAATCTTTTCCATGGCATAAGCTGCTTTTGGTGAAAGGTTAGGCACTGCTATGATGATGGCTGCTGCAGCTGCCACTGCGTACCATTTCCTTGCTGTGTTTCTCTGATTTGTTTTTTGAGCCACTGCCTGTTTTTCCTGCTCTGCCTTCTTTTCCTGCTTGGCCTGCTCTATTCTGTTTTTCATTTTCTGCACATCGAGCTCACTCATGCTTTTTTCTGTGTAAGCATCTTTATATTTTTCAAAATCATTTCTTTTCAAATCATTTCTTCCCATATGATTCATCCTCCATTTCCAGTCTCAGTTTTCGAAGTCCCCGATACAATCGGCTCTTCACGGTACTGAGGTTTTCCTCCAGCGCCCGTGCTATTTCTTCCAAGGTCATATCTTCAAAATAACGTAATTCAATCACTGCTTTATCCTTGTAATCCATGTTGTCTAAGGCTCTCTTTAAATCAATGTTCTCATATTGATCTTCTTTTCCCTGCTGGGGCATCATCTCATCCTCTGTGGGAATCTCTTTTCTCTTTCCCAGGAATCGATATATTTCATTTAACATGATCCGATATATCCAGCTTTCCGCATACTGGCTGTTTTTAAGCGAATCACTATACTTGATGGCTTTATACGCGCCCTCCTGCACAATGTCCGCCGCATCCGCTTCACTATAGGTATAGCTGTAGGCCAATCTATAGTAATTGTTGTATTTATCACAAAGAATTGCTTCTATGATTTTCTCCTTTGAATCTGACCTGTTTTTCTCGAAAAACATCATTCTTCTCCTTTCCCTTTTTAACCGGTTTAACTATTAGACCTGCAAGCAGGGTGATAAGTTTCAAAATTTTTTCATTTAAATTATTTTTTCGGTTTGAAGTTTTATATTTTCATTCTTTTTACAATTTGATCTTTTAATTCTTGTATTTTTCGATTTCCATAATAAAGTATGCGTGATTCATAATGGTTCAAACTGGAACTTAGTGGGCGACAATGGTTTATAGTGGGTGGGAGTGGTTTATCGTGGGCAGGAGTGGGTTCAGTAGGTGGGAATGGTTTATGGTGGATGAGAGTATAAATCATCTTACCGCCTTAGCCTGCTTTTGCATTTATAGGCGGTAATTCAGACCTGGGTAAGCATTCTATGCCCGAATTTGAACCTGGATTTGAATGCGTAATTGAACGCGAATTTAAACATAACTCTTTCGTTGACATGATTGCCAAAATCACAATAAAATATTATCTATTCAGAGCCATGCAAAATCGAATAAAATGTTTTACTTGCAAAGAACATTTTTTTATCTGATTTTATATAACAAGATAACCACATGAGCAAAAAGGAAACAGCGAAGCGATGAATATTGAGCAGGTTGTATCGCTGCTTTCTTTGAGACCGGAATGTATTGCAAAAATGCAGAACTGGCTTATTGGTTAGGTGCGGATTTCCGCGGAAAAGGGATCATGCCTCAGGTGCTGGAAATGTTTGTTCATGACCTGTTCATGGAACATGACATGCATCGGGTCTGGGCAAGACCTTTCGAGCAGAACGAAAGTTCCAGAAAAGTCCTTCAAAAAGCAGGATTTGCTTTCGAAGGACTCTTAAAAATAATCATCAGAAAAGCCGATTGAAATTCAATCGGCTTTTACTATCTCATTCAATTATCTTTTATTCGTGAAGCCTCAGTTCTATATGATCTGCCACATAGCAGGTCCAGCCATGTTCCCTGGCGTAGGCTTCTGCACCTTCTGCCAGTTTTCTCTCCTTGGCATATTCCAGAACATAGATCTTTAGTCCGTTCTGTTCTGCCAGCTCCAGATATTCCAGCAGATAATCCCTGGTATCCTGATTCTGAAGTCCACATCTGTTTTGTGCAAAATCATAGCATGTATATACTTCTTCCTGATTGATTCCGGTTATCATCCCATCTATCACATCCCCGGATTCCAGATATTCTTTTACGAAGCAGTCGCCTCCGTTGATTATGATATCTTTTTCCAAACCATGAAGATCTGTGAGAATGTTCAGAATCCCCTGATATATTTCGTCACTTGGATATTGATAGTACACGTCCGTATTATCTACGAAAAAACCATCAAATCCCTTCTGCGCGATTTGCTCTGCACTTTCCAAAAGAAATCTCTGCCAGCTTTCATCCGAAACATCCATCCATTTTTCTTCCGGCCAGTTCTCATATTCTCCCAGCGTACGCTCAGAAAAAGTATCATAATAGTCCCGAAAGTTTTCCAGCGATCCGATATTGAAATAACTATAGATTTTCTTTACACCTTTGGCTCTTAAATATTTCACATCTTCTGCTGAAAAATACTCACCATCAATGACCAGCACATCACAATCCGGGAAAGCTTCTATATGAGAAGGTTCTTCCCCCAGCAGAACCAGATAGTCCATATGCTCCTTTTCTTTTCCGGAACAGGCTGTCAGAAAAAGTAACAGGCACAAAAGTGTAAGTAAAATTGCTTTTCTCTTTATCATTCAAGTATTCACCCTATAGCAGAATACCATATCCACAATAGACTTTCCATGAAAGATTAGATATTCAGATTAAGGAAGTGCTGGGGAAAAATCAACTATGAAAGATTGAAAAAAGTTCATTAAAATTTGGCAAATAAAGGCATTGATTTTTTACTGTAAATTGCATACAATAAAAACACAGATAGAAATATCTGTGTAGCGGTTAGAGCGTCCAGTTAAAATGCTCGGTTAAAAGCGGTTAGATTGTCCAATTAAAACAATCGGTTAACAGCAGTGGGTGGAGTAATCCACCCACTTTTTTACTTTTCAGGAGACTCTATGAACTGATACGTTATCGATAAAAAATACATAAATTATCTAACACAGTTTGATTTCCACAAACTCCAGGATGAATCCACCGGATATCTTTATGCTGTATTGAATATCAATAATATGATTCCGGTTCCTCAAAGCGCTTAAATTATACCAGAAGTGCATCACCAAGCCAGACTCTTCCCTTGCTGCAAGATGCTGTAATTTTAAAATGCTGGAAGAAAAATGCAGTTCTTATTCGAATACATAAGTCCTCTTCCGTTTTTACGCTTCCTGTGCCACAAGTTCATTTATCTCATCTTCTGTAGCCCTCATGGCTTCCAGTGTCATGTTCAAAAGCTTGTCCAGGTCCCAGCCCAGCATCTCTGCTCCCCGCTCAATGACCTCTCTGGAGCATCCGGCTGCAAATCCTTTGCTTTTGTATTTTTTCTTCAGGGATTTCAGCTCCATGTCCTTGGTACTCTTAGACGGGTGCATCAGTGCTGCTGCCCAGATCAGACCGGTCAGTTCATCTGCTGCAAAAAGCACTTTTTCCATTTCATGCTCCGGTGCCACATCTACTGTGATGCCATAGCCATGACTTACCACACCATGTATGATATCCTCTGATACACCACCTTCTCTCAAAAGCTCCGGTGCCTTGATGCAGTGCTCTTCCGGATAGCACTCAAAATCAATGTCATGGAGCAGACCAACGATTCCCCAAAAATCTGCTTCCTCACCATATCCCAGTTCCTTTGCATACCATTTCATTACAGCTTCTACGGTCAAAGCATGCTGAAGGTGAAAAGGATCCTTATTATATTTTTTCAGCAGCTCCAGTGCTGCTTCTCTGCTGATACATTCCATAAACTGCTCCTCCTGCTATTATCTATAAAACCATTCTTTCATGGTGTCAAATATTTTTTTCAATTCTTCTTCTTTTATGATGTAAGGAACCATGGAATACATATATTTCAAAAACGGTCTGGAGAAAACGCCTCTCTCATAAGCAAATTGCTGGAACCCTTCCAAGTCTGCCGGGTCATACACTTCCACACAGGTACAGCCACCCATGATCCGCACTTCCCGTACCTTGGGATGGGTAAATCCTTCCATTTCCCTTCTGGAAATTTCCTCGATCTTTTTGATTTTGTCCATATAATGATCCCGTTCAAAAATCTCGATTCCTTTTAGTGCCGCAGCGCAGGCCAGGGCATTTCCCATAAAAGTAGGGCCATGCATCAGGGCTTTTTCCGGATCGTCGCTGTAAAATCCCTGATATACCTTATGGTTTGCTACGGTACAGGCGTGCCCGATATATCCGGCAGTCAGTGCTTTTCCAAGCACCAGAATATCCGGCAGTACCAGATCGGCCACAAACCGGTTCCCGGTCCGCCCGAATCCGGTGGCCACCTCATCAAAGATTAGAAGCACATCATACTCATCGCAGAGCTGTCTTGCTCTTTGCAGAAAAGAAATATCGTACATGCGCATGCCACCGGCTCCCTGGAGAAGGGGTTCCACAATAAAAGCATTCAGTTCATGCCCATGTTCCTGAAATGATTTTTCCAAAGATGGAATATCGGTATCGATATGATATACATATTGTTTCGGTCCGTATGCTTCCAAAATAAAATGATAATCTTCATCATCCCCTACCTCCATGGTTTTGAAGGTATCCCCATGATATGCATGGGTTAAGGATAAAACCTTGGTTCTTTTCATACGATTTTGGTTGACATAATATTGAAGTGCCATTTTCAGTGCCACTTCCACTGCCACACTGCCGGAATCCGAGTAAAAACAATAGTCCAGATCTCCCGGTAAAAACTCCCGCAGTTTCTCAGACAGCTTTTTTACCGGTTCATGGGTAAGTCCACCCAGCATGACATGGGAAAACTGATCTGCCTGCTGTTTGATTGCCTCTGTGATTTCCGGATTCTTATAGCCATGAATCATACACCACCAGGAGGATACGGAATCGATCAGCTTCTGATCTTCTGTATATAGATAAACGCCCTCTGCATCTATGATTTTATAGGGCTGTTTCATGGTTTTCATTTGTGCATATGGATACCAGATCATAATTTTTCGCCTTTCTTTCCTGCATTTTCATTCTGCAGTTCATTCCTGTAGCTTATTTTTCAGTTCATTCCTATAGTTTATTTTTCAGTTCATTCCTGCATCTTTTTTCAGTCTACTCATACAATCCCTTCAGTACTTCTCCGTCTATTTCCAGCTCTCTGTCGCCATCCTTCACGAAAGCAAGCACCTTCAGCCCTGTCATATATTCGCACATGACACGGTTATCCTCCTCCATCACATCTCCGGGATGGCAGTGGTTAAAAATGATTCCCTTGCAGGAAATTCCCTTTTGCTTCATGTATTCATAGGTCAGTACTACACTGTTTATGGTTCCCAGCCCTGCATCGGCGATCATCAGGCATGGAATCTGCATTGCTCTAATCACATCCTCCAGCTGGAGCTTTGCCTCATCAAAGCAGAGCGGGCACAAAATACCGCCGCTTCCTTCTGCTGTGATATAATCATATTCCTGCTTCAGCTGCCCGTAACCTTCCATTACTTTTTCCAGAATAACCGGATTTCCTTCCAGTCTGGATGCCAGATGAGGGGAGACTGCAGTTTCATATACATAGGGACACATGGTGTCCAAATCCTGTGTAATGCCGGAGACGTTTTTCACCCATACTGCATCTCCGGGAATCAGTTTTCCTTTTTCATCTCTTTCATTTCCGCTCATGGCAGCCTTATAGTATGCGGCTTTTGCTCCGGTTTCCTGCAATTTTTTAACAATAAGACCCGTCACATAGGTTTTTCCCACATCCGTCCCTGTGCCGGTAATAAATAATCCTTTAGACATTGCAAAGCTTCACCTCGTATCCCAATTTTCCAATCAGTTCCATATCTGTCTCAATAGTGATTCCGGCTGTGGTCAGCATATCCCCGGATATAGCTGCATTGGAGCCGCTTTGGAAGCAGCTTTCTCCTTTGTCTCCCAGAAGACCACGCCCACCGGCCAGACGTATGGAGCCATCCGGTATCATAAAACGAAATACTGCCACACATCTTCTGGCTTCTTCTCTGGTAAGGGGTTTATTCTCTGCATAAGGAGTGCCCGGAATCGGATTCAGAAAATTGACCGGGATAGACTTTACTCCCAGCTCTCTGGCTGTCAGCACCATATCCACACGGTCTTCCACGGTTTCACCCAGTCCCATGATTCCACCACTACAAATAGACATTCCTGCCCTTTTGGCTGCTTTTAATGTTTCTATCTTTTCTGCATAGGTATGGGTAGTACATACTTCTTTAAAATAACGTTCTGAGCTTTCCAGATTGCAATGCACTCTGGATGCTCCCGCTGCATGGAGTTTCACAAAATCTGCTTCTTGCAGAAGTCCCAGAGATACACAGATTTCAATCTCTACTTCTTCCTTTATTTTTTTGATGCTTTCGCAAAGTTTGTCCACTTCCTCTTCGGAAAGTCTTTTTCCCGATGTTACAATGGAATACCGGATGACACCTCTGTCAGCATTTTTCTTTGCTTCTGCCAGAAGGGCATCGGTATCTAAAAGAGGATAGGTTTCCACCAAAGAGGTATGGTAATGGGCACTCTGGGCACAATATTTACAGTCTTCCGAACATCTTCCACACTTTCCGTTGATGATGGTACAGATATCAAATCCGTTTCCACTCATTTTTGCCCTGATTTCATCGGCGGCTTCACATAATTCTTCCAACGGTGCCTCAAAAAGCTCCAGTGCCTCCTGCCTGGTGATCATCTCCCCACCCAAAACCTTTTCTTTTAAGCGAGTAATTTCTTTTTTCAAATTCAAATCTTCCTGTATTTCCATAGTTTTCTCCGTTTTCATACCTTTCTGTCGATAGATTTACTTGTCCTTCTATAAAATCTCTCCTATCGCTTTCTTAATCCGTTTTGTAGATACTGCTGCCAGAACACAGAGCACAATATCCCCGGGTACCGCTAAAAGGAAGCAGTACAGGAATAACGCCCATATGCCGATTGGTGCATCGATCACATAATTACCAATGATATAGTAGTAAATCATTCCCATGGCATACACTGCAAGGAGCCCGATAAAGGAGGCCAGAAACAGATGGAATTTGTCTTCCCATCCTTTTTTATTGGCAAGCCAGCCTGTCAGATAGCTTCCGATGATGAATCCGATCATATAGCCAAACGTGGGCTTTAATACATACCAGATTCCGCCTCCTTCTGCAAAGATCGGCAATCCGGCCAGTCCCAGTATAGTATACAAAATAACACTGATCGCCCCTCTCTTTTTCCCTAAAATGATACCTGCCATGGTTGTAAAAAAGAACTGCAGGGTAAAGGGGCAGACAGGAACCGGAATCTTAATAAAGGCTCCTACTGCAATCAGTACCGTAAACAATGCGCAAAAAGTCATGTCTTTTACTTTTGATTTCTTTCTTTTCATATCTTTTTCCGTATCTCTGTGTCATCCTTTCCAATGTTGCTTTTAAGCTCAGCTCATCCTGTGTTGCTTTCAAACTCAGCTTTTTTAATAGCATTTGTCAACCAGAACATTGTATAGGTTAACATTATGTCGCTGGTAATGTCAACGCTGTTTTGCATTTGGTTGACATTCGATTTCTGCCTCATGTTCGTAGGCCCAACGAGCTTAAACACTGCCGATTGGACCTACTAAAGGAACTCTATCTCAGAAATTTTATTCCGAAAAATAATAACTCTCCTTCAGCAGTCGTAGTCCCCTTTCATACTTTTCCGGATCGTGTTCCGAAATCAGGGAAACCCGCACTGCCTTTGGAATCGCTGCATTTCCTACTACAAACCGTTCTGCGGAATAGATTCTTACTCCTTTTTCCCTCATTTCCTGTTCGAACCGGGTAGGCACCCTCTTATCATTCTCCCGAAGCTTTAACCATCGAATGGGGCTATAGGTATTTCCTACGGTATCACAATCCCCGCATATTTCATCAAAAAGCCGATTACGCTCTACCAATTCGGCAATACGGAGTTCCCGAATTCGGTCAAATTTGCCGGAGTTCACCAGTCTGGTAAAGAGCTGCATCATAAGGGCCGGAGGGGTGATCTCCATGGCATACAATGTGTCCGCAACCGGTTTCCGAAACTCTCCCGGTATATGCAGCACCGCAAGCCTGAGTCCGGGCGACATGATCTTTGACACACTGGCTATAAAAATCCCATACTGTTTTGAAAAATGGGAAATGGGAGGAAGTGGCTCCGGCTGAAACAGTGTATAAATTCCATCCTCCAAAAATGGCCGATGCTTTTCCTCACAGTATGCAGCTATCATTTTCCTGGTTTCCAGATCCATCCGTTCTCCGGAAGGATTGTTAAAATCCGGTATGAAATAAAATCCGCTTATGTTATAGTTTTTATCCACATATTCCAAGGATTTTCTGGTCAGTTTTCCCTCATAATAGGGCATAGGAACCACCTGTATCCCCAGAATCTTTGCTGCCATTTTCAGCCCCGGATAGGTCACTTCTGTGGTGGCTATTTTATCCCCTTCTTTGAAAAGAGATGCCAGTACCGAAAAGATACCATTCTGGCTTCCTGTGGAAAATGCAATATGCTCCTTGTCTGAATCGATTTTCAAATACCCCAGCCATCTTTTCGCTGCTTTCACCTGGAGCTCATCATAATCGGTAGAAGCATATTGAAGCAGTTTATAAAAATCCGGATCTTTCGTCATCTGCTTCAGATAATCTGTTGCGATTTCACTGATATCGGGATTGGGCAGAATCGCTCCCATCTCTATGGTTTTCTCCCGGGCATCATGGATGACCAGCATTCCCCGGGTTGCTGCATCCGAAGAAGCAAAGGTACCGCTTCCCATAACGCTGCAGATCAGCCCCCGCTGTTCACACAATTTAAAGGCCCTTGTCACGGTACTTAAATTAATATCCAGATAATCTGCCAGTTCCCTTTGGGGTGGCAGCTTGGTCCCCGGTGTCAGAATCCCGTTCAGGATATCTTCTTTCAGCAGGTCAGATAACATAATATAAATAGGTTTGCTGCTGTTTTTATCCAGTACAGGTTTCCAGGTCATGGGATAGCTTTCAAATGAATTTACCGGCATATCGTATTCCTCTTTCCATGTATATGTTTCAAAATAACGGCGCCTTTTTTATACATCATATTGTCCTGCAATTTTCTATTTTCTAAAATACACAATATTGTCTTGCATACAATTTTAACACAAAGCAAGCAAGAATTCTCCCACCTCTGCAGGTGGTGAGATGAATTG
>CAMFGH010000051.1 GCA_945949875.1 uncultured bacterium
AGCACTCGGCTGTTAACCGAGTTGTTGTAGGTTCGAGCCCTACTCGGGGAGTTTATGGTGGGAAGACTGCCAGTGTGAATAAGGCTCCGTGGTCAAGCGGTTAAGACATCGCCCTTTCACGGCGGTAACACGGGTTCGATTCCCGTCGGAGTCAGTTTCTAATTATATATGGCGTGATAGCCAAGTGGTAAGGCCCCGGTCTGCAACACCGTCATCGCCGGTTCAAATCCGGCTCACGCCTCTAAAAAACCATCCGTGTTTCGGGTGGTTTTTTGTTTACTTACTGTAAGCAGGAACTATTTCCATACTGCATATGAGAACTTTATATTTCACATACAGTAATTGTTTTTAGTTTGTTACCAAATCTTACTGCATACAGAAACGTTTCTCTTCGAAAACAGTAATCAATCTTTGGAGGTTACCAAATCTTACTGCGTACAGTAACATTTCTCAGCATATACAGTAAATCTTATTTTTTGGGGGTTTATCTACACTTTTGCCCTATATCTCAAAATCTAAAGTTCTCAACTCTGTTGTATAAGAAATAGGCTGAGAACTATTTCTTATTAGTCTCAGCCTATTTCTCCAGGTTCATTTATTTACATTTTACTTTTGACTATCTTTTGTGGATTTCTTTGAGCAAATCATCTGTTGTCATCGTGGCCATCAGTCATCATCGTCATCGTCGTCTCGATCATCATCATCGTCGTCTCGATCATCATCATCGTCGTCGTGGTCATCATCATCGTCGTGGTCATTATCGTCGTGGTCGTCATCATCGTCCAGGTCATTATCATCGTCTAGGTTGTCGTCATCATCCAGGTCATCATCATCTAAATCCTCTTTTTCGGATGCAGAGATAGGTTCTGATTCTGTTTTTAACACTTTCCCAGTATGTGCATCGATTTCGCATTCATATTCTTTATCATCCGTAGAAAATTCAAGTTCATAGACTCCGTCTTCAGAATCATATTCAAAGGAATGGAAAACGGCTGATGTCAGATTTAGCTGAGACAAGACTAATTCTTTCGCTTTTTCAGGACTAATCAGACCATCATCGCTTAAATCCGATTCCTGGACTGTCATAGCTTTGGATTGAAGACCACATTCGCTTACCGTTTCATTTGCAGCTATGGCTGCTTCCTCTAAAAAGTCTTCACTTGGGGCAATAGAACCTTCTTCCAATTTAAGAATAATGTTTTTATCACGTCCGTCGATTGTATTTTCAAAATATCCTGCCTCATATATCTCTTTCACCAGTTTCTGTATCACAGTGGAACAGTCCTGATTCAGATAATCATCCATATGGGCAAGGACATTTATTCCATCTTCATTTAGACCTTCTACTTTAAGTACCAGTCCAGTGCCATCATAAGTAATTTCAATTTCAGGGTTGACACTTAAAAGAACAGCGCCCATAGCCTGATTTTTTTCAGAAATCTCTTGGTCCGCAGAAGTGTGGATTTCAGCAGTGGCTTGGGATTCATTACAATCCTGGGGTTCAGATGAATCTTGTATTTCGGTTGTAGTCGGAACCGGTGCTGGAACTTTAGCAGCTCCACAACCAACTATCATAGAGAATGACAGCGTTGTGGTTAATATGATTTCCAATACTTTTTTCCAATTTTTCTTACACATAATAATCCTCCTTTGCATTATGAAATTTATTTTGATTGCTTTCATATTGAAAGGATACGGATATAGAATTTGAAAATCGGGGTCTGATGAGTACTTTCTGAAAGATTTTTTTCGGAAAGTTCACATGACTGTAAAATTTATAAATCATTCTTCAAATATCAGCCCCTGGTCATTATCTTCCTAGTCATTATCTTCCTAGTCATCATCTTTGTCATCATTATCTTTGTCATCATCATTCATGTCATCGTCATTCTTGTCATCGTTATCACTTTCGTTGTCGTCTTTATCGTGATCAGAGGACTGCTCATCGGTGTGGTTGGAATCTTTATCATCCTCTTCAGACGAGTTATCATACTTCAAATCAGAGTCAGAGTCGGAGCTTGATATGGAAGATCCATCCTTATCGTCATCATCATTATCATCATTATCATCATGCTTCTTCTCGTTATCATCCTTGTCATCATCATGATCAATAGAGGCGGCTCCGGGTGATGGAGGGGCTTCTTTATCATTGTCATCTCGATCATCGTCTCTATCGTTTTCATCATCCGGGTCATCTTTGTCATCCCCTTCATGATCATCGTCATCATCTTTCTGGTATAAGGATAACAGATTTTGATTACCGTTTCCTGCCCCCGGCGTTTCGCTGCCATCTGGGGAAACAGATGGATTTCCGGGTGACGTGGATTCTTTGATAGGGGCAGTTGCCGGTGTGGGGCTGGTTGGATCCGGAGCTGGATTTGTACCATCTGAAGAAAATATAGGAACTATTTTTTCGAGGTCTGATGTCAAAATGGTCACAATTTGAACTTGCTGGTGAAAATGACTGTCTAATTCTGCAATCAAAGATTCTTCTGTCCGTGTTTTCCATTTTTCTTTTGCTGAGGCGATTGTTAAAGTAATTTGGCCACCGTCCTTCAAATAGCCCATGTTCACGGCCAGATCTGCCAGTTCGTCTGAAACCAAAACTAACTTTTTGCCGTAAGAGCGATACCCATCTATTAACAAGGTACCATCATCGTTTAGGCTATCCAAATGGACAACACGGTGAAAACGGTTGACGCTCATTTGTACATCAGGATTGATTTGCATACGCACAATGCCAACAGGAGACTGCCACAGATAAAAACCACTTGTGAAAAGAATAAAAACACATGCTACGGCGGCTGCAAAGTGAAGGAACTGTGAACTGAAAAATTGAGTATAAATATTTGTGGAAGGGAGAATAACCTGATCCAGTGTCTGACCAACCTCATATCCCAGATTAGGAACTTTGAGAAAACGACCTTCCTGATCTAATACAACAGCATAGCTTAAACCGCATTCCATAACCAGATATTCCATCAGTTTCCTCCTTTCTCCGGACTTATCCGGCATAAATGTCCACGTATGATTTCAAAACCATTGGTAAAGGCTAGCAGCAGGGCAAACAGATATTTTCGGTGCCGCTCCAGAGTTTTCGGTTCTACTCCACTTCCTTTTGCAAGTGCGGTGATAGGAAGCTTGCCCGTGGAGATAAGCTGCTCTAACAGAACAGGATTTTGTCTGGCATATTTTAGCACCTGTTGACAGGCATCCAGGGTATGACTCTGCTTCGGACAGTTATCAGCAATATCGGTCAGTTTTAACCCATAATGGGACAACTGCTTTGCAAAATCCTCGATTTCTTCCCTGGTAGCATGACGGGCCTGTAGGGAAGCGATATTGTCACAGCCGGAATCCATCTGTTCAAGCAAAGTGGGACTATTATCTTCATCATTTACTTTTTGATTCAGAGAAAGGAGACCTTTGTGTCGTTTCTCTCTGCGGTAATGATCAATCAACCTGTTACGTATCACTGTGGATGCGAGAGGAAGAAATGCCCCCTTGGAACGCTGATAGGACATAACCGTTTCATGAAAAGCGAACATAGCAATCCCCAATTCTTCATCCTGTCCTTCCATGGGAGGACGTTTTAAGAATTTTGCTGTTTCTGCTTTGATAAAGGGAAGATACTGACGTACCAATGCATCTGCTTCCGATATGTCTTCTTTGGCCGCATATACGCGACTGATGATATCCTGTTCTACCATTTTACGTTCTCCTTCATGATGATAGAATACGGAAGGAACCATTCCGTTTTCAGGGTGATGATAATAATTCATAATCCAATTTATAATCTAAAACCAATAATCCCACCAAAAATATGCAAAATGATTATAAACCTATTATATAGGGGAATCCTGTTTATAGCCAGTAAAATAAGGGTTAATGTATTTTCAGAAACCAAAAGTAGATGTAAAATAGAAAGCAGAGAGAACTGAAAATATAAAGAAGGAAGATATCATATGTCAGAAACATGTACTCATAACTGCGATAGCTGCGGCGCAAACTGTGGGGACAGAAATACACAGCAGAAAGGAAAGAACTCCTTTTTGAAAGTACCCCATCCGGAAAGTAAAATCAAATATGTGATTGGTGTTGCCAGTGGAAAAGGCGGAGTGGGAAAATCTACAGTAACAGCACTGATTGCTACAATGCTTCAGAAAAGAGGATATAAAACAGCCATTTTGGATGCAGATATTACCGGGCCATCGATTCCAAAGATATTTGGCGTACATGACAGGGCAGAAATAGTAGAAGGTGCCATGTATCCCGCCTTTACCCATACAGGGATACAGATCATGTCCTCCAACCTGATTTTGGACCATGAAACAGATCCGGTTATTTGGCGTGGCCCTATTGTGGCCGGTGTGGTACAGCAGTTCTGGACGGATGTTGTATGGACTGATGTGGATGTAATGCTTATTGACATGCCACCCGGAACAGGGGATGTACCACTTACGGTTTATCAGTCGATTCCACTGGATGGACTGGTTGTAGTAACATCACCCCAGCAGCTGGTGTCTATGATTGTAGAAAAGGCTATTCATATGTCTGAAATGATGGATATTCCTATTTTGGGGCTGGTTGAAAATGATTCCTATTATACCTGTCCTGACTGCGGAAAGAAGCATTTTATTTATGGAGAAAGTAAAATAGAGGAAATGGCAGCGCAGTTTGGGATTGAAAATGTGGTGCGATTACCAATATTGCCGAAACTGGCAGAGGATTTTGACAAGGGAGAAGCAGAAAGCTTTGATACCAGCCTTTTGGGAGAAGAGGTTCAGGAATTTCTCAATAAAATGATGGAATTTGAGAATTGCTGAAAACAGATGAACGTGTAAAGCCAGGAAAGGAAAGCGATTTTGCGCATAGCTTTTCTGGAATGATCGGAAATGGATTAAGCAAAGAAAGGGAGAGAGGGATATATGAGCACAGAAGCATTGGAAACTTTGAAAAAGTGGGTAAACGAAAGCGATAATATTGTATTTTTTGGTGGTGCCGGCGTATCCACAGAAAGTGGAATTCCGGATTTCAGAAGTGTTGATGGGCTTTATAATCAGAAATATGATTACCCTCCGGAAACCATTTTAAGTCATACATTTTTCAGAAGAAAAACAGATGAATTTTTCCGCTTTTACCGGGATAAAATGCTATATTTAGATGCAAAGCCAAATGCAGCCCATAAAAAGCTGGCACAGTGGGAAGAACAAGGCAAGCTGAAGGCTGTTGTAACACAAAATATTGATGGACTTCATCAGGCGGCAGGCAGTAAACATGTATTAGAACTTCATGGAAGCGTGCTCCGCAATTACTGTGAAGACTGTGGCAAGTTTTATGATGTTTATGCGGTTAAGAATTCAGAAGGCATTCCAACCTGTGAATGTGGAGGACTGATTAAACCGGATGTGGTTTTGTATGAAGAAGGCTTGGATGATAATATTCTTCGGGAATCTGTTTATCGAATCAGTAATGCAGATGTTTTGATCATTGGAGGCACTTCCCTTGGTGTTTATCCGGCAGCAGGACTCATTGACTATTATAGAGGAAATAAATTGGTGCTGATCAATAAAACGCCGACACCGAAGGATTCCATGGCTGACTTGATCATACATGATAGCATCGGAGAGGTTTTTTCTCAGTTATAGTATGGGAAAACTGTGACATGAGAAAAAACCAATACATAATAGAGCATAAAGAATTCGTAAAAGGAAAGGAAATCTGATTGGTAAGTTATTCAGTCAGATGAATTGGAAAATGGATATACAGGTAGGGGATATTTTAAAACTGAAAAAGAAACATCCTTGTGGCAGTGCAGAATGGGAGGTGCTTCGTATCGGAATGGATTTTCGTCTGAAATGCATGGGCTGTGGCCATCAGATTATGATAGCAAGAACCGCAGCGGAAAAGAACATTCGCGAAATTAAAAAACCCGGTGAAAACCCTTGATTTATCAAGAAGAACATGCTAAAATATCAATTCGTGATATATTTATTCCTTGCTCTCGCTGAAACGAGGGCCAGAGACCAAAAGGAGGTACTAACATGACAAAATACGAATTAGCCGTTGTTGTTAGCGCAAAACTCGAAGACGATGAAAGAGCTAAAGTTGTTGATAAGGCTAAAGCTTTAATCGAGAGATTCGGAGGCCAGATCACAAACGTTGATGAATGGGGTAAGAAGAGACTTGCTTACGAAATTCAGAAAATGAAAGAAGGCTTCTATTACTTCATCCAGTTCGAAGCTGAGACGTCTGCACCGGCAGAAATTGAAAGCCGTATCCGTATCATGGATGGCGTAATCAGATATTTGTGCGTGAAACAGAACGAGAAGTAAGATAGGAGAACGTATGAATAAAGTTATTCTTATGGGACGTTTAACAAGGGATCCTGAAGTGAGATATTCTCAGGGGGATACCCCATTGGCAATTGCAAGATATACTCTTGCTGTAGATCGTAGATTTAACCGAGGTAACGGTGGTGATAATCAGCAGACAGCAGATTTCATTAACTGCGTAGCATTTGGAAGAAGCGGAGAGTTTGCTGAAAAATACTTACACAAAGGAACAAAGATTGTGGTAACAGGTCGTATCCAGACTGGCAGTTATACCAATAAGGATGGGCAGACCGTATATACTACAGAAGTAGTTGCCGAAGATCAGGAATTTGCTGAAAGCAAAAACAGTGCCGGTTCCGAAGGGGGCTTCACCGGTGCAAGCAGACCAGCTCCTGCTCCATCAGGTGCAGTAGATGGCTTTATGAACATTCCGGATGGAATCGACGAAGAATTGCCGTTTAACTAATTATTAATTTTTAGATAGGAGGCACTCAAATGGCTTTTAATAAAACAGAAAAAGCTGATTCTCCAATGAAGAGAAGAGGCGGTTTACGTAGAAGAAAAAAAGTTTGTGTATTTTGTGGTAAAGACAATGTGATCGATTACAAAGACACAAATAAATTAAAAAGATATGTGTCTGAAAGAGGTAAAATTCTTCCTAGAAGAATTACCGGTAACTGTGCAAGACATCAGAGAGCTCTTACAACAGCTATCAAGAGAGCGAGACACCTCGCCCTCATGCCTTATGTTCAGGACTAGAGCTTGCTTATTTAGGTGAATGATAAGGAGCTGTCGCTTTAACAAATGAAAATTTGTGAAGTGGCGGCTCTATTTTTATGTTCCGACCAATACTCAGGGAGTTTTCTCACAGCAAAATAGTTGATATTCCAGGAATTTCTTTATTTTTGTTAAAGAGGAAACTCATTTGAAAATATATTGGGGAAGAAAAAAGAACTTTATGTCGCCTTGTGGCGGTGTAAGGCTACAAAATATGATGGCATAATAGATAGAAAAATGGTATACTAGTTCCATATCGGAGTTTTTACCACGATAAGTGAGGATTGCTATGAAAAATAATGTTAAATTAAAGGGTAGAATAAAGTTTAACTTTATGGCCTCTATTTATATGGGATGCCTTCTTCTACTGATCGATATAGGGATCTATACACTGGATGTTCGTGCAGGACTGGTAATTTCTGTCTTCTTGGCGTGCTATTTTCTTACATTTGGTCTGATTTATTTATATGCGAAACCCATCATTATGAATGAAATGATTAGTTTTGCGACCCAGTATGGGCAGATCCAGAGAAGACTTTTAAGAGATCTGGAACTCCCCCATGCGCTGCTGGATGATCAGGGAAAGATTATCTGGACTAATAAAGAGTTTGAAAAGCTGATCCATAAGGAAAAGGGTTACAAGAAGTCGATCACCACTCTTTTTTCCTGTATCACAAAGGACAAACTTCCCGGCAGGGGAACAGAGTATATGACAGAACTGGATCTTCAATATGAAGGTCGTGATTTTCATGTAAAGATGAAAAAGATATCCTTACGTGACATGGCAGCGAAAAGTGATATTTTATCCACAGAAAGCTATGATGGCTATCTGATTGTGGCTTACTTTTTTGATGAAACAGCGCTTAAGATTGCACTGCGTGAGATCGATGACCAAAGCCTGGCGGTAGGGCTTATCTATCTGGACAATTATGATGAAGCTCTGGAAAGTGTAGAAGAGGTAAGACGTTCTCTGCTGATAGCGCTGATCGATCGTAAGGTAAATAAGTATATTGGTGCGGTGGACGGAATCGCCAAGAAACTGGAAAAAGATAAATATCTGGTTATCATGAGAAAGAAATCCGTAGTACAGCTTCGGGAGAGTAAGTTTGATCTGCTGGAAGATGTAAAGACCGTAAATATCGGAAATGAAATGGCAGTTACCCTCAGTATCGGTATCGGAGTGGATGGTCTTACATATGCCCAGAACTACGAATTCGCCCGAAATGCCATCGATTTGGCCCTTGGACGAGGCGGAGACCAGGCCATTGTAAAAACGCCTGAAACGGTGACATACTTTGGTGGTAAGAGCCAGCAGGTAGAAAAGAATACCAGAGTAAAAGCCCGTGTGAAAGCCCAGGCTCTTCGTGAGATCATCACCGGAAAAGACCGGGTTATTATCATGGGCCACAGACTTGCGGATGTGGACAGCTTTGGTTCTGCGATCGGTATCTACAGAATTGCAAAAACCCTGGAAAAGAAGGCTCATATTGTAATCAATGATGTTTCTTCTTCGGTACAGCCTTTTGTGCAGCTTTTTAAAGATAATCCGGAATATGAAGAGGATATGATCATTGGAAGCACTGCAGCCATGGAACTTTCCGGTAGCAACAGTGTGCTGGTTGTGGTGGATGTGGACAAGCCAAGCATTACAGAATGTCCGGAACTTCTGAAAACCTGTAAAGCAATCGTGGTATTAGACCACCATAGAAGAGGTTCAGAAACCATTGAAAATGCGACTCTTTCCTATGTGGAAGCCTATGCCTCTTCTGCATGTGAAATGGTTTCAGAGATTTTACAGTATATCGGAGACAATATTAAAATTAAGCCGGATGAAGCAGACTGTATGTATTCCGGTATTATGATCGATACCAATAACTTTATGACAAAAACCGGCGTCAGAACCTTTGAAGCGGCAGCGTTTCTTCGGAGAAACGGTGCAGATGTAACCAGAGTCCGTAAGCTCTTCCGTGAAGATGCCGCTGTTTATAAGACCCGTGCAGATGCAGTGAGCCAGGCTGAGATTTACAAGCATACATATGCCATTTCCGTATGTAACAGCGAGGATCTTCAGAGCCCGACCATTGTTGGAGCTCAGGCGGCAAATGAGCTGCTGAATATCAAAGGAATCAAGGCAAGTTTCGTATTGACCGAATATCAGGGGCTGATCTATGTCAGTGCCAGATCCATAGATGAAGTGAATGTACAGATCATTATGGAACGTCTCGGCGGAGGCGGTCATATGAATGTTGCCGGATGCCAGATGGAAGATATTTCGATTCCGGAAGCAATCGGAATACTGAAGAAGACTTTAGATACGATGATACAGGAAGGTGATATTTAATGAAAATCATTTTATTGCAGGATGTAAAAAAATTAGGAAAAAAAGGGGATATCATCGAGGCAAATGATGGATATGCCAGAAATTATATCATCCCGCAGAAGATAGGTGTAGAAGCAAACGGAAAGAACTTAAATGACCTGAAATTGCAGAAGAGCAACCAGGAAAAAGTGGCGCAGGAGCAGTTAAGTGCAGCAAAAGCATTGGCAGATGAAATCGGAACAAAGCAGGTTGTTGTAAAAATCCGTGCCGGAGAAGGCGGAAAAGTATTTGGATCTGTTTCTTCCAAAGAAATCGCAGCTGCAGCAAAGGAACAGGTGGGACTGGAACTGGATAAAAAGAAAATCCAGCTTTCGGATCCGATTAAAACATTTGGCGTACATGATGTGACCATTAAGTTACATCCACAGGTAACAGCTAATCTGAAGGTAAAAGTAGAGGAAGCATAAATGGCAGCAGAGGAAGCACTTTTAAAAAGGGTCATGCCTCATAGTATAGAAGCGGAACAGTCTGTAATAGGCTCCATGATTCTGGACAGGGAAGCGATTGTTGTTGCATCAGAGATAATCCAGGAAGATGATTTCTATAATAAGCAGTATGGTGTTATTTTCAAAGCCATGGTGGAACTGAATGATGAAGGAAAACCGGTGGATCTGGTTACTTTGCAGAACCGCTTAAAAGAAAAGGACGTTCCGCCGGAAGTCAGCAGCCTGGAATTCGTAAGAGACCTTATTACAGCAGTGCCCACATCAGCGAATATCAAGCATTATGCGACGATTGTGGCTGAGAAATCCGTTCTGCGAAAGCTTATCCGGACCAATGAAGAGGTTATCAATGCCTGCTATGCCGGGAAAGACTCTTTGGAGACGATTCTGGAAGATACAGAAAAATCCATTTTTAATATTGTGCAGCATAGAAATAACGGTGAATTCGTACCGATCCGTCAGGTAGTTCTGAACGCTATGGAGCGAATCGAGAAGGCGTCCAAGAATAAAGGGAATGTAACAGGGATTCCAACCGGTTTTCTGGACCTGGATTATAAAACGGCAGGTATGCAGCCGGCAGACCTGATCCTGATTGCGGCGAGACCTTCTATGGGAAAAACTGCGTTTGTCCTTAATGTGGCTCAGTATGTGGCTTTTCGAAAGAATGAAACAGTAGCCATTTTCAGTTTGGAAATGTCAAGGGAGCAGCTGGTCAACCGTCTGTTTTCGCTGGAGTCCAAGGTTGATTCCCAGCATATCAGAACCGGTAACTTAAGTGATCAGGAATGGGAAGATCTGATAGAAGGAGCCGGGATTGTAGGGAAATCAAATTTGATCATTGATGATACTCCGGGTATCAGTATCGCGGAACTGCGGTCAAAATGTAGAAAATATAAAATGGAACATGATCTGAAAATGATCATCATCGACTACTTACAGCTCATGTCGGGTAATGGAAAATCAGATTCCAGGCAGCAGGAGGTTTCTGATATCTCCAGGGCATTAAAAGCACTTGCCAGGGAACTGAGTGTTCCGGTTATTGCACTGTCGCAGCTGAGCCGTGCGGTAGAACAAAGACCGGATCACAGACCTATGTTATCCGACCTTCGTGAATCCGGAGCGATTGAGCAGGACGCGGATGTGGTAATGTTTATCTATCGTGATGACTATTATCATCCGGATACAGAGAAGAAAGGAATTGCAGAGATTATCATTGCAAAGCAGAGAAATGGTCCTATCGGAACGGTAGAGCTGGCATGGCTGCCTGACTATACAAAATTTGTTAATATTCAACGTTAGTTACATAGTATTCATTTATGCAAAAGAGAACTGAAAAACAGTTCTCTTTTTTTATGGCAAGAAAGGAAGGAAAAATGGGCGAAGAAAAAATTTATTTGATTTCGGACGCATCTAAGAAAGTTCAGGTGGAGAGTCATGTATTACGATATTGGGAGGAAGAATTAAAACTGCCAATCAAGAGAAATGAAATGGGACATAGATATTATACAGAAGAGGATATAAAGGAATTTCTGGAGATCAAACATCTCAAAGAACAGGGGCTTCAGTTGAAAGCCATACGTATGATTTTGAATGATGGGAAACTGATTCCACTGAACGGAAATTATAGTGAGGATGGCGGGGCAGGGAAAGCTGGCGGGGCCGGAATGGCCAGCGTGGTACCAGGTGCACCGGGACAGTATGAGAATTCAGAGATTACGTCCGAGAACGAAAACGATAAAAAGGCAAAACGCCTGCAGAATCTGTTTCGTAGAATGCTTATGGAAGTGGTAGAAGATAATAATCAAAAGATGATGTATCAAATATCGGAGGCAATTACAAAAGAACTGGATTATCAGTTCAGGATGCAGGAAGAGCGGGAGGAACAGAGAGAAAACAGGCAAATGCTTTTGGAAGAGGAACATTACAGACAACTGGATGACCTGATACGAAATCATGTGAAAAAAGGAATATCAAAGGAGAAAAAGGGCATATTTGGGAGAAATAGGAATAAATCGGATAAGCGTAAAAAATAGAAAGCAGCAGGAAAAGAAAAACAGAAAATAACAGAAAAAGAATCGGAATAGGAAATAATAAAAAAAGAATCGAAATGAGCATAAAAAGAAACCGCAACGTTTCTGCTGCGGTTTCTTTTTATGTGCACGCTTTAAGCGTATGATAATGCACAGTTTGTTTTGCTTTTGATTATGCTTCTTCGATAGAACCTGTTGGGCAAACGCCTGCACAAGAACCACAAGAAATGCAAGAAGCTGCATCGATTTCGAATTTGCCATCGCCTTCAGCGATTGCGCCAACTGGACACTGACCAGCACATGCGCCACAGCTTACACAGCCATCGTTAATAACAAATGCCATAGTTTTCATCCTCCTTATGTAAGTTACATAATACATTAGTATTTTAATATAAGATAAAATCTTATACAAGTAAAATATTACGTTAGTCTTATATAAAACTAGTTAGTTTAAAATAACAAACCTCTTTGTATAAAAAAGTTCGCAGAATTTATACTTACATAATTCCTAATTCTTTCCGAACTTCTTTTATACCATCCAGAATAACCTTCTTTTTCTCAATGACTTCTTTCTGTCCCATTGCAGGTACACCATGAAGTTTATATGGGATGCCGAGATTTTCATATTTCTTTTCACCCATGGTGTGATATGGAAGTACATCCAGGGCTTTCAGATTTGTAAATTTACCGATGAACTGCCCTAATTTATAGAGGTATTCATCGTCATCTGTTATACCGGGAACAACTACGTGTCTGATCCACATAGGAATCTGCTTCTCGTTCAGGTACGCTGCAAAAGCCAGAATGCCATCATTGGGCTGCTGGGTAAGTTCTTTATGTTTTTCCGGATCGATATGTTTGATATCCAGCATGACTAAATTCGTCAGGGTCATTAGCTTGTCCAGCTTCTCGATCAAAGCTGTATTACCCGGCTTAAATGCGATCCCTGATGTATCAATACAGGTATGAATATCTTTTTCTTTTGCCAGTGTAAAGAGATCAATTAAGAAATCAATCTGCATGAGTGGCTCTCCACCTGTAACAGTAAGTCCGCCATCTTTATAGAAGGGGCGGTTTCTTTCGTATTGCTCTATGATTTCTGCCGGTTCCATCATGGTACCACCTGTCATTGCCCAGGTATCCGGATTATGACAATATGCACATCTCATAGGACAACCCTGAACAAATACTACAAATCTTGTGCCTGGTCCATCAACGGTGCCAAAGCTTTCTAATGAATGAATACGTCCTTTTGTCATCTTGAATTTACCTTTCCCACTGGTTTTTAAAAAATCCCCTGGAGCGGATAGCTCCAGGAGATTTGAAGTTCACACTATTATCAGATCACGAATGATTAGATGGATTCGTGGAATGTACGTGTGATAACATCCTGCTGCTGTTCAGGAGTTAATTTGATGAAGTTAACAGCATAACCGGAAACACGGATTGTAAGCTGAGGATAGTTCTCAGGATGTTTCTGAGCATCTAACAATGTTTCTCTGTTTAATACGTTAACGTTTAAGTGATGTCCGCCTTTTGTTGCGTAACCATCTAATAAGGATACCAGGTTATCTACCTGTGTTGAACTTGCTGCCATAATAAACTTCTCCTTTCATGTAATAAAATTTAAGTAAAACTAATCCAATTCGTGTACGCCATCATGAAGAGTTGGAACACTGCATGCCATAGCATTTTTATTGCAGTCTGTGCAACCCATGGTTTCCACCGTTTTGGAACCTTCTAAAGTCTCGTCTACATCCACATTGACATGGCCGACACCGTCAGCCATGCCGGAGTCAAGCATCTTTACAAGGTCTTCGATCATTTGTTTTTGATCCATAATCAAACCTCAAATTGCAATCTGAATCGATTTGTCTTGTCAAATCAAATTATTTGCCTAAATCAATTTCGATATCGCCTGCAAATACTTTGTCTTCTTTACCCAGAGCACCAGGAATGATAGAGAAGGTATTGGAAATACCATCCTGTGAATACTGGAATGGAAGTTTAGCTACAGAAGATAAGGAAGCTACTGCACCGTGGCTGTCACGACCATGCATTGGGTTAGCACCTGGAGCAAATGGCTGGCCTTTCTTACGTCCGTCAGGAGTATTACCTGTAGCTTTACCATATGTTACGTTAGAAGTAATAGTAAGTACGGACATGGTTGGGAAACTATCTCTGTAGGTATGATGTCTTCTAAGCATAATCATGAATTTCTTAACCAGATCTCTTGCAATTGTATCTACACGGTCATCATCATTACCGTATTTCGGGAAGTCACCGGTTGTTTCGAAGTCAACGATGATACCGTCTTCATCACGGATTGCTTTAACCTGAGCATATTTGATAGCAGATAAAGAGTCAGCTACTACAGAAAGTCCTGCGAAACCTGTTGCAAAGTATCTGAGAACGTCTCTGTCATGTAAAGCCATCTGAGCTCTTTCATAGCAGTATTTATCATGCATGTAGTGGATGATGTTCAGAGTATTTACATATACATCTGCTAACCATTCCATCATATCTGTGTATTTAGCCATTACATCATCGTAGTCAAGGATGTCGCCTTCAACCGGACGGTACTTAGGACCAACCTGTTTGTGGGAAACTTCATCAACACCACCGTTTAATGCGTATAACAGACATTTAGCAAGGTTTGCACGAGCTCCGAAGAACTGCATCTGTTTACCAATAACCATGGAAGATACACAACAAGCGATACCGTAGTCATCGCCATGAGTTACTCTCATAAGGTCATCGTTTTCGTACTGGATAGAAGATGTTGTGATGGACATCTTAGCACAGTATTTCTTCCAAGCTTCTGGAAGTCTTGTAGACCAAAGTACTGTTAAGTTTGGTTCTGGAGATGCACCAAGGTTCTCCAGTGTGTGTAAGTAACGGAAGCTCATCTTTGTAACCATGTGACGTCCGTCGATACCAACACCACCAAGGGATTCTGTTACCCATACAGGGTCACCAGCGAAGATCTGGTTGTATTCCGGTGTACGAGCAAATTTAACAAGACGCAGTTTCATGATGAAGTGATCAACAAATTCCTGAATCTGTTCTTCTGTAAATGTACCGTTCTTTAAGTCTCTTTCTGCATAGATGTCAAGGAATGTGGATGTACGTCCAAGGGACATAGCTGCACCATTCTGTTCCTTAACTGCTGCAAGATAACCAAAATATGTAGCCTGAATAGCTTCCTGTACGTTTGTAGCAGGTCTGGAAATGTCACAGCCATAAGAAGCAGCCATTTCTTTCATTAACTTCAGAGCTACGATCTGTTCGGAGAGTTCTTCACGAAGACGGATAACATCATCTGTCATAACACGTCCTGTAGAATCTTTCTGCTCCTGTTTGTCTTCGATCAGTCTGTCAATACCGTACAGAGCAACACGTCTGTAGTCACCGATGATACGTCCACGACCGTAAGCATCCGGAAGACCTGTGATAACGTGAGAAGAACGACAAGCTCTCATTTCCTGATTGTAAGCATCGAAACAACCAGCGTTGTGTGTTTTTCTGTGTACAGAGAAGAATTCGGAGATTTCCGGATCTACTTCGTAACCGTTATCTGCACAAGCTTTTTCTGCCATACGGATACCACCATAAGGCTGAAGGGATCTCTTGAAAGGTTTGTCTGTCTGGAAACCAACGATAGTTTCTTTGCTCTTGTCAAGATATCCAGGGCCATGAGATGTGATAGTAGAGATAACTTTTGTATCCATATCAAGAACGCCACCTGCTTCACGTTCTTTTTTGGAAAGCTCTAATACCTGTGCCCATAAGTCTTTTGTGTTCTGTGTAGGACCTGCTAAGAAAGACTCATCTCCATCATATGGAGTATAGTTTTTCTGGATGAAGTCACGAACGTTAATTTCGTGATCCCATTTGCCGCCTACAAAATCTGTCCATTCTGGTCTCATTTTGTAATGCCTCCTAAAAAATAATATTATTATATAGCTTAAAAATTAAAGCATGTTCTTATAGTGTCATTATAGAGTAAAATGCATAGACAAGTCAAGGAAGTCCATGTACTTTTTTCTATACAAAAAGGTGTGTATTTACTGGACTTTTTCAAGAAAAATGAAGTGGAAAAAGATGGAGACGGAAGCTGAATAACAAGATAAGGTATAACTTGCCAGAAAAAGGAGAAAGTATTATACTGTATTTTGATTTTAGAAGACAGGAGGTAACAAAAATGACTGGTGTAACCAAAGATATGACGATTGGTGAAATTTTAAGAGCAAATCCCAATGTAGCACCTGTTTTAATGAGTGCAGGTATGCATTGTGTCGGTTGTCCATCTGCGCAGGGCGAATCTCTGGAAGAAGCAGCCATGGTTCATGGAATGGACATTGATGCTCTCATGAAAGCAATCGAAGAGTTATAATTAAAAATATATGGGTCAAAAGATTTTTTGAAACTCATATTTAAAAGAATTTTTGAGACTCGCATTTATGGGAATAAAAAAGCGAAGATGGCTGGTATGGATTTAAGGAAATCCTTCCGGTATCTTCGCTTTTTATTACATTTTTTCAATTATGGAAAGTTTTGACAAAACATCCGTAGCCGAATTAAATTTCAGCCAGTGTCTGGATGGCATGAGCTCTTATGATTACAGCATAGTGCTCCTCCATGTATGCCTTGCCGGCACCGCTTTGCTTCATGCTCTCGCCATATTCAGAGATCGTATTGCAGATCCGTCCAAAAGCCTCCTGAGATAAGTCAGCCTGATTGATGACAAGCAGATACTGTCCGGTCGCTTCATTTTTATAGAGCGTGTTATCGCAGGAAAGTGCACTTCCCATAACATGGGAGAGATCCGTTACCTGAGAAAGATTTTTAAAACGGAAAACACGATATGAGCCGGAATGGGAAGCTGCTGTTTTGGAACCGGAATCCGACTGCTCTGCTCCGGAAGCTTCTGAAGAAGAGCCGGTAGTTTTCTCTGTAGGAATCAGTTTGTGTATCTGTTCAAAAAGATCCATGACTTCATCCGATGGATCTGTGTAACTGTTATGGTACTCGTCTGTGGAATCATCGTCATTTACAGAGGGTGAAAAACGGGCAAAGCGGGTATCCAGTTCCTCCGGATCTTCTACCTTGGTGACAATGAGAACAATACATTCTGAATTCAGTGGAACAGCTTCTATCATAAGAGGAATATCCTCTGCTTCAAATCCAAACTCGTATGCGGCCTGCTGCATCATGTCGCGGAATAAATCTTTTGCTTTGTCAGTGCCATATGCAAGTTCACTGATCTTTAGTTCTCTGTTTGCCAGATCCTCTCTGGTTAGAGTGCAACGGATCTGGTGATCATTTACTTTTTCAATTTTCATAATGAATAACCATCCTTTCTATCCGTTCTGATTGAATCGAATTTTATACTTTGCGCGTGTACAAGTCAATAGACATACAAAACAGTTTAAAAAAATTTCACATTTTCTGTTGAAAAGAAAGATGCCTTCTGATACTCTATAATACAAGAGGTGTCTCCGGATAATCGGTACGAGAAGGAGGCAGAATAGTAAAACATATCCAAAACCCTTAACCGGGGAGATCTTGAATTCTATAATTCAACAATGCATCTTAATTTAGTATTTGAGATGTCTTTTAGGCTTATGTGCCTTATCAGAAATAAAATTTTTCCAAACAAAATTTTAACGAAATAATTCAGTTTTATGAAAAAATTACCTTGAACAAAATTTCTATTTTTTTCAAATTAAGCTAGTCTTTGAAATATTTGTACAGTCCGGACACCTCTGCCAGATAATTTACTTTTAGTATCGTCATTATTTTCTCAAAATTTCACAATGCATGGCATTCCTTAAAAAATAAAATATATCACGAACTTCTTTTGGGGGAAGAATGCATGTTAGAAAGGATGGAAATATGGTTAAAAATCGTGACGAAATCATAGCCATGAAATGCAGGCTTGAAAGTGTTTTTAGAAAGGGCGTCGAATTGTACATTAATGACGAACTGACATCGCCGGCAAATATTATGGAGTGCATGGTGAATGAAAATGAGATATACATGCCGGATTATATTTTGGACGATGTAGGTGAGTTGGTACAGATTCGCTTTGACCGTATAAGGGTAATGTAAAAAGCTGTTTGAGTGCCGGTAAAAACAATTCACACTGAAAAATCGGTTGTAGGAAAAGAAGCCCTTCTTAAAATATAGTATATGCAGAAATGAAAATAGGTTTCCGCATATATGTATGGATCTATATGACAGATTTTTCTGTATAGAAACAGATTATAAAATTTTTTGAAATAATTTTACGAAGAAGAAAAAATAATGACGATAGGATAATTGTCTGGTATAATAGGGGCGATTGAAAGGAGTACCGGAATGAAAAGAATAATACCTGTATTCATTGCAATCGTCCTGATTTTTATTATTGTGGGCGTTGGCTTTGGAAAAATACTAAAAGAGAAATACTCATATTCTGATGAGAGAGCGGATTTGAACGAATATTTTGGCATACTGGATTCAGATGAAGCGGCGATCCTTATGCAGGATCAGGTGATTGAGGACAAGGCGCTGGTAAAAGATGGCGTTTTTTATTTTGAATATGATACAGTAAGTGATTACTTTATTTATACAAGATTATATGTCAATGAAGCAGAACAATATATCAGATATGTTCTGCCGGATGGCATGATTCACTGTAATATCGGACAAAATGGGTACTCTGAAGTGGCGCATGACGGAACCTCTGCAGAGGTGGACTGTGGATATGTTCCGGCGTTCTAGCAGGGAGATGCGCT